>JANPBI010000446.1:0-6641 GCA_031430315.1 Rhodobacterales bacterium | reverse complement strand
CCAGACCGATCACGCCGGCGGTCACGGATGTCAAAACGGAATCAAACAGACGCCGCTGGGTTTCGGTCTGGATCCCGAAGGCAGGTTTGATTTCGTGAACCCGGCGGCGCAGAAGTTGCTGGATTTGCCCAAAGGACACGGGCAATCCGATATGGCCGCTGTCGTTCCGGAATTCGCCCCCCTATTCGAACGGCTGCGCGACAGCACAAGCGGCGCGGTTCAGGACGAAGTGCGTCTCACCCGGCGCGGCAAGCTGGAAAGCCTGCTGGTGCGGATGAGCACGCGACGCAGTGATGTCGGAGCGTTGGAAGGGTATGTGCTGGCCTTCGACGATGTGACCGAGCTGGTGTCGGCTCAACGTATGGCGGCATGGGGCGATGTCGCCCGTCGCATCGCCCATGAGATCAAGAACCCCCTGACGCCGATCCAGTTGTCGGCAGAACGGATCAAGCGGCGCTTCCGGGGCGAAGTGTCCTCACCCGAGGATCTGGAGCAATACACCGATGTCATCGTCCGGCAGACCGGCGACCTGCGCCGCATCGTCGACGAGTTTTCGAAGTTTGCCCGTATGCCCGAACCTGAACGGCGGGAGACCGATCTGGCCCGGTTGATGCGCGACGTCATTGTGTTGCAGGAAAGTGGGCAGCCCGGTGTCACTTTTGCCAAGGACGTGCCAGAGACACCGGTGTTGCTGGACCTGGACCCGACCATGCTGAACCAGGCGCTGACAAACCTGATCAAGAACGCCGGAGAAGCAATTGAAACATTGCAAGAAAAAGGTATCGCGCCTGACCATCGGCCGGAAATCCGGGTCATCATGGAAGTCCGGGACATGGATGTCGTCATTCGCATCATGGACAATGGCATCGGACTGCCTGCCGACCGGGCCCGGCTGTTTGAACCCTATGTGACGACCCGCGAAAAGGGCACCGGCCTTGGCCTGCCCATCGTCAAGAAGATCATCGAGGAACATGGCGGGACATTGGCCTTGGCCGATGCACCCATTTTTGACGGCAACACGCGTGCAGGCGCGATGGCAGAGATCATCCTGCCAAGGCTGAACCGGCGCAAGACCCCCCGAAACGGGCAAGATCCTGAGGAGAAAGTGGCATGAGCAGCATCCTTGTCGTGGATGACGAAAAAGACATCCGGGAATTGGTTGGAGATATCCTGCGTGACGAAGGCTACAGCATTCGGCTTGCGGGCAGTTCCGACGAATGCATGGCCGAAATCAACGCCGATCCACCGGCACTGATGATCCTGGATATCTGGCTGAAGGACAGCCAGATGGACGGGATCGACATCCTGAAAGCGGTCAAGCGTGACAATCCGGACGTTCCGGTGGTGATCATCAGCGGCCACGGCAATATCGAAATTGCAGTCGCGGCAATCAAGCAGGGCGCCTATGACTTCATTGAAAAGCCGTTCAACATCGACCAGCTGATGGTCGTGGTCAGCCGGGCAATGGAAACCAGCCGTCTGCGCAGGGAAAACACCGACCTTCGACGGCGCGATGTGACGTCCACGGAAATGATCGGATCATCGGCCGTCTTCAAGGGGTTGAAGAGCAATCTTGAGAAAGTCACCAAGTCCAATGCCCGAGTGATGTTGACCGGACAACCAGGTGCGGGAAAAGAAGTGGCCGCCCGATTTATCCATGCAAATTCCAATCGCGCGGGCGCGCCATTCGTGTCGGTGTCCTCGGCGACGATCGAGCCAGATCGGATGGAAGAGGTTCTCTTCGGGCGCGAAGGGTCCGAACGCGGCGTAGAGCCGGGACTTCTGGATCAGGCCCATGGCGGCATGGTCTATTTCGACGAAGTGGCCGATATGCCGCTGGGTACGCAGTCGAAAATCCTCCGCGTGCTGACCGAACAGCAGTTCGTGCGGGTCGGCGGATCGGACAAGGTGCGTGTCGATTTGCGGGTGATTTCGTCGACGACGCGGGATTTGCGCAACCTGATTGCGACGGGACGTTTCCGGCAGGAACTATATGATCGGCTAAACGTCGTGCCGATTGCAGTGCCGTCGCTGGAGGAACGCCGCGAGGATATCCCAGAACTCGCGCGGCACTTCATTGACTGGTTCCATCGCAGCCAGGGCCTGCCCAAGCGCAATCTGACAGGCGAGGCTGAGGCCATGCTGCAAACCATGCCCTGGCCCGGCAATATCCGCCAATTGCGCAACATGATCGAGCGTATCTTGATCTTGGGCGACAATGGCGGAGCCATCGAAGTCAAGGAACTGCCCGGCCAGGACGCAGGTGAAGATCGCGGTGGCAAGATGATGCTGGGTGGCGCCATTGCGACGCTGCCCTTGCGTGATGCGCGCGAACTGTTTGAGCGGGAATATCTTCTGACCCAGATCAACAGATTTGGCGGCAATATAAGCCGTACGGCGAACTTCGTGGGCATGGAACGCTCGGCCCTGCACCGCAAGCTGAAGTCGCTGGGGGTCGTCGGCACCTCAAAGTCAGGCTTGCGAGGAGTGGAGCACACCGACGAGGACGAATCCGAAGACGCCACACTCGACTGACGCTTCGTCCGGCCCGCGATTGACCCCGTGGGTCCGCTTGGGATAGCTACGGCACTGATGTCGGCAGCGTCCGGCGGTCGTCGGGGACGTGCATGAAGGTGATCATCTGCGGGGCGGGCCAGGTTGGCTGGCAGATCGCGCGACAGCTTTCGGGCGAAAAGAACGATGTCACAATCGTCGATGTCAACGAGGATCTGGTCCGTCGGGCGACCGAAGCGCTGGATGTTCAGGGAGTTGTGGGGTTTGCTTCATATCCCGATGTCCTGCAAAGGGCAGGCGCACGCGATGCCGACCTGATCATCGCCGCAACCTATTCCGACGAGGTGAACATGATCACCTGCCAGGTCGCGCATTCGGTGTTTGGCGTGACACGCAAGATTGCGCGTCTCAGGGCGCAGGACTACCTGAAACCCGCCTACGCCGATCTGTACCGCGAAAACCACCTGTCCATCGACGTGATCATCAGCCCGGAGTTTGAGGTGGCCGAGGCCGCGCTACAACGCCTGGCGGCCCCCGCGACGTTTGACTCCGAAGTGTTCATGAACGGCAAGGCGCAGTTGCTGGGGCTGGCGCTGACCGAGGATTGTCCTGTTCTCAACACGCCCCTGCGGCAGTTGGACAGCCTTTTCCCATCCTTGCGAACGATTGTGGTCGGCGTTCGGCGCGAGGGGCGCCTGTTTGCGCCCGATGCGGGTGACCAGTTGTTTGCCAATGACAGCATCTATGCCTTTACCCATTCCGAAGACGTCAACCGCGCGCTGGAAATCTTTGGCAAGAAGACCAAAAAACAGGAACGGGTGATCATCATCGGGGGGGGCAATGTGGGCCTGGCCGTCGCCCGCGCGCTGGAGGCGCGGTCCGACCGCATCCGTGCCAAGATCATCGAAAAGGACCGCAAGCGTGCCGAATTTGCGGCCGATGCGTTGGAGCGGACCATCGTGCTGAATGGCGACGGGATGGATCTGGACATCCTGAACGAAGCTTCGATTGACCGGGCCGATGTACTTTTGGCAGTCACGGATGATGACAAGACCAATATCCTGGCGGCAGTGCGGGCCAAACAGGTCGGCTGTCCGATGGTGATCGCCTTGGTGAACGACCCGACGCTGGCGCCCTTGATGGGACCCTTGGACATCGACGCCTATATCAACCCGCGCGCGACAACAGTATCGTCGATCCTGCGCCATATCCGTCAGGGAAAGGTGCGTGCGATCTATTCTGTCGGCGATGGTGAGGCCGAGATGATCGAGGCGCAGGTGCTGACGACCTCGCCCTTGGCGGGGCGTCTTGTGCGCGAGATCGAGTTTCCCGAAGGTGTCCTTGTCGGCGCCGTGATGAAGGGGGACAAGGTGGTGAAGCCGACGGGTGACCTGCGCATCGAGACCGGCGATGTGATTGCCCTGTTTGCAATGGCGGGCGACGTTGCCAAAGTGGAGCGCCTGTTGCAGGTCTCCATCGATTTTTTCTGATCCATAGGGATGCTGAAGCGCCTGCAACTCTTGCCGCTGATCGTCATCCTGATGGGGGTGGCGGCCATTGCCACCATGGTGCCGGGACTACATGCATTTGCCATTCGCGACCACGCAATAGGTCGGGCTTTTTTATATTCGGGCGCAATCATGTTTTTCCTGACGGTCATGTTGGGAATCGTCACCATGGGGCAACCCAGTCGCATGCGGCTGCAGGGGTCGCTGCTCGCCCTCCTGGTGACATTTGTCGTCTTGCCGTTGTGGCTGGCGTTTCCGTTTGTCGCTGCTGTGCCCGGGACGCCTTACTTCGATGCGTGGTTCGAAATGATTTCTGCCTTTACCACCACGGGCGCAACCCTTTGGTCCACACCAGCACAATTGCCACCATCAGTGCATTTGTGGCGGGCGTTGGTCGGCTGGTCCGGTGGCGCCTTCATCTTGATCGTGGCGGCGGCGATCCTGGCCCCACTGAACCTAGGCGGGCGCGAGGTGACGCTGGGCCGAATTCCCGGGCATGGCGGAGATGGCGGGTTGTATGGAGGTGGGGCCGCAGGCCCGGTGCGACGCTTTTTGCAGGCCGCGGCGGCAGTGGGACCGGCCTACGTGCTGCTGACCGCGGCAGTTTGGGCGGGGCTTTTGATCCTGGGTGAACCCGCTCTGGATGGACTTTGTCTGTCGATGTCCAGCTTGGCCACCTCGGGGATCACCTGCGGACAGGATGCGGGGATCGGTCCTTCCGGTCTGGCCGGAGAAGGGCTGGTCTACATGGCGCTGGCTTTGGCCCTGTCGCGCCGCCTGATGCCAGGATCCGCTGTGACGGATCGCACCACCCCGCTTTGGCGTGACCCTGAACTGCGTCTTGCGGCTTTTTTTCTGGTGCTGGTGCCGCTGGTCTTGCTGGCCCGCCATTGGGTCGGTTCGCTTGAAGCGGAGACCGAGGCCAAAAGTGTCACGGTCTTTCGGGCGCTTTGGGGGGCGATGTTCGCCGCCATGTCGTTTCTGACGACGACCGGCTTCATCTCTAGCGAATGGTCCCATGCGACGCTTTGGTCGGGTCTGACCACGCCGGGTCTGATCCTGCTGGGCCTTGCAATGATGGGCGGCGGCGTTGCAACCACGGCCGGAGGCGTCAAACTTTTGCGGATCTATGCGCTGACACGGCATGGTCAGCGAGAGCTGGAGCGTATCATCCATCCAAACTCGATCGGCGGTGAAGGTCAGGCCGCCCGGAGATTACGCCGCGAAGGTGCTTACTTCGCCTGGATATTCTTCATGCTTTTTGCGATGTCCATCGCCGGTTTGATGCTGGGGTTCAGTCTGGTGGGCGTGCCATTCCAGACGTCACTTATCCTCGCCGTTTCGGCCTTGACAACCACCGGGCCGCTGGTTCTGGTCGCTGGTCCCGAGCCGGTCGACCTTGCCGCCGTTTCTGCCTTGGCCAAGGGACTTGTTGCCGTTGGCATGGTTCTGGGTCGTATCGAAGTGCTGGCTGTTGTCGCGTTGTTGTCCTGGAGCGAACAACGGCGGTAATAAAGTTTTGCGCAGAATTTTTTGAACTGGTGTCTTTGATCAAACCTACGCATACTCTGACCAGCTTGGGCACCAGAATGCGGAATTATAGGGTTTCGCGGGCGGTTTAGACCCGGGCACAACAATAACGACAGAAAAAAAGGCCCGATAACAAATGGCTGCCGATAAACAGAACCTGCAAGATGCATTCCTGAACCATGTTCGCAAAGCCAAGATTCCGGTGACGATTTTCCTGATCAATGGGGTCAAGTTGCAAGGCGTCATCACCTGGTTTGACAATTTCTGCGTGCTGCTGCGTCGCGATGGACAATCGCAACTGGTCTATAAGCACGCCATTTCCACGATCATGCCGGGCGCGCCGATATCGCTGTATGAGGGCGAGGACTGACCCAAGACCCACCCTTTGTGCCGGATGATGCGGCAGATGCCGACCTGACCCCGCTGGGCCGGGACCGGCACGATGGCCATGCGACCAGGGTCCCCGACACCCGCGCCTACGTCTTGCATCCCGACATGAAATCCGGCCGATCCCGGCGCCTCCCGGAACTGGGTCTGGCCGAAGCCGTGTCGCTGGCCGCCGCCCTGCCGCAGATGCAGGTGTGCGGCGCCGAAGTGGTGCGCGTGGCGCGGATGACGCCTGCGACCTTGTTCGGGTCGGGCAAAGTTGATGACTTGGCTGTGCGACTGAAAGCAGATGAAATAGAACTGGTCTTTGTCGATGGGTCCGTCAGCCCGGTCCAGCAGCGCAATCTGGAAAAGGCCTGGGGCGTCAAGCTTCTGGACCGCACCTCGCTGATCCTGGAAATCTTTGCCGCCCGTGCGCGAACCCGGGAAGGCGTGCTGCAAGTGGATCTTGCCGCGCTGAGCTATCAGCGGACGCGGCTGGTGCGGGCCTGGACGCACCTGGAACGTCAGCGGGGCGGATTCGGTTTTGTCGGTGGTCCCGGCGAGACCCAGATTGAATCCGACCGCCGGGCGCTGGATGACCAGATCATCCGGCTGAAGCGGCAACTGGACCGGGTCGTGCGCACGCGCGAACTGCACAGGGCCGCCCGCCGCAAGGTGCCTTTTCCGGTGGTGGCGCTGGTCGGGTATACCAATGCCGGC
>JANPBI010000445.1:0-5619 GCA_031430315.1 Rhodobacterales bacterium | reverse complement strand
AAAACCTCGCCGCCCGCGCACTGGGGCGTGAGGAACTGCATTTCGAATGGGACGCGGTGCGCACGGTGATCACCCGCTATGACGGCGCGCAGCAGGCCGAGATGGCGGCGCTGATGCAGGCCTATCTGGGGCGGAGCCTCTCGCCCTACCGGCAGGACTTCACCGCCCTCATCGGCCAGGCGGGGGAGCGGGTGCACGGGATTTACGAAGCCGATTACCGGGATTTTAACCGCGAGACCTATACCCGGGGACGCGAGACGTTCGATGCGACCTATGCCGCGTTCAAGCGATTGCTCTTGGGGGTCTGGGCGCGGGATCTGGGGGAGGCTCCCGACCTGCCCCGCCAGAGGAAAGGATAAGCGATGGCCAAACGCAGACGCCTCAGCCCGGTGGAGCGTGATTGGGCGGCGGATGAGGCTCTAACCGCTAGAATAGAGCCGAAACCAGCGCTGGTGCCGGGGCTGATGGCCGCGGCCCCGATCGCACGGGTGGCGGGTGATGCCGCGACCACGGCGGCGTTCGAGGCGGTCAGCGACGAGTTGCGTAGGGCACGGGTCGAGGGGCGGCTGGTGCAGGCGCTGCCCTTGGGCACGGTGCAGGACGACTATCTCGTGCGCGACCGGATCCTGGCCGAGGATGAGGACCTGGCGGCGCTGATGGCCTCCTTGCGCGCGCGTGGCCAGCAGACACCGATCGATGTCGTCGACCTTGGGGCCGGGCGCTATGGGCTGATTTCGGGCTGGCGGCGGTTGAGTGCGCTGCGTTTGCTGGCGGCGGAAACCGGCGAGGCGCGGTTCGGGACGGTGCAGGCCCTGTTGCGGCGGCCGGCGGAATCCTCCGATGCCTATGTCGCGATGGTCGAGGAAAACGAGATCCGCGTCGGCCTCAGCTATTACGAACGCGCGCGGATCGTGGCGAGGCTGGTGGATCAGGGCGTGTACCAAACGACCCAAAGGGCCTTGCAGAGCCTGTTTTCGACCGCCAGCCGGGCGAAACGCTCCAAGATCGGGACCTTTATCGGCATCGTGACGGCGTTGGACGGGGTGCTGGCGCATCCCGCCCGCATCCCCGAACGGCTGGGCCTGGCTCTGGCCCATGCGCTGGCCGCCGATGCGGGGCTCGCGGGATGCATCCGCGACCGGCTGGGGGCCCTGGGGCCGCTGGATGCTGAAGGCGAGATGGCGCTTCTGGCCGCCCTCATGGCCGAAGCGCGACCGCCCGCAGTTTCGCACGCGAAACAGAGCGCCGAGACTCCCGTGCCGCGCGAAGAGGTGGCGCGCGGTATCCATCTGCAGGGGCAAGATGGGCGGCTGACCCTGTCCGGACCCGGCGTGGATGCAGCTTTCCGCGACCGGCTTGTTGCGTGGTTGCGGGGGGAGGGGTAGAGATGCGCTTTCGGCGGACAATCGCCCGAAGCGACCCGGCTTCGTTCCCATTCCCGGGTGAACCGCTATCAAGACCCCGATTGCCCTTTCCCCGCAGAACGAGATTTGACGGCGCATGATGTCCTCTCCCCTTCCCGGCCCTGCCGAACTGCGTGCCGCCCGCCAGCTGGGGCGCGGGCTTTTGTGGTGGGCGTTCATTTTTTCCATTTTTGTCAATATCCTGATGCTGACGGGCCCCTTGTACATGCTGCAGGTCTATGACCGGGTGCTGGCCTCGCGGTCGGTTGAGACCCTGATCGCGCTGTCCTTGCTGGTGACCGGTCTTTACGCGCTGATGGCGGTCCTGGACTTTGCCCGGGCGCGGGTGATGGGGCGGGTCGGCGCGCGATTCCAGACCGCGCTCGATGCGCGTGTGTTCGAAGCGACGCTGCGACGCGGCATGCAGCCGCAGGACCGGACCGCCGCCTCTGCCGCTTTGCGCGATCTGGATGCGGTGCAGGGCCTGTTTGTCTCGCCCTTGCTGCTGGCGCTGATGGATCTGCCTTGGACCCCCCTTTTCATCGCGGCGATTTTCATTTTCCATCCGATGCTGGGGTGGCTGTCGATCGCGGGTGGCGTGGTGCTGGTGATCCTGGCGATCCTGAACCAGGTGCTGACGGCGCAAAAGGTGCGCCAGAACCAGATCGCCCTTCAGGTCACCCACAGTTTTGCCGACGAGGCCCGCGCCGGCGCTGAAATCGTGCTGTCGCAAGGCATCGGGCGCAACATGATCCAGCGCTGGACGCGGGCGCGGCAAGACGCATTGGCCAAGGGCATGGTGGCGTCCGACTGGACCGGGACCTTTACCGCCATCACCAAGTCGTTCCGGCTCTTTCTGCAATCGGCGATGCTGGGGATGGGCGCCTATTATGTGCTGAAAGGCGAGATGACGGCGGGGGCGATGATTGCAGGCTCGATCCTTTTGGGCCGGGGGCTGTCGCCGATCGAGCAATCCATGGGCCAATGGCCGATGCTGCAGCGCGCGCGGGCCGGCTGGGTCTCGCTGGGCAAGTATCTGGCCACCGTGCCGCGCCGGGTGCCGCGCACCGAGCTGCCGGTGCCGCGCGCGCAGCTGACCGTGACAGGCCTGACCCTGGTGCCACCGGGCAGTAAGGCGCCGGTCCCGCGCAATATCTCGTTCCAGTTGAAGCCCGGGCACGCGCTGGGGGTGATCGGGCGGTCAGGATCCGGAAAATCGACCCTCGCACGGGCGCTTTTGGGCTATTGGCTGCCCTCGGCGGGCGACATCCGACTGGGGGGCGCGACGCTGGACCAGTATGACAGCGAACGTCTTGGCCAGCATATCGGCTATCTGCCGCAATCGGTGCAGCTGTTTTCCGGAACGGTCACCGAAAACATCGCCCGGATGGACCCGAAGGCCAATGCCGAGGCGGTGATCGCCGCGGCGCGCGCGGCCAATGCGCATGAGATGATCACCCGCCTGCCCGAAGGCTATGACACGGTCTTGACGGGCCAGGAAAGCCAGCTGTCAGGTGGCCAGCGCCAGCGCATCGCCCTTGCCCGCGCGCTCTACGGCGATCCGGTGCTGTTGATTCTGGACGAGCCGAACTCGGCGCTGGATGCCGAAGGCTCGGAGGCGCTGAATCTGGCGGTGCGCCAGTTCAAGGCGGCGGACAAGGCCGTCATCATCATGACCCACCGCCCCAAGGCCATCGCGGAATGCGACATGCTTCTGGTCATGGAAAACGGCTCTGTGGCGGCCCTTGGGCCGCGCGATGAGGTAATGGAATAGATGCTGAAGAATGCCGATACCGTGCAGCAGACCCTGCGCGCCCGTGAGGCGATCTGATCATGGCAGGCCCGCAGGAACCCCGTCCGCGCGCGTCGATCCTGGGCCGCCGCCGGGCGCTCAGCCCCGAGGACGTCCTGGCCGAAGGTATGCCCGTCCTGCCCGCAAATGGCGGCGCAGAGACGGTTTTGAGCCTTTCCGGCACGCCTCAGGCGGCCGGGGCCCCCGATCCTGACGCCCCGGCTGCCGCCGCCCCGGTGCCGCAGGCTGTGCCCCGCCCGGGCGGGCGCGGCGAGGGTGGGGGCGGGGCGCTGGAGGTCATCCGTCCGGCCGAGCCGCCGATGCGGATGCCGCCGCCGATGCCCCCCCCAAACCTGCCCCTGCCCGAATGGTCGGCGCGCGGCGCATTGATAGCGGGATGTCTGGCGCTGCTGCTGCTGGTCGGCGGCCTTGGCGTCTGGAGCACGCAGGCGAGCCTGTCCAGCGCGGTCGTGACCTCGGGCATGATCAACGTGGAGACCAACCGCCAGGTCGTCCAGCATCCCGATGGCGGCGTGGTGGGGGCAATCCTTGTCAAGGATGGCGATACGGTCAAGGCGGGCGACGTGCTGATCCAGCTGGATGGCACCCGGCTGCAGTCAGAACTGACCATCGTCGAGGGCCAGTTGCGCGAGATTGCCGCACGGCAGGCCCGGCTCGAGGCGGAACGCGACGGCAAGGAGGCCGTCATCTTTCCGGTTGCTCTTGCGGCGCAGGCCGGGGGCGATCCCGAGGTGCGGCGCCAGATCGATGGCGAAAATGCGCTTTTCGCAGCGCGACAGGATGCCCTGGGCCAACAGATCTCGCTTCTGGAGGAGCAGAATGCCCAGATCGGCAACCGCATCGACGGGCTTGACGCGCAAGAGGCCTCGCTGAATGCGCAGATCACGCTCATGGACAGCGAACTGGCCGACCAGGAGCAGCTTTTGGCACAAAAGCTGACGCAGTCGGCCCGCGTGCTGGAATTGCAGCGCGAACGCGCGCGCATGACCGGGCAGATGGGCCAGCTGAAGGCCGAAACCGCCGAGCTGCGCGGCAAGCTGGCGGAAAACGGCATCATCCGCCTGCAGTTGACCACCCAGCGCCAGGAAGAAGCCGTGACGGCCCTGCGGGACCTGCAGTTCCGCCAGATCGAACTGGTGGAGCGCCAATTGGCCTTGTCAGAGACGCTTTCGCGGCTGGATGTGCGCGCGCCGCTGGGGGGCATCGTCTATAATTCGCAGGTCTTTGCGGTGCAGTCGGTGGTGCAGGCGGCGGCCCCGATCCTGTACATCGTGCCGCAGGACCAGCCCCTCGTGATCAGCGCGCGGGTCAATTCGATCAATATCGACGAGGTTTTCGTGGGCCAGGAGGCGTCGCTGCGGTTCTCGGCCTTTGACCAGCGCAAGATGCCGCCAATCCTGGGCGAAGTGTCCGAAATCTCGGCTGACGCTTTGCGGGACGAACAGACGGGGGGCAATTTCTACACCATCCAGATCACCCCGCGTGTGGGCGAGATGACCAAGCTGGGCGATCACACGCTGTTGCCGGGGATGCCGGTAGAGGCGTTCCTGAAAACTGGCGAGCACACGGTCCTGTCCTATCTGGTGCATCCGTTCATGGCGTTTTTCGACAAGGCCTTCCGCGAATAGGGCCTGGGGCCTTCCGCGCATGGGGGGGCCGACCCTCTGGGCCGCAAGCCCTTGTGTGTGCAGGGGGATGTGGCGCAGTCCTGCAACACATGCCCGAAATCGGCCCGCGCCCCGACCCCAGCGCCAAGTGGCTCTGCTATCATCGCGGCAATGGACCTCCGGGACAGGGATAACCCTGCAAGGACGAGGCCGAGGCAAAAGAGCAGGACAGACCCGATGCGACGGTCCGATCAAGGGGGGATTTTGCCCCCTCACTCCCTATCATCGGGGCGCATGCCCCTGCGGCTGGCGCTTGGTGCGGTCCTCTTGCTGGGCGCCTGCGCGGCAGCCCCCGGCTATCAGGCTCCCGAAATGCTGCTGCCCGCGCAGTATTCGCGCCATGTCGCGGCCCCGGCGGTGCCCGGGACGGCAGACCGGCTCTGGTGGGAGGATTTTCACGATCCTGTCCTGAACCATCTGGTGGCCGCGGCCCTGGCCGACAGCCCGACCCTGGCGGAGGCGCGGGCGCGCCTGGCCGAAGCCGAGGCGCTGGCGGGACGGGCGCGTGCCTCCAGCATCCTGGGCGACGGACGGGCCGAGATTCGCAGCAATAGTGACGCATTGGATACGGCCGAGCTGGGCCTGAGCGCGTTTTTCGATCTGAATGGCGAACGCCGGGCGGGCAAGCGGGCCGCCCATGCACGGGCCGAGGCGGCGGCGGCGGCCGGCATCGATACCCGCCGCCTGCTGATTGCCGATCTGGCGGCGACCTATGTCGATCTGCGCTTTTACCAGA
>JANPBI010000444.1:0-14903 GCA_031430315.1 Rhodobacterales bacterium | reverse complement strand
TCCATGGCGGCGGGGCGGTTGGTGTCGAGCGAGGCGAGGAGAACGCGCTTGCCGTTCTTTTCCTTGAGCCGCTTGGCGAGTTTGGCGGTCGTGGTGGTTTTGCCCGAGCCCTGCAGGCCGACCATCAGGATCGTCGCGGGCGGGTTATCGATCTTCAGCGCATCGGGTTCGCCGTCGCCTGCGAGGACCTTGATCAGCTCGTCATGGACGATCTTGACGACCTGTTGGCCGGGGGTGACGGATTTGGTGACCGCCTGGCCGATGGCGCGGGCCTTGATGGCCTTGACGAAGTTGCGGGCGACTTCCAGCGAGACGTCAGCCTCTAGCAACGCCACGCGGACCTCGCGCAGGGCGGTGTCGACGTCGGCCTCGGACAGTGCGCCCTGTTTGGTCAGGCGGTCAAAGACCCCGCCTAGGCGTTCTGACAGGCTTTCGAACATGGTCGGCTCCTACAGCTCGCGGTCGGCCGGATATGGGGTCCGGCGGTGAAAGGCCCAAACCAAATGCAAGGCGACACCTGTGGGCGCAACGCGCTGACAGGTGGCGATCCCGGCATATGGCCAAGGGACCGGAAGCTGGTGCCTCCGGGGAATTGGGGGGCTGATAGGCCGGGAGGGGCCTGAAGTCAAGCGGTGGGGGTGGATGCGAGCCATGCGTCAACCACGGCCACCGTCCGGGCCGCCGCAGTGCTGCTGATGAAGTTCGGGCGCAGGGGAACGATGCGGTCGGTCAGGATCAGGACCGGGCGCGTAGTGTTGCCGTCATGGTCGGGGTTTTCCTCGACACTAGCGCCGGTGATGTCATTCAAGGCGACTTCGGCTGTGCTGCGGGAGACCATCGTCCCCGTGATGAGGGTGACCCGCCCAGCCGCGCGGTCAAAGACGCATGTTGCAGTGGTTGCAAAAAGACCAAAAAAGAGGGCTAGGAGGGCGAGAACCACGAGCGACAGCAGTCGCCAGATGGAGGTCGCATCGGCTGTTGCGATGGTCCAGAAGAACATCGCCCCCGCCCCGCCGGCGACAAAGGTTTCGACCACCGGCCAATAACGCAAGACCAATCGGTCGGGGGTGTTTTCGGAGACGATCATGCTGCGAGCCACCGGTTGATCGCATCGACAACTTTGGCGGCCCCTTTGCCGCCGGAAAAGACCTTGGTCAATGGCTGGTTCGGGCGACTGCCAGTCAGACGCAGGGCGGGGCGGTAGGTCTGGGTGTTGCGGTTCTTTGAATCTGGACTGTCTAGCGATGTCGTCGTGTCGACCATAGCCTGGATGATCTCGCTCAGGGGCAGTTGCTCTTCGGTCTGGCCAAAGATGCTGGCGCTGCGGATCACGACTGACCCTGCTGCGCGGTCAAAGGCGACGAAGACCCGACGCACAAAGGCGGCAAAGGCGACGCCGAGCAGGGCTGCCCCCAGACTTGCACCAAGGGCCAGCCAAGGCTCAGCCGCATGGGTCAGGAAAGCGAGGCCCAAGAGCATCACGACCATCGCACCAAGAACCGCCCCCAAGACCACGGGCCGGTCTTCGATCACCAGCAGGTTTGGGGTATCCTGCACGATACGCATTGTCATCCTTTGCTGCCCCTGCCGCAGTTTCAGGTTTCGTTGCGGCATCCGTCAACTGGAAATCCACCTGCAAGAAGGGCCACAATTGGATCTTGCGTCGCGGCGTTCTTCGGGCGTTGATGTGCAGATGCGCACATAAACCGGGGTTCAGGATGGATAACTGGGATGAAATCCGCACGGCCTATCTGGTGGCAAAGCTGGGCACGGTGTCGGGCGCGGCCGAGGTGCTCGGGGTCCATCATGCGACCGTCATCCGCCATGTCGACGCCCTGGAGCGAAAGCTGGGCACGAAGCTCTTTCAACGCCATGCCCGCGGCTATGCACCGACCGAGGCAGGGCGCGATCTGATGGGCGTGGCCGATACTGCCGAAGGTCAGTTCACTCAAATGGTCAGCCGGATCAAGGGGTTGGGAGACCAGGTAACCGGCGAGCTGGTGATCACGGCAATCTCGGGCATCGCACAACTGGTAACACCGGTTCTGGCCTCGTTTCAGGCCGAACATCCCGGGGTCCGCATCCGCTATTTGTCGGACATGCGGCTGTTCCGGCTCGAGCAAGGCGAGGCGCATGTTGCGATCAGGGCTGGGGCGGCACCGAAAGAGCCTGACTATGTCGTGCAACCGCTCGCACTGTTGCGCATGGGGCTTTATGCCAGCGCTGAGTATGTACAGAAGTATGGTCGCCCGACGGGGATCGAGGATCTGGCGCGCCACCGTTTCATCGGCAGTGACACGCTAGAGAACCGCGCGCCGTTCTATGTCTGGCTGCGTGAGCATGTGCCGGAGGCCAATATCGTGTTTCGCGCGACCGAAGTGGTGTCGGTCCTGCCTGCGGTGCGGACCGGGATCGGCATCGGGTTCGTCCGACCGGTTGAGGCCGCCTCGGACCCAGCGCTGCTCGAGATCATGCCACCAATGCCGGAATGGGCCAGCCATCTTTGGGCCGTGACGCATGTCGATCTGCACCGGACGCTGAAGGTGCAGAAGTTTCTGGCGCATCTGAAGGCCGCGGCGGCGGGCTGGTCGGAGCTGTAGCTACAGGCTGGCGGTCAGTCGGTCGAAGCGCGCCTTGCGCGGGGCAATCAGGGCGGCCAGTTGGGAGTCGGGCTGGATCGTTGCTCGGGCCGGGCGCGGAGTTCTCAGGACGGATGGTGGCGCGCCGGCGGCGACCGAGGCAAGGCGGGCGGCCCCGGCAGGACCGGCGACATCCGCGCCTTCTGGCAGGTCGATCGGGTGGTTGAGGATGGTCGCAAGCAGCCGGACCCAGAGAGTGGACCGGGTGCCGCCGCCGACGGCGAGGAAACGTTTGGGCGGGGTGACACCGACGGCGCGCTGGGCGGCGATGCAGTCGGCGAACTGGAAAGCGACACCTTCAAGCACGGCATAGCCTAGACTGGCTAGGGTCACTCCGGGGTGCAGGCCGTCGATGCGGCCCATGGCGTCGGGGCGGTTCAAGGGGGTGCGAATGCCGTTGAGGGTTGGCAGGAAGATCGGGGCCTCTGCCATCTGGGCGGGCGTCAGGGCGGTGGCGGATTCAACGAGCGTTGCCGCGGTCTGGCCGGTCAGCCGGGCGGTCCAATCGAGCGCAGCAGTGGCCGCCATGACAACCCCCATCGAGAGGTAAGCGTCCGGGGCGGCGTGAGCCGAGGTCAGGATGGCGCTTTGCGGGCCGGGGCTGAATTTCGCATCGACAAGGCAGGCCACGCCAGAAGTGCCGATGGTCAAGACCGCGTCGCCGGGGGTGGCGGCCCCTGCCCCGAGGGTCGATCCCATGTTGTCGCCGCAGCCTGTCGCGACAGGCAAATGAGCCCGCATGCCCCAACGTTGGGCGAGTTCCGCGCGAAGGGTTCCGGCGGCGTCCCACGGGTTCAGGATGGGGGGCAAGTGGGCGGGGTCCCAGTTCACTGCTTGACACAGCTTCGGGTCCCAAGCCCCTGTCCTGCAGTCGAAAAGCTGGGTTCCGCCTGCGTCCGTGGGGTCGCTCGCGACCTCGCCCGTCAAGGCGAGGCGCACGTAATCCTTGGTCAGCATCAGCATTTTCGCGCGGGCGAGGACGCGAGGTTCGTATTTGGCAAGCCAGAGCAGCTTTGGCGCCGTGATACCGGGGTCTGGCGTGCCATTAGTGCGATTGCCGATGTCGGGGACGCGGACCAAAAGATCGGCGCATTCGGAAATGGCACGCTGGTCGTTCCACAGCATCGCGGGGCGGAGCGGCTTGAGGTCTGCACCGAGGATCAGGCAGGCGAGCATCTGACCCGAAAGGCCAATGCCGGTGACGGCGGCCATCTCGGTGGGGTGGCTAGAGGCGAGGTCGTCGAGGCAAGTCCAGACTGTGCTGACCCAAAGGTCGGGGTCCTGTTCGGACCAGCCCAGATGCGGGATCGACACTGCGACCGGGTGGGCGGCAGAGGCTATGACGCGGGCGGCATCCTCCAGGATCACGGCCTTTATGCCGGATGTGCCGAGGTCGATGCCGAGGGTCAGCGTCACTTGGCGGCGTCCAGCAGCGCGCGGGCGGAGGCCTCATCTGTTACGAAGGTGTTGACCACGCCCCTGCCAAGGATGGCGCGGTTGACGGCGACTTTTTGGACACCCCCAGCTGCCAAGACGACATTGGGAATGCGGGCGAGGTCGTCGAAGCCGATGCCGATGATGCGTTCGTTGATCGGATGATCGAGGGGGCGGCCCTCGGCGTCGATGACGGTGCCAAGGACGTCGCCAACGCCGCCGAGCGCGATCAGTTCTTCCATCGTTACGTCCGACGGAAGGCCATCGCGCATCAGCAGCGAGCGGGTGGAGAGATCCCCCGCCGCCATCGCCATCGCATCGACGGAACGGAGCTTTTCGACCACCTCGCGGAAGACATCCAGCTGCATGATGGTATCCCGGCTTTCGCGGGACCCTGCATAAAGTGGCGCGGTGAAATAGCTGTGCTGTGCACCGACAAGGTCGGCAAGACGCGTGGTGATCTCGAACGAATTGAGGTCGGAGCCGCGCGTGAGACCGCCCATAACGGAGATGACCTCAAGGTCTGGGCGTTCCATAGCACCGACAAAGCGGGTGGCGATGTTGAGGGTGTTGCCCCAGGACATGCCGAACAGGCGGATCGCGGGATCGGCGAGGACTTCGGTCAGCAGGTTGCCAAGGGCCGCGCCCACAACCATCTGGATGTCGCGGGCGTCCATCGGGGCGGGGGCGACGTAGGCCTGTTTCAATCCAAAGCGGGCCTTCAGCGCTGCCTCAAGCTCCGCGCAGGCGGCAAAGGCGGTGTTGAAGGTGATCCGCACAAGGCCCCTCGCCCGCGCGTCGCCCAAGGCCTTGTTGACGCGCAGACGCGTGGCCCCAAGCTTCTCGGCGACTTTTTCCTGTGTCAGCCCCTCGACATGATAGGCCCAGGCGACCTGCGCCAGAAACCGTTCCTCGGTGTCGATCTGGGGCAGTTTCGGGGCACGTGGCATGGGCGACCTTTACTTGACAGCGCCCATGGTCAGGCCGCGCACGAGGTGTTTCGACGCCAGAAGGGCAAAGATCAAGACCGGGATCACGATCAGGGTCGAGGTGGCCATGATCTTTCCGTAGGGCACGTCGTAGCCCTCCATGAAGGTCACGGCCATCGCGGGGGCGGTTTTCGCGGCCTTGGGGGCGAGGATGTAGGCGAAGAGAAGCTCGTTCCAGGAAAAGATGAAGGACAGGATCGCGCTGACCGCGACGCCGGGCATCGCCAGCGGCAGGCAAATGGAGCGGAAGATGCGGAACTGCGACGCGCCTTCCAGCATCGCCGCCTCATCGAGTTCCTTCGGGATCGATCGGAACTGGTCGGTGCAGATCCAGATCACGATCGGCAGAGTGAATGTTAGGTACATCAGGATGAGGGCGAGGTGCGTGTCGCGGAGGCCAAGCTCGCGGCTGATCAGAAAGACCGGGAAGGCGAGGACGACGGGCGACACGAAGCGGTTGGTGATGAACCAGAACCAGAGGTCCTTTTTGCCGCGGAATTCGAACCTCGCGAGGGCGTAGGCGGCGGGGCAGCCGAGCAGGACGGCAAGGGCTGTGGTGCAGGTGGCCACGATGATCGAGTTGATCAGCGATACGCCCACCTTGTCCTGAAAGAGCACCTCCCAGTAGTTCGCGAGGGTGGGGGTGAACCACCAGACCGGGGGCGACTGCAGGGCGACGACCTGGGTTTTCAGGCTGGTGGTGACCATCCAATAAAAGGGAAAGATGCAGAACAGGCAGATGAGAGACAGCAGGACCGCCTCACCTACAAGGTTGCGGCGCTGGACGGGGGCGGCCATCAGGTGACCTCGCGGTAGAAGAAGCGGATGTAAAGTCGGGCCAGCACGATGGTAATCGCCAGCATGATGATCGACTGCGCCGAGGCCATGCCGATGTCGAACTGGCGGTTGCCGACACGCTCGATCAGGACGGCGATAAACTCGGTGGCGGCACCGGGTCCGCCGCGCGTCATGGTAAAGGGCATGTCGAACAGCTTCAGCGTGTCGGCGGTGCGCAGGATCAGGACGGCGACAAGGCTGGGGATCAGGAACGGCAATTGGACGTAGCGCAGGACGGTCCAGTTGGATTTGGTTTCCAACACGGCGGCCTCTTCGATTTCAGGCGGGACGGTGGACAAACCGGCCAGCAGGACGAGGGCGACGAACGGGGTCCATTGCCAGATGTCCCACAGGATAACGGCGATGAATGCATTTGTCGGGTCGCCGATGAAATTGATCGCGTCCACGCCGATCCAGCCCAGCATCTGGTTGATGACGCCATATTTCTGGTTGAGCATGACCTGGGCAAGCAGACCCACGACGGCATAGGTCGTGGCCATCGGCAGGACCAGCGACAGGCGCGTAAGGGTCTTGAAGAGCGTCAGGCCGGGGCGGTGCAGGACGAGCGCGATGGTCAAGCCCAGCACAATTTGGACGGGTACCGCGATCAGAAACAGCGTTGCGGTGCGGCCCATCGCCTGCCAGAAAACCAGGTCCGTCAGCACCTCGGCGTAGTTGTCCAGGCCGACGAATTTCTGCTGCGCGAGTTTCGTCAGGTTGAAGTCGTGCAGGCTTTTCCAGACGGCGTAAAGCAGGGGCGCAATGCCCACGATCACCAGTGCGAACACCGCCGGGCCAAGAAAGGCCGCGATGGTGCGACGGCTGGTGCGGGTGGTCATGGATGCGGCCTTTTGGGGTCGAGGATGGGACGACCCCGGCGATGGCTTGCCGGGGTCGCGGGGTCAGTCAAGCAGGGCAGCGGTTACTGCGCCAGAGGTTTCTTGCCGTCGTAGTAGCCAGCCTCAGCCAGCACAGCCTCCATCTTTTCACCGATGGTCTTGGCGCCTTCTTCGATGCTGACCTCGCCCAGCATCATCTTGGTGCCCCATTCCTGCACGATCTCGGTGATCGCGGGCCATTCGGCAAAGCGCGGACGGAATTCCGGCACACCGTCTTTCCAGGATTCGACCAGTGCCGGGATGAATTTGTACGTCTCGGCGAGTGCGGGATCGACATAGGCTGATTGCCGCGCCGGTACGCCGCCGAGTTCAAGGTATTTCCCGGCATTGGCCTTGGACGTCACCCATTGGATGAAGAGATATCCCGCTGCCTTTTCAGCATCGTCGGCCTGGGTTGCAACCGCTAGCGAGAAGCCGCCCAGCGCCGGTTTGCGGCCTGCAGGCCCCATCGGCTCCGGGGCAACTGCCAAGCAATCCCCGAGGGTTGACGTCTCCGGGCTGGCCAGCGTCGAATAGAACGCCGACCATTCGGTGATGAAGGCGACATCCCCTTGCGCCAGTGCGTTCACCGTCTCGGCGTGGTCATAGGCGACGATGCCTTCGGGCATGAACTTCATAAGGTCCTGGCGAAACTGGAGGCCCGCTTGGCTTTCGGGCGAGTTCAGGTTGGACTTGAATTCCGCGTTCAGGAACGACCCGCCAAACGGCCACAACATGCGGGCAAAGCTGTCCGCCGACTGGGTTTCATTGCGCTTGGACTGCAGCGCATAGGCGTACTTGCCGTCCTTGGTCAGTGCCGGGCCATAGGTGTCCATCACCTCTTGCCACGTCGCGGGGGGCGCATCGAAGCCAGCGTCCTTGAGCATGCAGCTGTTGTAGAACAACAAGCCTGAATAGTTGTCAAAGGGCAGGCCGTAGACCACGCCGCTCCAGCCCCCGAATGCGTTCAGGACCAGCGGGAAAAAGTCCGCCATGTCGAGGTCGGGATCGGCGAGGGCCGGATCAGCGGAGAACTTGTCGAGAGGCTCGATCCAGCCGTTTTCGGCAAAGTTCCCGATCCAGACAAGGTCGATCAGCGCGATATCGAGATCGCCCCCGGCGACGACCTCGCGGACCTGTTCGCCGAGCGCGTTCTCATAAGGAACGGTGGTGTAGTTCACCTTGATCCCCGTCGCGGCCTCAAACTCGGGCAGCATGGTGATCGCGGCGTTGTAGCCGGGGCGGTCGAGGAACAGCACCTCCAGCTCGGTGCCGGCATAGGGCTTGGCGGCCTCTTCCAGGGTCCACGCCCCTGCCGCGCCTGGCGCCCCGAGCACGGCGGCGGATGCCAGCGCAATCGCGCTGGACTGCATCTTCAGTTTCATGGTTTCTCCCTCCCAAGGATCAGCGTTTCGCGATTGACTTCCATTTGTAACGCTGTCGATATAAATGTATCGAATTGGCCTTGAGTCAATCGGGAAAATGAAGTCGCGCGCCGGATCGGCGGCGAAACGGGGGGCGGCGCATGGCCGAGGTCAGGCTGGCAGGGGTCGACAAGTTCTATGGCTCGGCGCAAGCGCTGCACGGGATCACCCTTGATATTGCGGACGGCGAGTTCGCGGTCTTCGTCGGGCCTTCAGGCTGCGGCAAGTCGACATTGCTGCGCGCCATTGCTGGGCTGGAGGATATCTCCGCCGGGGCAATCACCATTGGCGGGGCAAATGTCACGGGCTTGGCACCGTCGGATCGGGACGTGGCGATGGTGTTCCAGTCCTATGCGCTCTACCCGCATATGACGGTGCGAGAGAACATGGAATTCGGGATGAAGGTCAACAACGTGGCGGTCGCCGTACGCGCCAAACGGGTGGCCGAGGCGGCGCGCGTGCTTCAGTTGGAACCGTACCTTGACCGCAAGCCCGCGCATCTGTCGGGCGGACAGCGGCAGCGAGTTGCCATCGGGCGGGCGATCGTCAAAAGCCCCAAGGTGTTCCTGTTCGACGAGCCACTTTCGAACCTTGATGCCAAACTGCGCGTGCAGATGCGGGTGGAACTCGAGGCGCTGCACCGAACGCTGGGTGCGACGATGATCTACGTCACGCACGATCAGGTCGAGGCGATGACGATGGCCGACAAGATCGTCGTTTTGCAGGCGGGGCGGATCGAACAGGTGGGCAGTCCGATGGACCTTTATCACCGCCCGGCGACGGAGTTCGTGGCGGGCTTCATCGGGGCCCCGGCGATGAATTTCCTGCCCATGACGGGCGAGACGGGTCGCATTGTGACGGGGGGCGTGACCTTGTCGGCGATGGCCGCACCGGGGGCAGTCACGGTAGGGATCAGGCCAGAGCATATCGTGCTGACACCTGCCGGTTCGGGTGATCTGCCGGCAACGGTTGCTTTGCGCGAGACGCTGGGGGGCGACGCGTATCTTTATGTCTCGATGGCGGATGGCCAGACGATTGTCGTGCGCGCCGAAGGGGATACGGAATTGGACCATGGCGACGCGGTCGGGTTGGGACTACCCGCGGCGCGCTTGCACCAGTTTGGCGCGGATGGGCGCACCTTGCGGTCGGGGACGGCGTGATGGCGGACGACGACATTGCCCGTGCGGTCGCCCTGTCTCCCCATGTCGCCGAGGTGCTGATTGGCGCGGGAGTGGTCGCGCAGGCGGGAGAACTGTTACGGCGGCAGTTCGGGGCGGGTCCGGCCTGCATCATCGCGGACGAGAACACCTGGGCTGCGGCGGGTCAGGCTGTCGAGGCGGCTCTGGTTGCATCCAGGATGGTTGTGCGGCGGCACATCCTGCAAGGCAGCCCGCGTCCCAAGCCGAGCGTGGAACTGGCAAACCAGTTGCAGGCGGTGCTCGTGGTGGATGGGGCGGTACCGGTGGCGGTTGGGTCGGGCGTGATCAACGATGTCGTCAAGCACGCGGCTTACGGGCTGGACCGTCCCTATCTGTGCGTGGCGACTGCGGCGTCCATGGACGGCTATACATCGGCGGGCGCGCCTCTGTCGGACAAGGGGTTCAAGAAGACCATCCAGTGCCGTCCAGCGCGGGCGGTTCTGGGGGACCTCGACATCATCGCCGCGGCACCCCGTGCGATGACCGGCTGGGGGTATGGTGACCTTGCGGGCAAGGTTCCGGCGGGGGGCGACTGGATCCTGGCCGATGCGCTGGGGGTGGAGACCATCGACGATGTCGCCTGGCCCATGGTGCAGGGGCCGTTGCGCGGTTGGCTCGCGCACCCGGAGCGGGTGGCGGCGGGCGAGCGGGCGGCCATCGAAGGGCTTTTCTCGGGCCTGACGATGGTGGGACTTGCGATGGAGCTGCATGGGTCATCGCGCCCGGCCTCGGGGGCGGATCACCAGATCGCGCATCTGTGGGAAATGGATGATCTGCAACAGGACGGTGAGCGGGTCAGCCATGGGGCGTGCGTGGCCGTCGGGACGGTGGCGTCGTTACGGCTTTTTGACTGGCTCGGGGCGCAGGATCTGACACGGCTGGATGTGGCGGCACTGGTCGCAGGGGCGCCGTCCATGGACGAAAAGGCGACCGAGATACGCCAGCAACTCGGATCGGGGGAGATTGCCGCACGCGCCATCGAGGAAACGGCGGCCAAGCATCTGACACCACAAGCACTGCGCGACCGGCTGGACCGGGTCCGCCGCATCTGGCCGGATTTGCGCGGGCGGTTGGCGGCGCAATTGGGACCTGCGACCGACATGGTCGCGGCCTTGCACAAAGCCGGAGCTCCCGCCGAGGCCGCCGAAATCGGCGTCGACCGCGATTATCTGCACCGCACGATCCTGAACGCGCGGTTTCTGCGCAGCCGTTACACAGTGCTGGATTTTCTGGACGAGACGGGACTTTTGCGCTCCGCTGTCGCGGCGACCCTGCCGGATACGCCGGTCAGGGCCAAGCGAGGGTAGACATGCCGGACTATGCCATGATGGCGGGACAGGCCGCCGAGGAAATCAGGGGTGCAGCAGAAGGTCTGGATGCAGGCCAGATGGACGCGCTGATCCTGGCGCTGGCCCGGGCGCATCGGGTCGTCTGCTACGGCGTCGGGCGCGAAGGGCTAATGATGCGGGCCTTGGCGATGCGGCTTTATCATATGGGACTGGACGCCCATGTGGTTGGCGACATGTCCTGCCCGCCGGTGGGTAAAGGCGACTTGCTGATCGTCAGCGCCGGGCCGGGGGCGTTTTCAACGGTGATGGGGTTGGTCGGCGTGGCACAAGAGGCTGGGGCACAGGTCGCCTGCGTCACGGCGACCCCGGACGGCGCGGCGGTGCGCAGGGCAGACCTTGTGCTGGTAATCCCTGCGCAAACGATGGCGAACGATCAGGGGGCGGCAGTGTCGGTTCTGCCAATGGGCTCGCTGTTTGAAGGCGCGCAGTATTTGACATTTGAACTTCTGATCCTTGCGCTGCGCGACCATCTGGGCGTCGATCCGGTGGCGATGCGGGCGCGGCATACCAACTTGGAGTAGGCGATGGGCTGGCAGGATCGGTTTTCTCTGGCGGGACGCAAGGCGCTGGTGACAGGGGCCTCCAAGGGCATCGGGGCCGAGATCGCGGCGGTCTTTGCCGAGGCGGGCGCGGATATCGTGGCCTTGGGGCGGGACGAGGCGGACCTTGCGGTAACGTCAAACGCGGTGCGCGCGCTAGGTCGCCGCTGCCTGACGCTGGTGGCGGAAATGGCTGATCCGATCGACCCGGTGACTGCCTGTCGACGTGCGTTGGTGGAATGGGGGACCATCGACATTCTGGTCAATTCTGCGGGGATGGCGAATGTCGCGCCTGCGGTGGATTTCTCGACCGAAGACTGGGACCAGATGATGGCGGTGAACCTGCGGGCACCTTTCCTGACTGCGCGGACGCTGGCCCCGGCGATGATCGCGCAAAGGTGGGGCAAGGTGATCAATATCAGCAGTCAGACCGGAGTGATCGCGATGGATGACCATGCGGCCTATGCGGCGTCCAAGGGCGGCTTGAACGCGCTGACGAAATCGCTGTGCGCGGAGTGGGCGCAGCACAATGTGCAGGTGAATGCGATCTGCCCGACGGTGGTTATGACGCCGATGGGCAAGAAGGTCTGGGGAAAACCGGAGAAAGGTGATCCCTTCCGCAACGCCACCCCTGCACGGCGATTTGCCGAACCGGTAGAGATTGCGGATGCGGCGCTCTACCTCGCGTCGGACGCGTCGGCAATGGTGAACGGCGCGCTCTTGATGGTCGAAGGCGGGTTCACCAGTGTTTGACGGGACCGGCGCGGCAGAGGCGGCGTTCCGGCGGTACGAAGCCGTTCGGGGGCGCTTGCCTGTGGCGCGGTTCCCGGCGGCGTCTCGGGAGATGGCGCATCTGGGTGCGACGGCGGATCATTACGACGGATTCATCCTCGATGCGTTCGGAGTGCTGAACGTGGGCGAGACCGCGATCCCCGGGGCGGTAACGCGCATGGCAGACCTGCGGGCGCGGGGCAAACGGCTGGTCGTGCTGACCAATGCGGCGAGCTATACGCGCGACCAGATTCTGGCGAAGTATCATCGGTTGGGGTTTGATTTTACGCCCGATGAGGTGGTGTCGTCGCGGGATGTGGCGGTGGCGCGGCTGGAGGCGGTGGCCCCCGGTGCGAGATGGGCCGCGATTTCCAGCGCGGGGGATACGTTTGACGACATCCCGGCGCGGGTGGTGGATGCCACCGCCGATCCTGCGATGTTCGACCATGCCGATGCAATCCTGTTCCTGTCGACAGCACGCTGGACCCCTGCCCTGCAGGTGCAACTCCATCGAGCACTGGAAATGCGCCCGCGCGCCATGGTCGTGGCTAATCCCGACATCGTTGCCCCGCGCGAGGCTGACCTAAGTCGGGAGCCGGGACAGTTTGCTCACGACCTGATCGACGCGCTGGGATGCGAGGTGCACTGGTTCGGCAAACCCTTTGCCGAAGGCTTCGACGATGCCATTGCGCGCACCGGACTGGCCGCGCACCGGCTGGCAATGGTCGGCGACACGCTGCACACCGACGTGCTGGGCGGGGCGGCGGCGGGGTGCGGGACGGTGCTGATCACGGATCACGGGCTGTTCCGGGGGCTGGATGTGACACCTTTCATCGCGGCGTCTGGCATCGTTCCCGACATCATCATTCCCACGACCTGAAGGGGGCCAAGATGCAGGGTTTCGGCATCCACTCCAGCATCTGGACCATGCGCTGGACACCCAAGGCGGCGGAGTTTTCCGTGGGCGAGGCTGTGAACCATGGCTTTGATTTCGTCGAAGTTGCCCTCCTAGATCCGCCCATCGTCGATGCTGTGCATTCGAAGCGGCTGTTTGCGCGCAAGGGCATCCGCGCGGTCTGCTCGCTCGGCCTGCCCGAGGCGTGCTGGCCGTCGCGCAATCCTGATGGCGGGATCGCCTTTCTGAAAACCGCCCTCGACAAGACCGCCGCTATGGGGGCCGAAGCTTTGACGGGTGTGACCTATGGCGGAATTGGCGAGCGGTCAGGGCTGCCGCCGACCGAAGCGGAGCTCGACAGTGTTGCGACCTGCCTGCGGGCTGCGGCGGCGCATGCCAGGGGTTTGGGGATCGCGTTCGGCATCGAACCGGTCAACCGGTACGAGATGCATCTGATCAATACCGGATGGCAGGCTACGGCAATGTTGGAACGGGTCGGGGCCGAGAACCTGTTCATCCACCTCGATACCTATCACATGAACATCGAGGAAAAGGGGGCGGGCAACGGCATCCTGTCGTGCCGCGATCACCTGAAATACATCCACCTGTCCGAAAGCGACCGGGGGGTTCCGGGTCAGGGCACCTGCGACTGGGACGAGATTTTCGCCACCCTTGCCGCCGTGGGGTTCAAAGGGGGCCTCGCGATGGAAAGTTTCATCAACATGCCGCCGGAACTGGCCTGGGGACTATCGGTCTGGCGACCGGTGGCCGACAGCACGGAACAGGTAATCGGTGAGGGGCTGCCGTTCCTGCGCAGCAAGGCGCGGCAGTATGGGCTGATCGCCTAGCACCTTCTGACTGCACCACCATCTAGCAAGGGTGATGAGTGATCAAAAACCTTCCGTTGGAAGGTTTTCGCGAAGAACGCCCGGCCCGTGGCCCGGCTGGGGAAACGCGAATTTTCCTGATCCGACGTTAGCCGCCATCCGTTGCGGGCGGAGTTGCAGGCTCGGCGGGTTCATCTGTCGCTGGGGCATCGGCTGCCGGGGCTTCGGCGGGGGCCTCCGCCGGAGCGGTCAGTACGCCCGATTTCCAGATGCCGCTGGCCATGTCGCCCGAGGCATAGCGCAAGGTGCCCTGACCTTCGCGCTTGGCTTTGGCAAACACGCCCTCATACACATCGCCCGACGGATAGGTCGCCGTACCCATGCCGTCGATTTCACCATTGGTCCAGTTGCCGACATAATGAAACCCGTCGGCCATCTTGATCTCGCCCGGGCCTTGGCGAAGGCCTGCCTTGAATCCGCCTTTGTAGATCGCGCCATCCGGATAGGTTGCGGTGCCGACGCCTTCTCGCTGACCGGCCTTCCAGTCGCCGTCATATCGATATCCGTCCTTGTAAGTCATCACGCCTTTGCCCTCGGGCAGGGCTTTGACAAAGGTGCCCTCGTAGACCTGGCCGCCCGCATAAGTGGCGCGCCCCGAGCCCGCGATCTGGCCACCCTTCCACACACCTTCGAAGACGGTGCCGTCTGGATAGGTGATTGCCCCTGTGCCTTCGGCGCGGTCGGCCTTGATCTGACCGACATAGACCGAGCCGTCAGCATAGGTCATCGCGCCGGTACCCTCCATGCGACCTTCGACCCAGGATCCTTCATAAGCAAAGCCGTCCTTGGCACGAAACGTCCCCTGGCCGTGACGGCGGTCGGCCTTGAACGCGCCCTTGTAGGTATCGCCGTTCTTGTGGGTCACCTCGCCCTGACCTTCGCGCAGGCCGTCGACGAAACTGCCTTGGTATGTGTCGCCGTTTGGCTGGGTCAGGCGACCGGCGCCGTTGATCTGGCCGTTAGACCACTGGCCTACAAAGGTCAGGCCATCAGGCATGGTCAAGGCTCCCTGCCCTTCGCGCTGACCGGCCTTGAGATTGCCTTTGTATAGCGCGCCATCGG
>JANPBI010000443.1:0-6087 GCA_031430315.1 Rhodobacterales bacterium | reverse complement strand
GCCGAGGCGATCCAGTCGCTTTTGTCCCGCCCCCTGAAACAGGAATAGACCATGCGCGTTGCCCTGATATGCATCGACAAACCCGGCGCCGTGCAAATCCGGCTGGACAATCGCGCCGCACATCTCGGGCATATCGAGGTCTCGGGTGTTGTCGAGCTTGCGGGACCGTTTCTGGATCAGCAGGGTCGCATGACGGGCAGTCTGATCATCCTGAACGTTGAGGAGATGGCAGAGGCAGAGGCCTGGGCCGCTGCTGATCCCTATGCAAAAGCTGGCTTATTTGACAACGTCACAATCCGCGAATGGCGCAAGGTGGTGGGATGAAATACTGGCTGTTTAAATCGGAACCTGACACTTGGAGCTGGGATCAGCAGGTTGCCAAAGGGGCGGCGGGAGAAGAATGGCATGGTGTGCGCAACTATCAGGCGCGCAACAACATGCGGGCGATGCAGATCGGGGACCTTGGCTTCTTTTACCACTCTAATGTTGGCAAGGAAGTTGTCGGTATCGTCGAGGTGTCAGCCCTCAGCGCGCCGGACAGCACAACCGATGATCCGCGCTGGGACTGCGTGCATATCCGGGCAGTCCGGCCTTTTGCGCGTCCGGTGACACTCGAAGATTGCAAGGTTCAGCCGGGGCTGGAAGGCATGGTCCTGGTCAACAACACCCGTCTTTCCGTGCAGCCAGTCAGCCCCGACGAATGGCATATTGTTTGTGGGATGGGCGGTGTTGCCCCGTAAATTCTGTTCGCTAAGGTGTTTTTTCTCGGCATAGTGCCAAAAACACTCTGGAGGAGGGAAGTTATGGAAATCCTGAACGTGATCGCGGCAGCGATCGGCGCGTTTGCCTTTAGCTCGATCTGGTACATTGCGATGTCAAAAGCCTGGATCGCGGCTTCGGGCATTCCTGTCGACCCATCGGGGCGTCCGATGGGCAATGGAAGCCCGATGCCATTCATCGTAGGCATTGTCGCGATGGTGCTGGTTGCGGGAATGATGCGCCACGTCTTTGCCGAAGGAGGCATCGACACGCTTGGCGAAGGGGCGATGTCCGGGTTGGGGGTCGGCGCGTTCTTTATCACGCCATGGGTCGCGATGAACTACGCCTTTGGGATGCGCAAGACCGCCTTGACCGTTATCGACAGCATCAATGCAATTGTCGGCTGCACGATCATGGGGATCATCCTGGTCTTGTTCTGAAAAAAAATGAAGGGTCCCGCACCCCTACGGAACCCTTCATCCACCCCACGCGCTCCCCAAGCACCGCACGTGTTCTATGAAAAAGTTCCGGGCCTACTGGCCTGAGCTTTTGTGGTAGCCGATCCGGCGTAACAACGCAAAGTCGGAACACTTAGAATTCGTCACAATAGTTGGGAAAATGCCGGTCGAACCCGCAAAGCAAAAGGGGCGGCCTTTCGGCGCGCCCCGCAATCCAGGCACCACATTGCGAAGTCCAACGCCTTACTTGTAGGCGGATTCCTTGCCGAAATGCTTGACCAGCATGTAGTAGATTACGGCGCGGTACTTGTTGCGCTCGGAGCGGCCATAGGTGTCGATGACGGCGTTGATCGCTTCCATTAGGGACGGGCTGTCCTTGAGGCCAAGCTTCTTCACAAGAAAGTTGTTCTTGACGGTTTCCAGCTCTGACTTGTCCGTGCCAGCAACGGTCGCACTGTCGGCGTTGTAGATCGAAGGACCGCATCCGATGGTCACTTTGGTCAACAGCGCCATGTCAGGCGTCATCTTGCATTTGGATTTCAGATCATCGGCATATTTGGCGATCAGTTCGTCTCTCTTGCTCATGCTTATCCCTCGTCCCTGTTTTACAATTGGGTCAGAACGGGCGGATTGACCACCCGAACGCAACGGCGGCACGATAGGAGCATGCGGCCTGTGACGCAAAGGGAAAACTCCCTCTGCGTTCCCCCTTGGCAAGGATCTGTCTGACTGCTCGCCGCGTCAGAAAGATCTAATAGCGATAGTGTTCGGACTTGAACGGACCGTCTACCTTGACACCGATGTAGTCGGCCTGATCCCTGCGCAGCTCAGTCAGCTTTACACCGATCTTCTTCAGGTGCAGGCGCGCTACTTTTTCATCAAGCGCCTTGGGCAGGATATAGACACCCGGCGCGTAATCCTCGCCCTTGGTCCACAGCTCCAGCTGTGCCAGAACCTGGTTGGTAAAGCTGGCAGACATCACAAAGGACGGGTGGCCAGTGGCGTTACCAAGGTTCAAAAGGCGACCTTCGGAAAGCAGAATGATGCGGGCGCCCGAAGGCATCTCGATCATATCCACCTGTTCTTTGATGTTGGTCCATTTGTGATTGCGAAGGGCAGCAACCTGAATTTCGTTGTCGAAATGGCCGATGTTGCCGACGATGGCCATGTCCTTCATTTCGCGGATGTGCTCGATGCGGATCACGTCCTTGTTGCCCGTGGTGGTGATGAAGATATCGGCTGAAGCGACTTCGTCTTCGAGCAACGTTACCTCATAGCCGTCCATCGCGGCCTGAAGGGCGCAGATAGGGTCAACTTCGGTGACTTTGACCCGTGCACCTGCGCCGCGCAGCGAGGCGGCCGAGCCTTTGCCAACGTCGCCATACCCGCAAACCACAGCAACCTTGCCGGCCATCATCGTGTCGGTTGCCCGGCGGATACCGTCGACCAGCGATTCCTTGCAGCCGTACTTGTTGTCGAACTTCGACTTGGTCACGCTGTCATTCACGTTGATCGCCGGGAAGGGCAGCTCGCCCTTCTTGTGCAGGTCGTAAAGGCGGTGGACGCCCGTGGTGGTTTCTTCGGACACGCCCTTGATGGCGGCCTTAGTCTTGATGAACCAACCGGGGCTTTCCTTCATGCGCTTGTGGATCTGAAGCTTGATGACCACCTCTTCCTCGGACTGCGGCACGGGGATGATCTCTTCGCCGGCTTCGGCGCGGGCCCCCAGCAACACGTAAAGCGTGGCGTCGCCACCATCATCGAGGATCATGTTCGCGCCTTCGGGGAACATGAAGGAGCGGTCGAGGTAATCCCAATGCTCGGTCAGGGTCTGGCCCTTCACCGCGAAGACCGGGATACCAGCGGCCGCAATGGCGGCAGCGGCGTGGTCCTGGGTCGAGAAGATGTTGCACGACGCCCAGCGCACGTCAGCACCAAGGGCAGTCAGTGTTTCGATCAGCACGGCGGTCTGGATCGTCATGTGCAGGCTGCCGACGATGCGGGCGCCTTTCAGCGGCTTTGATGTCCCGAATTCCTCGCGGCAGGCCATCAGGCCGGGCATTTCGGTTTCGGCAATGGTCAGTTCCTTGCGGCCATACGCGGCCAGCGCGATGTCCTTGACGATGTAATCCTGCGCCATTTGCCCGATGCTCCTTGATCCTATGTTGACCGGGCAGATAGCATCCCCCTGAACATTCGACAACCAATCAGCGGCTAATGGCTGCCTGGGGGCTAAGCATCCATGAAACAACCCCGCGCGTGGCAAAGGATGCTGTCGGGCCGCAGACTAGACCTGCTTGATCCGACGCCGGTTGATATCGAGGTGGAGGATATCGCGCATGGTCTGGCATTCGTCGCGCGCTGGAATGGGCAGACACGAGGGGATTGGCCCTACTCCGTCGCAGAACATTCGCTGCTGGTTGAGGAAATCCATGCCCGCATGAACCCGGGGGTTGTTGCGCGCTGGCGGTTGGCGGCACTGCTGCATGACGCGCCCGAATATGTGATCGGGGACATGATCAGCCCAGTCAAAGCGGCGGTCGGGCCTGGCTATGGCGAGCTGGACCTGCGGCTGACCGCAGCGATCCTTTTACGCTTCGGGCTGCCTGCTGTCCTGCCCGCACCGGTCAAGAAAGCTATCAAGGCGGCGGACAAGGTCTCGGCCTGGCTGGAGGCGGTACGGATCGCCGGGTTCCAAGAGGCAGAGGCGGACAAGCTGTTCGGCAAACCACTGCCTCAACTGATCGACCGACTGGAAATCAGACTGCGTCCGCCCACTGTTGTGCGGGCGGACTATGTCGCGCGTGTTGGACGGCTGCTTTCGGGCGACATTTAGCGGTTGTACTGAACCTGGTTCACCCAGAACCTACGCCAGGCCCGGTCGCTCTCGGGGTCGTGCGGGCGCTCTTTGATGGGGCGGGGCGGCAAGTCCTGCCGTGCCGCAAGCAACAGCGCATCTGCAAAGATCGTCAACATTTCCTGCTCCTGTCAATTGGATTGGTGCGATCTTTGTGCCATGTTTCAGCAAGAAACCGGAGTCACAAAGGTTTACAATATGATAGTTGAGCTAATATATGGGCATTGACTGGCGTCACTTGCCGTCGTTGACATCTCTTCGCGCCTTTGCAGCGACGGCGGAATTGCGCAGCTTTTCCCAGGCGGCGCGTGCGCTGAATGTCACGACCGCTGCGGTGGCCCAACAGGTCCGCAGCCTGGAGGAGAACCTTGGGATTGCCCTTGTCCGTCGCGATGGTCGCGGGATGAGTCTGACCGAGGATGGCGGGCAGCTGGCGGCTGCCCTTTCCGAAGGGTTCGCCGCCTTTGGTCGCGGAATTGATGCCCTGCGTAGCGGGGGATCGGATCGTCCGGTCAAGGTGACTTTGACAGCCAGCTTTGCCGCGCAGTGGCTTATGCCCCGGCTGCGGGATTTCTGGTCGCTGCACCCTGAAATCGGACTGTCACTGCATCCGGAATCGCGTGTCGTGGATTTGCATCGCGACGGATTTGACGTTGGCATCCGCTACGGGCAGGGCACCTGGCCGGGTGTCCAGGCGCGGTTTCTGGCGTCCGCGCGGCTGGTGGTAACCGGCGCGCCCTCGGTTCTTGGGGACCGGACTTCGCTTGACCGCTCTGAAATGGCAAAGGCTGACTGGATACTTGCAGCAAAATGGCCCGAGCAGGACGACTACCTGCGCAGCCTTGGCCTGGAACCAAACAACCTTAACCGATCAGATTTTCCGAATGAGGAACTGTCGATTGCGGCCGCCCGAGAAGGCCTGGGGCTGGTCGTTGAAAGCATTGCGCTTGTGGAATCCGACATTGCCGAAGGGCGCCTTCGATTGGTGCATGACAGTCGAGACAGCCTGCCCGCCTATTTTGTCGTCACCCTTCCCGGCCCGCAAAGGGCGGCGACCCGAACCTTTCTTAAATGGCTCGGGTCGCAAAGCTGATGGTTCCTAGATCGACAGGTCCTTGACGGACTTGCCAGACTTCAACGCTGCCTCGAACCAACGCGGTTTGCGTCCCCGCCCGGACCAGGTTTCCGATTTGTTGGCTGGGTTGGCGTATTTCGGGGCGACAGGCGCGCGTTTGCGGGTCGGAGCGGACCCGGTCAGTTCCGACAGGCTGAAACCATGGGCGCGGGCGCGTTCTTCCAAATCAGCCAACGCTTCTCTTTTCTTGCGATCCTCAAAGGACGTGATTGCCTTTGTGACCTGGGACTGAAGTTCCTTGAGCTCTTTCAGCCCCATCTTATTGACGTCGATTGCCACCGGATAATTCCTTCGATGCGATTGGGTCAGCATTGGATAAATCCAATTGCGTGAATTGGCAATCGTAGGATTTATTTTGGGCTTCGTTTCGCCAGTATGCGCTGTAGTGTCCTGCGGTGCATGCTTAGGCGGCGCGCTGTTTCCGAGACGTTGCGGTCACACATTTCGTAAACACGTTGAATATGTTCCCACCGGACCCGATCCGCGGACATGGGGTTTTCGGGGGGTGTCGGCAACGCGCTGCCTCGCGACAAAAGCGCATGGGTGATGTCATTGGCATCCGCAGGTTTCGACAGATAGTCAATTGCGCCGATCTTGACGGCAGCCACGGCTGTCGCAATTGCCCCATAGCCCGTCAGCACCACGATTCGGCAGTCTGGCCGTCGCTCTCGAAGGGTTTCCACCACATCCAGCCCGTTGCCATCCTCTAGCCGCAGGTCAATCACAGCATAAGCAGGTGGCCGCGACAACACGATGGCCCTCCCCGCCTGGACGCTTTCTGCTGTTTCCGGCAAAAAGCCGCGCTTTTCCATCGCGCGCGCCAAGCGCTTTACGAAAGGTTCGTCGTCATCGACCAAAAGCAGGCTGCGGTCTGGTCC
>JANPBI010000442.1:0-13177 GCA_031430315.1 Rhodobacterales bacterium | reverse complement strand
GTGCAGCATGAAGTCGGTCGCCGCTGCCGCGCCGCCAATGGTGGCGCGATTGCGGTCGATGACGTAGCGGTCAGGGACGACGTCAATGTTGGGGTGTGCGGTGGCGAGGTCCTCGAGGTCTTCCCAATGCACTGTGGCGCGGTAGCCGTCGAGCAACCCCGCGCGCGCCATGACCCAGGGGGCGGCGTCGATACCGCCGACAAGCTGGAACCGCGGGGCGATGCGGCGGAGGTCGCGGATGAGGGGGCGGGTGGCGACCTCGGCGAGGCGGTAGCCTGCTATGACAATCAGTGCATCTGCACCTGTGGCGTAAGCGAGCGGCCCGGAGGAGGGCAGCGAGATGCCACACGTCAAAGGGACGGGCTGGCCATCGGGCGTGACTACGCGCCAGCGGTAAGCTTCAGACCCGAGCTGGCGGTTTGCGTTGCGCAAGGGGTCGAGGGCGGAGGCGACCTCAAGGATCGACGCCTGTGGCAGCACGAAAAGGGCGATGGTCAGGGGGCCGGTCGCGGGGGCGAACAGTGCGTTTTCCGTCATGCGGATTTCGTAAAGTGCAAAGCGTGGGCGTGCAAGGGGGCTATGGTGGGGATCAAGCCGCTGGGAGGATGCGATGCCGCTGACCATGAACCGTGAGGTTTTCATCACCTGTGCTGTGACCGGATCGGGCGGGACGCAAGACCGCTCGCCCCATGTGCCTCGGTCCCCAAAGCAGATTGCCGATAGCGCGATTGCGGCGGCCAAGGCGGGGGCGGCGGTGGTGCATTGCCACGTGCGCGATCCGGAGACGGGCAAGCCCAGCCGCAAGCTGGAGTATTACCGCGAGGTGACCGAGTGGATCAGGGACAGCGATACGGATGTGGTCTTGAACCTGACGGCGGGGATGGGGGGCGACATCTATTTCGAGGGGACGGAGGAGATGGTGGTCTCTGGTCGCTCCGACATGGCGGGGGCGGCGGAGCGCGTCCAGCATGTGGTGGACTGCCGCCCCGAAATCTGCACGCTCGACTGCGGGACGATGAACTTTAACGAGGCTGACTATGTGATGGTCAACACGCCGGGGATGCTGCGCGATATGGCGCGGCGGATGACGGCGGCGGGCGTCAGGATCGAGATCGAGGCGTTCGATACGGGGCATTTGTGGTTCGCCAAAGAGCTGGTGAAGGAAGGGGTGATCCCCTCGCCGGTCCTCGTGCAGCTGTGCATGGGGGTGCCGTGGGGGGCGCCGGATGACCTCAATACGCTGATGGCGATGGTGAACAACGTGCCGAGCGACTGGTTCTGGTCGGCGTTTGCCATCGGGCGAAACCAGATGCCTTACGTGGCGGCGGCGGTTCTTGGTGGGGGGAATGTGCGGGTGGGGTTGGAGGACAACCTGTGGCTCGACAAGGGAGTGCTCGCGACCAATGCGCAACTGGTGGAGCGGGCTTGTACCATCGTGGAGAATATGGGGGCGCGGGTGATTACGCCGGCAGAGGTGCGGGCGCGATTGGGATTGGTGAAACGGGGGCCGGTGGGGAAGTGAGGAACCGCTTGCACCCCGGTTTGGCTCTGATTGCGATGGGTCTGGTCCTGCTCGCATGCCAGACAGAAGTCCCATTGGACACAACCCAAACCTTAGGCATTCCTGAGGAGATCTCGCCAAGCGCTTGCGTCAGGGCAGGTGGGGCACAAACAGGTGTCGTTGGGCAGGCATGCGTGTTTCCAACAACGGATGCGGGCAAGAGTTGCACCGACTCCTCCGAATGCCAAAGTGACTGCTTTGCCGAAAATACCAATGCGACCACTGGCCAATGCGCGGCTAGCACCTCGGTGTTTGGATGTAGATCGGAAATGGTGAATGGGGTGGCTAAGGTTGCGCTTTGCGTCGACTGACAGAAGTTAGGGCGCTCGCCGCCCCGAATAGGGGGCGTGCCGACAGAAAAATTGGAACAAGGCATGACCAGTAAGGCAGCCATCATCGGCGGCGGTTGGGCGGCGCGGTTCCTGTTCAACAGCTGGGATGTCGCGGTCTTCGACCCCGACCCCCAGGCCCCGCGCAAGGTAGAGAAAAATCATGGTCGCAGGCTGCCGCGCGGCCTAGGATGACGGACGTGGATGGCATGTGGATCTGCGCCGACGGCGCGAACAGGAGGGAATGATGCGGATAGCTTACTTTGCAGGATTTTTGACGCTGATGGTTTTGGCCGGGTGCCAGCCGGAAACGCCGCCTTCGCCGCTTGCCAGCTTGAACTGCGGTCGCGCGAAACTGGTCGATACGGCAAATGGCCCGCGATGCGTCAAGCCCACGGCCGATGCGGGCAAGGTCTGTACCACGAACAACCAGTGTTCCCTCATGTGCTTGGCAGAAACCGGGACCTGTGCGCCTTATCTGCCCTATTTTGGCTGCCACGAGGTGCTGATCAACGGCAAGGGCGGCCAGACCGTCTGCGTTGACTGAGGAGAAAGCCATGTCGCGAAAAATAGCCATCATCGGCGGTGGAGTGATCGGTGGCGGCTGGACCGCGCGGTTCCTGCTCAACGGCTGGGATGTGGCGGTGTTTGACCCCGCCCCCAATGCCGAGCGGAACGTCCACGCAATGCTTTCAAATGCGCGGATCGCGATGCCGGCGCTTTCGGACGTCCCGATGCCGCCGGAGGGGAAACTGACCTTTTCAGCGACGATGACGGAGGCGCTGGAAGGTGCGGAGTACGTCCAGGAATGCGTCAGTGAGCGGCTTGAGCTGAAGCATCAGGTCTATGCACAGATGCAGCAGGCAAACCCCGGCGTCCTGATCGGGTCGTCGACATCGGGCTACAAGGCTGAAGACCTGCAAAGGGGCGCTGCAAACCCGGCGAACATCATCGTGGCCCATCCGTTCACGCCCGTCTACGTGCTGCCTTTGTGCGAAATCTCCGCCTCCTCCGCCAACGGCCCCGATGTGGTGGAGCGCACTGTCGCGATCGTTCGCGAGGTGGGCATGTTTCCCCTGGTGATGCGCAAGGAGATCGATGGCTTTATCGGCACCAGGCTTCTGGAAGCGGTGTGGCGCGAGTCCTTGTGGATGCTGAAAGACGGTGTTGCGACCACTGAAGAGATCGACGATGCAATCCGGATGAGCTTTGGCCTGCGCTGGGCGCAGATGGGGCTTTTCGAGAATTACCGGATTGCAGGGGGTGAGGCCGGGATGCGTCACTTCATGGCGCAGTTTGGACCGGCGCTGAAGTTTCCGTGGACGAAGCTGACCGACGTGCCGGAGTTCAACGACGAACTGGTGGACCTGGTGGCAAGCCAATCCGACGCGCAATCGGGCATGTATGGGATGCGCGAACTGGAACGGATGCGGGATCAGAACTTGGTCGGCATCCTGAGGTCGTTGAAAGAGCGCAATGTCGGCGCAGGGCGTGTCCTGCGCGAACACGACGCACGGCGGGCAGTGGCGTTTCATGCCGAAGAGCCCAAAGGCGCGCCGCTGGTTCTGGCGCAGATGGAGGTGCTGCCGGGGTGGATCGACTACAACGGCCACATGACCGAAAGCCGCTATCTGTTCTGTGCTTCGGAGACCTGTGATGCGTTCCTGCGGTTGATCGGGGCGGACATGGATTATGTGGCCGGCGGCCACAGCTATTACACTTCGGAAAGCCTCGTCCGGCACCGGGGCGAGGCCAAGCTGGGAGACAAGATTGTCGGGTCATTGCAAGTCATTCATGCCGACGAAAAGCGGCTTCACTACGTGATCACGCTGACGCGGGGTGAGGATGTCATGGCGACGGTGGAACAGATGTGCCTGCATGTCGACATGAAGGCGGGCAAGGCCTGTGCGGCGGCGCCGGAGGTGCTGGCCAAACTGATGCCGATTGCAAACGCGCATGCTGCCCTGCCACGCCCGGACTTTGTCGGGCGGTACGTCGGACAACGTGGATGAGGCGTGTCCTGATCACCGCAGGGGCGGGCGGCATCGGGCTGGCGATGGCGCGGGCCTTTGTCGCCACTGGCGCGCGGGTCTGGGTGACGGATGTCGATGATAGCGCGCTGGCGGCGTTGCCCGAGGGCATTCGCGGCGATGCGGTGGATGTGGCGGACGAGGCCGCGATGGCGGTATTGCTTGCGCGGATCGGTAGGGAATGGGGCGGGCTGGACGTCGTTTGCGCCAATGCGGGGATCAAGGGGCCGACGGCATCGGTGGCAGAAATGCCGCTGGAGGGCTGGCGCGAATGCCTTGCTGTGAACCTCGACGGCGCATTCCTGACGGCCAAGCACGCGATCCCGTTGATGGGCCGGGGTGGCATGGTGCTTTTCACCTCGTCGACCGCGGGCATCTATGGGTTCCCGTACCGCAGCCCCTATGCCGCGGCGAAATGGGCGGTGATCGGGCTGATGAAGACCTTGGCGATGGAGCTGGGGCCAAAGGGCATCCGCGTGAACGCGATCCTGCCGGGGTCGGTCAATGGGCCGCGCATTGATCGCGTCTTTGCCGACGAGGCGGTGGCCAAGGGGATGACGCCTGATGCTGTCCGCGCAGGGTACGAACAAGGTACCGCGCTACGGTCGCTGGTCGACCCCGAGGATATCGCCAACATGGCGATCTTTTTGGCTTCGGACGGGGCGCGGCTGGTCTCGGGCCAGGCGATCACCGTCGACGGCTTTACCATCAACCCCGACCCGCAGGTGTAAAATGCATTTCGGCCTTTCCGAAGAACAGCAAATGATCGTCGACACCACCCGCGCTTTTGTCGAAGCGGAACTGTATCCGCATGAAGCGATGGTGGAACGGACGGGAGTTCTGCCGCTGGAGCTGATCCGGGGGATCCAGAAAAAGGCCATGGCTGCAGGGCTTTACGCGGCCAACATGCCGGTGGAGGTTGGGGGAGCTGGCCTCGATACTCTATCCTGGCTTTTGTATGAAAAGGAGCTGGGCCGGGCGAACTATGCGCTGCACTGGACCTGCGTCGCGCGGCCGTCGAATATCCTGCTGGCCGGGAACGCCGATCAGCGCGAGCGCTACCTGATGCCGTGCATAAGGGGCGAAACCTGGGACTGTCTGGCGATGACGGAGCCGGGCGCAGGGTCTGACTTGCGCGGGATGAAGGCGAGCGCCAAGCCGGATGGCAGCGACTGGGTGCTGAATGGGACGAAGCATTTCATCTCACACGCCGATCTCGCCGGGTTCGCCATCGTTTTCATGGCGTCCGGCGAAGAGGAAACGCCGCGCGGGCCAAAGAAGCTGATCACCGCGTTTTTTGTCGACAAGGGGACGCCCGGTTTCACGGTGCGCGACGGGTATCGCAATGTCTCGCACCGGGGCTACACCAATGGTGTGCTCGAATTTGACGACTGCCGCGTGCCTGCGGCCAATATGCTGGGCGAGGTGCATAAGGGCTTTGAGGTGGCGAATAGCTGGCTCGGCGCGACGCGGCTGCAGGTGGCTTCGACCTGTCTTGGCCGGGCAGAACGGGCGCTGGGGCATGCAATCAGCTATGCGGCGGATCGCAAGCAGTTTGGGCAAGCGATTGGCAAATTTCAGGGGGTCAGCTTCAAGCTGGCCGACATGGCGACGGAGTTGAAGGCGGCGGAGTTGCTCACGCGCGAGGCGGCGTGGAAATACGATCAGGGCACCGTGACCGACGGCGACATGGCGATGGCCAAGCTGAAGGCGACCGAGGTGCTGGCGATGGTTGCGGATGAGGCAATCCAGATCCATGGCGGGATGGGGCTGATGGACGAACTGCCGCTGGAGCGCATCTGGCGCGATGCACGGGTGGAGCGGATCTGGGAGGGGACGAGCGAGATCCAGCGGCACATCATCAGCCGCGAATTGCTGCGGGCGGTTGGGGGCTGAGGGGCGAAGCCGGGGGTTTCACACCCCCGCACCCCCGTGGGATATTTGGGGACGGCTGAAACGAAATGTTAAGGTTAATCCGCGAATCTGGATCGGCGGTACAGGCGGGGACGCCAATGACCGCGACGGGTGAAACCCTGCCCTGGATCACTAGGGCAGGGCGCCTGTTTTCCAATTTCATCTGTCCACAAGTATCCCGGGGTCCGGGGCAGCGCCCTGGCGCTTTCCACTTGGTCGCGGGTCGCAAATGACGCGCCTCGACCGCCTCCTCCGCCCGAAATCCATCGCTGTTCTCGGCGCAGGCTGGGCGCTGAACGTCATCGAGCAATGCGCCAAGATGGGGTTCGCGGGGCAGGTTTGGCCGGTGCATCCGACCAAGGCGGCGATCGGCGGGTTGAAGGCCTATCCGTCGATTGCCGACCTTCCCGAGCCTCCGGATGCGACCTTTATCGGGGTGAACCGCTTTGCGACCGTTGATGTCGTGGCCGAATTGTCGGCCATGGGCGCAGGGGGTGCTATCTGCTTTGCCTCCGGCTGGACCGAGGCGGGGGAGCCGGAACTGCAGGCCCGCCTCATCGCGGCGGCGGGGGAGATGCCGATCCTGGGGCCGAACTGCTATGGGGTGATCAACTACCTTGATGGCGCGCTTTTGTGGCCCGACCAGCATGGCGGTCGTCGGGTGGAGCGGGGCGTGGCGCTGCTCAGCCAGTCGTCGAACATCGTGATCAATATGACCATGCAGAAGCGCGCCTTGCCGGTGGCCTATGTGGCTTGTCTGGGCAACGCAGCGGTGGTGGGGCTGGCGGAACTGGCGGGGGCGTTGCTGGATGATCCGCGCGTGACGGCGATCGGGATGTATGTCGAGGGGATCGACGATGCGGCGGGCTTCGCGGCACTGGCCGAGGCGGCGCGGGCGGCTGGCAAAGGGATTGTCTGTATCAAGTCAGGCAAGACGGAGCTGAGCCGGACGGCGGCGGCGTCGCATACCGCCTCGCTCGCCGGGGGTGGGGCGGCGTCGAGTGCGTTCTTGCGCCAGATCGGGGTAGCGGAGGTCTCAACGCCTGCCGAGCTGATCGAGACGCTGAAGATTTTCCATGTGCATGGGACATTGGGCACACGGCTTTGTTCGCTGTCTTGTTCCGGCGGCGAGGCGGGGCTGGTGGCGGACCTTGCGGCACCCTTTGGGATCGAGTTCCCGCCGCCCTCGGATGCGACGCGGGAGCGCTTGGGAGAGATCCTCGGTCCGATTGTGACGATTGCCAACCCATTGGATTATCACACGTTTATCTGGGGGGATGGGCCTCGGACGACGGATGTCTTTACGACCATGCTGGGCGGGTACGATGCAGGGATGTTCATCATCGACCCTCCCCGTAGTGATCGCTGTGATCCTTCGGCGTATCAACCGGCGCTCGATGCCATCAGGGCGGCGCAGGGGACGACCGGGGTTCCGGCGTTTCCGGTGGCATCGTTGCCGGAGAACTTTGACGAGGACCATGCGATCTGGCTGATGGATCGGGGCGTGGTGACGCTCTTGGGCCTTGAGACGGCGCTTGCGTCGATCAAGGCCGCGCAGACCTTGCCGGGCGCGTCGGGGTGGCGCCCGATTGCGCCGGTGCATGGGGCGGGCGAGTTGATGACCGAGGCGGCGGCGAAGGAGCTGTTGCGCGACGTGGGTGTGGTGGTGCCAAAGGGGGTGTCGGGAGGCTCGATTTCCGGGTTGGATGTAACTAGATTAACCCCGCCTTACGCGCTGAAGGGATTAGGCTTTGCCCACAAGACCGAGGCGGGTGCGGTGCGGTTGGGGCTGACCTCGCTGGTAGGGCAGACGGAGATGTCGGGGGCCGTGGGCTATCTGCTAGAGGAAATGGTATTGGGCGTAGTGGCGGAGGTGCTGCTGGGTCTGCGCCGCGATCCGGTTTACGGGATCAGCATGACCATCGGCATGGGCGGCGTGACGGCGGAGGTGCTGGCCGATACGGTAACGCTGATCTGGCCGGTGACCGAAGCGGAAGTTGTGGCCGGGATGCAGCGTCTGCGGCTGTGGCCTTTGCTGGACGGCTATCGCGGGCGACCGCACGCCGATGTGGCGGCGGTGGCGGAAATGGCGGTGCGGCTCGGGGCGTTGATGGCCGCCGATCCGGCGCTGGAAGAAATCGAGTTGAACCCGATCATGGTGCGCCCGTCTGGGGCCATTGCGGTCGATGCGTTGATCAGGAGGGCGTGAGATGGAGATGCTGACCGACGGGCCGATCAGGACGCGGCGCGAGGGGGCGGTGCTGGAGGTCACGCTCGACCGGCCCAAGGCAAATGCGATCGACCTCGTGACCAGCCGGATCATGGGGCTGACCTTCCGCGCTTTCCGGGATGATGACTCGTTGCGGGTCTGCATCCTGCGGGCGTCGGGCGAGAAGTTCTTTTGCCCCGGCTGGGATTTGAAGGCGGCGGCGGATGGCGACGCGGTGGATGGGGACTACGGGGTTGGCGGGTTTGGCGGGCTGCAGGAGTTGCCAAACCTGAACAAGCCCGTGATCGCGGCCGTGAACGGGATTTGCTGCGGTGGGGGGCTGGAACTGGCGCTGTCTTGCGACCTGATCCTCTGTTCCGATAATGCGACCTTTGCGCTGCCAGAGATCCGGTCGGGGACGGTGGCGGATGCGGCGTCGATCAAGTTGCCGAAGCGGATCCCCTATCACGTCGCGATGGACCTGTTGCTGACGGGGCGTTGGTTCGATGCGGAGGAGGCGCTGCGCTGGGGGATCGTGAAGGAGATCACGAGCCCGGGGGGTTTGCTGGACAAGGCCTGGGCGCTGGCGCGGCTGTTGGAATCTGGGCCGCCGCTGGTCTATGCGGCGATCAAGGAAGTGGTGCGCGAGGCAGAAGGTATGCGGTTCCAGGACGCGCTGAACCGGGTCACCAAACGGCAGCTGGCGACGGTGGATCGGTTGTATTCGAGCGAGGATCAGCTGGAGGGCGCGCGGGCGTTCGCGGAGAAGCGGGAACCCGTTTGGAAGGGGAAGTGAGGGGGGCGGAATCGCCCCCGCCCGCGCATGAAACATCACCCGGCAGGCAGGTAGTCAATCGCCCCGGCGATGTCGGTATCATCGATGACGTGAAAACTGCTAATGCTGCCCGCCTGACGCGACTTGCTGTAGGGTGCATATTCGGGATCGGCGGCAAAGGCACCCAGCGCTGTCCTTGATGGAAACTCGATCAAGGCGATCAGCGTGCTGTCTTTGGCGGTACCTTCCACCGTCTCGATGTTGCCACTGCGCGACAGGTATCTGCCGCCATGTTTGGCAACCAGATGGTGCACATTGGCGGCATAAGCAGGAACCCAGCCCCCATCAATGACCTTGATATCTGCAATCAGAAAAACACTCATCTTCTGTCCTATCGGGGTTTGCCGGTACGCCCATCGCGTTCAGCCTGTCAGCGGATGATGCGGCCATCCCATTTGCCGATCCAGTAACAGAACTGAATCACCGGGTTCAGTTTCTGAACTATCCTGACCCGACATTCGGACTTATTGTCCGTCTTGCGGGAGATTGGGGGGGCATATGTCACAAGCGGGATACAAGCAGTTCTGTCCGGTCGCGATGGCCTCGGAGGTTCTGTGCACACGCTGGACGATGGTCCTGCTGCGAGAACTGGTGGCGGGAACGACGCGCTTTAACGACTTGCGGCGAGGGGTGCCCAAGATGTCGCCTGCCCTGTTGTCGACGCGGCTCAAAGAACTGGAACTGGCCGGTGTGGTCGAACGGCGCGCCATGCCGTTCCAAAAGGGCCTGTTCGAGTACCACTTGACCGAGGCCGGGCGCGATTTGCGGCAAGTCGTTGAAGCTGTGGGGATCTGGGGGCAGAAATGGGTGGAATCCAGCGCCTCACTGCGCAATCTGGACCCCTCCCTTCTGATGTGGGACATGCGGCGAAACCTTGATCCGTCGCCACTGCCGAAGCAGCGCACAACAGTTCAGTTTCTGTATCCCGAACTTCCTGCAAGCAAAAAACTCTGGTGGCTGGTAATTGAGTCGACGGGAGAGGTCGATCTTTGCTGGTCTGATCCGGGGTTCAACGTGGACTTGTTCGTGACGACCGACCTGCGCACGATGACGGCGATCTGGATGGGTTTGACCACGATGGAGAAGGAGAAGGACAAATTCGAACTGCTCGGCTCCCGGCAGGTTGCCGCGACGATGCAGACCTGGCTGGGGTTAAGTCCGTTTGCCAAGCAAAGCAAGTTGACGGCGTAGATCGGGGCGGATCGGGCTGCGGTAGCAATCGGACGGGCGGCCTGAATGGCCACGATGCAGATAGCGGGTTGAACCCTGCCCGACAGGATAACGAAACCGACCTCTTCCTGTCGCTTCTCGTGCATCCCTCCCCCCACCCCCACGTTACAAACCGAGGCATGCAAAGCCCCGACTACATCATTATCGGTGCCGGGTCCGCCGGATGCGTACTCGCTGACCGCCTTACAGCGTCGGGCAAGCACCGAGTAACCCTGCTGGAAGCGGGCGGAACGGACCGGCGGTTTTTCGTGGCCATGCCGCTTGGTTATGGCAAGCTTTTCTACAATCCAGCCGTCAACTGGATGTATGGGGCGGAGGCCGATCCGGGCCTGAACGGCAACCGGGATCACTGGCCGCGCGGGAAAATCCTTGGCGGGTCGTCCTCGATCAACGCGATGGTTTGGATACGCGGTCATCAGGCGGACTACGAGGACTGGGGGGCTGAGAACTCCGGTTGGGGGTGGGACGAGTGTCTGTCCGCTTACCGCGCCGTCGAGGATACCGAAGCGGGGGGCGACGACTTTCGCGGGGCGGGGGGGCCGCTGTTCATCTCGGCCAACCGCAAGGGGCTGCATCCGCTGGTAAAGGACTACGTCGCGGCTTGCGGGCAGGCGGGGCTGGCGGAGAATCCCGACTTCAACGGGGCGGAGCAGGAAGGTGCCGGCGTCTACCAGATGACGATCAAGGGTGGGCGGCGCAATTCCGCGGCGCGGGCGTTCCTGCGACCCGCAATGCGGCGGTCGAACCTGGTAGTGGTCACCGGCGCGCAGGTAACGCGGGTGATCATCGAAGACGGGCGCGCGGTCGGGGTGGAGTATCTGAAGTCGGGGCAAAAGCTGACCCTGCGCTGCAATGCCGAGGTGATCCTGTCGGGCGGGGCGATCAATTCGCCGCAACTCTTGCAATTGTCGGGCATCGGGCCGGGGCCGCTGTTGCAGTCTTTAGGCATTCCGGTGGTGCGCGAGAATGCGAATGTTGGCGAGCATCTGAGCGACCATCAGGGGGTCAACTATACGTGGCGCATGAAAGTGCCGACCTACAATGACGTGCTGCGGCCCTGGTGGGGCAAGCTGCTGGTCGGGATGAAGTACCTGCTGACGCGTGAAGGACCGCTCGCGAAGTCGATCAATCATGGCGGCGGGTTCTTCCGGACCTCGACCGATCTGCCGCGCCCAAATATGCAGTTGTATATGCAGGCGTTTTCGACGCTATTGCCGCGCGCAGGGGAGCGGCCCTTGCTGACGCCGGACCCGTTTTCGGGGCTGTCTATCGGTCTGTCAAACTGTCGTCCGACTAGCCAGGGGCATATTAGGTTGCGCTCCGCCGATCCACTGCAGCACCCGGTGATCACGGCGAATGCGTTTTCGACCAACCACGACGTCGCGGAAATGCTGGCGGCGGTGAAGTTCCTGCGGACCATCGCCGCGCAACCGGCCTTTGCGCGGTTGGTGGCGGAGGAATTGAGGCCTGGGCCAGCGGTCGTCTCCGACGAGGCGCTGATCGACGATTTTCGGTCGCGGTCGGGGACGGTCTATCACCCCAGTTGCACGGCGCGGATGGGGCGGGATCCGGCGACCAGCGTTGTCGATGCACGATGCCGGGTGCATGGGGTGGACGGCTTGCGGGTAATCGATGCCAGCGCGTTCCCAAACCTGATCGCGGGGAACACGAACGCGCCGGCCATCCTGATGGGGTGGAAGGGTGCCGAGCTGGTTTTGCAGGACGCCAAGTAAGCGGAGCCTCCGGTGGGGATATTTGTGAAGAGGTGAGTTGGGTTTCTTCTCTTCTGCAAATATCCCCCGCGGAGCGTCTGACCTGACTGCCTATTCCCCGCGCGGGAACCGTTTGCTGTCTTCCAACCGGTTCAGGTCCATGTGGTTGCGCATGTAACGTTCGGACGCAGCGCGCAAGGGTTGGTGGTCCCATGGGTAATATGCACCGTTACGCAGCGCCTCATACACCACCCAGCGACGGGCTTGGGACTGACGCACCTCGGCATCGTAAGCGGGAAGGTCCCAGCGCGCGGTGACCTCGGCGCGGAAATGCGCGAGGATTTCGGCGGCGCGGGGGTCATCGCGCAGGTTCGTCGTTTCCTCCGGGTCGCTGGCAAGGTCGAACAATTGATCCGGGTCGGCGGGGCAGTGGATGAACTTCCAGGCCCCTTGGCGAAGGGCGACCATCGGGGTGATGGTGCCTTCGGCGGCGTATTCCATCGCGACAGGGGTGGTACGGGGGGTGCCGGTGGCGAGGGGGACGAGGGATTGGCCGTCGGTCCAGGGGGCGACGTCATCCATCGAGATGCCCGCGAGGTCGCAGAGGGTGGGGGTGACGTCGATGGTGCTGACGGGCGTGTCAATCAGGCCGGGCGTGAGGCCGGGGGCGGCGATCATCATGGGGACGCGGGATGCGCCTTCGAAGAAGTTCATCTTGAACCAGAGGCCGCGGCGACCGAGCATCTCTCCATGGTCCGAGACAAAGATGATGATCGCTTCTTGGCGGGTGGCGGTCAGGGTCGCGAGAATCTCGCCGATCTTGTCGTCGACGTAGGAGATGTTGGCGAAGTAGCCCTGACGCGCTCGGCGGATATGGTCGGGCGTGACGGTGAGCGACCGCCAGTCGCAGGCATCCATCAGGCGTTGGCTGTGCGGGTCCATCGCGTCGTAGGCGAGGGGCGGCGGTGGCTCCAGATCCGGGGCACCTTCGTAGAGGCCCCAGTACTTTCGCCGCGCGACAAAGGGATCGTGCGGATGGGTGAAACTGACGGTCAGGCTCCAAGGCCGGGGATCGAGGCCTCGTGACAAGTCATAGAGTTTCTGGACCGCCTGGTGGCAGACGTCGTCGTCATATTCCAGCTGGTTGGTGATCTCGGCCACGCCAGCACCGGTGACCGAGCCGAGGTTGTGATACCACCAATCGATCCGCTCACCGGGTTTGCGGTAGTCGGGGGTCCAGCCGAAATCGGCGGGGTAGATGTCGGTGGTCAGGCGTTCCTCGAACCCGTGCAGCTGGTCGGGGCCGACGAAGTGCATCTTGCCGGAGAGCGCGGTCTGGTAGCCAGCGCGGCGCAGG
>JANPBI010000441.1:0-6204 GCA_031430315.1 Rhodobacterales bacterium | reverse complement strand
CCACCGATCTGGATGATGCGCCAGGCCGGTCGGTATCTGCCGGAGTATCGGGCCACGCGGGCAAAGGCCGGGGATTTTTTGTCCCTGTGCTACAATCCGGAATTGGCGGCAGAGGTCACTTTGCAGCCTATTCGTCGCTATGGCTTTGACGCGGCAATCCTGTTTGCCGACATCTTGTTGCTGCCCCAGGCCCTGGGTCAAAAGCTGTGGTTTGAAAACGGCGAAGGTCCAAGGATGGAAACCACCACCACGATGGATCAGGTGCGCGCCCTGAAGCCCGTGGAAGCGATCCACGACACATTGTCGCCTGTCTATGAAACCGTGCGCATCCTGGCGCGTGAGCTGCCGTCGGAGACGACGCTGATCGGCTTTGCCGGTGCCCCTTGGACAGTCGCCACCTATATGATTGCCGGACGCGGGTCTAAAGATCAGGCATTGGCCCATGCGCTGAAAGACACCGACCGCGAAACATTCGTTGCCTTGATCGACATCATCACCGAGGCGACGGTGGACTACCTGTCCGCACAGATCCTTGCCGGTGCCGAAGTGGTCAAGCTGTTCGACAGTTGGGCCGGGTCGCTGAAAGGGGCCGACTTCGCCGATTTTGCGGTCAAGCCTACTGCCCGGATCATAGGGGCGCTGAAGGCCCGCCACCCTGGCATTCCCGTCATCGCCTTTCCCCGCGAGGCGGCAGACGGCTATATCGGCTTTGCCATGGCGACGGGCGCGGACTGTGTAGCACTGGACAATTCGGTCAGTCCGGAATGGGGGGCCGCAAATGTCCAGAAAGACGGCTGTGTGCAAGGCAACCTCGCCCCCGAACATATGGTCACAGGTGGTGCGGCACTGGTCGCGGCCACTCGACACGTCGTGAAAGCCTTTCGCGGCGGGCCGCATATCTTCAACCTTGGCCATGGCATTACGCCCAACGCGGATCCGGCGCACGTGCAGTTGATGATAGACACGGTACGGGGTGCCTGACCTGATGGGCAGCCTGTGGGTTCTGGCAACGTTGATTGCCGCCGCTGCACAGACCGCCCGCAACACCGCGCAAGCCGGACTGACGCGCCAGATCGGCACGCTGGGTGCCACGCAGGTCCGGTTCACCTTTGGCCTGCCCTTTGCCGTAGTCTTTCTGGGCATTGCAGTCGTTGCCACAGGTGGCAGTGTTCCCAAGATCACGGCTGCAAGCTTCGGCTACACCGCGCTAGGTGCATTGGCGCAAATTGCGGCGACGGCCCTGATGCTTTTTACGATGAAGTCGCGGTCTTTTGCGGTCACCACGGCCTGGATCAAAACCGAACCCATCATGGTGGCCTTGATTGCCGCCGCGACAATCGGAGATCCCCTGACCGTGCCGATGCTTGGGGCGATCGTCGTGGCGACGATCGGCGTCGTGATCCTGTCGACCAGGCCGGAGACGACGACGTTGATGCTGCGCGATCTTGGCCCTGCGGCGACGGGACTGCTGGCGGGGTTGCTGTTCGGTGTGGCGGCCATCGGCTTTCGCGGCGGCATCCTTAACCTGCCCGACGGGGGGTTTATCATGCGCGCCTCGACGATCTTGGTGCTGGGATTGGCGCTGCAGGCAGGGTTGCTGATGCTTTGGCTGATGGCTTTCGACCGGACCGCACTGACATCGTCAGTCACGGTCTGGAGAACCTCGCTTTGGGCTGGGTTCCTGGGCGCCTTTGCCTCGCAGTTCTGGTTCATCGGGTTTTCCCTGACCAGCGCCGCAAACGTCCGCACGCTTGCCCTGGTCGAGGTGATCATGGCCTTGGCAGTATCAGCCTATGTCCTGCACCAGCCGGTCACAGCGCGGCAAATGATCGGTATCGGGGTGATTTTGTTGGGTGTCGCGCTTTTGCTGAACGCCCATCCCTGATCGACGACCAAGGTTCAGGCCGCAATGATCGCGCGCAGGGCAATTTCCGCTTCGTCCCACCCGTCGGTATCCGGACCCCTGTGGATCTGAACCTGCGCGACCGCCCCAAAGCGCATCACCATTTCTGGTCTGAGGATCAATGTGATGAGACCATCGGCAAAGGTCGCTTCGTGCAGGGCATCATGGGCACCGAAGATTTCGTCACTGATCTCCAAATACAGCGGCGCTGCCGGGTCGGTCATGTCCTGCTGGACGAAGACGTACCCGTCCTCGGGGTCTTCGCTTGCGGCAAAGGCCACGACCCGCGCGCCATCCTCTTCGGTGACCGTGCAGAAGGTCGGGCGAAGTTCAAGGTCAGACACGATTCAGGTTCTCCAGATAATCCAGGCTACGACGCCCAACAACGCTATTGCCATGCTGCGCCGGGCCCACCTAACCCGTGACGATTGTGAAAGCCAGCCCTGCGCGGTCCCCGCTGCAGTTACGATCCCAGCATGTACCAGGGTCGCGACGCCAACATAAACAGCCGTCAGCAACAAAGTGTCCGGGATGCCGTCACCTGCACGCAGAAAACCGGGCAACACCGCAACATAGAACATTGCAGCCTTAGGATTCAAAAGGTTGGTGATTACCCCTTGGGTAAGATAGGTCAAAAGACCAGAGCCAGCGGCTGTATGGTCTTCGGGCGTGTCTGCATCGCGCCATGCCCCAAATGCCAGCCACACAAGGTAGGCCACGCCGGCCCAACGCAAGATCTGATAGGCAAATGGCGAGGTCTGTAATGCGGCCGCAAGGCCCAAGGCCGCAACGATCCCGACCAGGCTTAGGCCAAGGGCAACACCCGCAACGGCAGCATAGCCTTTCGACCTGCCTTCGGTCGCGGCCAACACCGCAAGCCAAGCCATGTTCGGGCCTGGCGTCAGTTCGATCAACAATGACGTCAAGGCAAACCCGGCTATGATCTGCGGATCAACCACCTGTCAGTACCACTTTGCCAGTGGCGGCAGGCTCATCAGGACCGCATTCGCGTCATGGCCGGTTTCCAGCCCGAATTTGGTACCCCTGTCATAGACAAGGTTGTACTCGGCATAAAGCCCGCGATGGATCAGCTGCGCATCCTTGTCTGCCTCGCTCCAGGATGTCGCCAGCCGCCGCTCGACCAGCGGAACGAACGCCGGAAGGAATGCAGAGCCGACGGATTGGGTAAAGGCAAAGTCTGCCTCCCAGTCTCCTGTGTCGAGATCATCATAAAAGATGCCACCTACGCCCCGGGCACGTCCGCGGTGCGGCACAAAGAAGTACTCATCCGCCCAGGCCTTGAATTTTGCATAGTATTCAGGGTTATGGGCGTCGCAGGCGGCTTGCATTTGCGCGTGGAAATGCGCCGTGTCTTCAGGATATTCCAGGGCAGGATTCAAATCCGACCCACCGCCGAACCAGGCCGCCCCTGGCGTCCAGAACATCCGTGTATTCATGTGAACGGCCGGCGCATGCGGATTCACCATGTGGGCGACAAGGCTGATCCCGGACGCCCAGAACCGAGGATCCTCTGCCATACCGGGCACGCCGCGCGCGGCCATCGCTTTTTGTGCCCGATCCCCCAGAACGCCATGTACCGTCGAAATGTTGACGCCAACTTTTTCAAACACCCGACCGCCCCGCATCACATTCATCAAGCCGCCACCGCCATCGGCGCGAGTCGTGGGTGTCACCTCGAACACGCCTGGTGTGCCGGTGCCATGCGTTGCCTCCAGTGCCTCAAAGTCTGCAACGATGTGGTCACGCAATTGGCGAAACCAGTCGGAAGCACGGGCTTTGCGGGCATCAAAGTGGTCAGTCATCAGGTCTATCCTCGGGTTGTCATGGTGGCATCGGTAGCATTGGGGGCAACACGCGCCAACAGAGGATTTGGCATGTTGCTTGGACCACAGTAGGATCAGAACCTTCACCGGTCGGCATGGGGGGGGGAAGATGCGGCGCATATTGCTATCGGGGCTTGGGCTGCTGGCTGCCTGCGGCACACCGCAAGAGCAATGCATCGCGCGCCAGACGCGCGACCTGCGCATCCTTGAACGGTTGATAGCGGAAACCCAAGGCAATCTTGACCGTGGTTTTGCGCTGGAAGAGGTCGACGTAGTGCAAACCCGCTGGGTGACATGCACACCACCCCCGCCCCCGCCCCTTGTAGAAGGCGCACCAACGCTTCCTGAACCCCAACCTCGTCTATGCCTTGACGATGTGGTCGAGACCGAAACGCGGGCCAAGGCAATTGATCTGTCCGCCGAGGCCGAGAAACTCGCCAGCATGAAGGCGAAACGCAAGACACTGGCTAAGGCGGCCGAGCCTGCAATTGCGGCCTGCCGGAATGCCTATCCGGAATGATCAGTGTGCAGGTGCTGCAACCGGGTCGATCAGACTGCGCCCGCCGTCGACTGTCAGGATCTGACCCGTGATGAAGCCGGCCGCGTCCGAAGCCAGGAATTGCACGGTTTCCGCTAGCTCCAGCGGTGCGGCAATCCGGTGCAGGGGCGTGCCATCCGTGATGATCGACCGGTAGTCCGGGTGTTCCTTTAGGGTGGCCTGCAAGCTTGCACTCATCACTGACCCAAAGGCCACGGCATTGACCCGGATGCCCATCGGGGCCAAAGCCACCGCCATCGACCGTGTCATCTGGTCAACTGCCGCCGATGCGACGGAATAGCCCAAAAGCTCTGGCCTCGTATGGTGCGCGGCGATCGAAGACAGATTGATGATCGACCCGATCATCGCGCCGGCCTCTCCCTCGCCTGCCCGACCTGCAGCTTGAATCATCCGCCGCGCCGTCATCTGCGACAGCCGCAGGCTTGTCAGCACATTTTCGCGCCATAGCATTTCGACCGCGTCGTCCTCCACGCCCAAAGGATCCGAGACCGCCATGACACGGCTGGCATTGACCAGGATATCGACCCGTTCAAACGCGTCGACGGTAAAGGACAAAAGGTTGTTGATCGTCAGTTTCTGGCACAGATCGCCCGCGAACTTGCGGATCGCCCCTTCGGCACGCGCCTCTTCGCCGACTTCTTCCTCCAAGGCATCTTCGTCCACGTCGGCAAAGACGACATTCGCTCCCTTGTCGACAAAATGCCGCGCGATCGCGAGGCCGATGCCATGGGCAGAACCCGTGACAATGGCGGTCTTGCCAGAGATGGACATGGACATGCGGGATACTCCGTTGGATCAGCCCGCACGCGGGGTGCGGATGGGCCGGTAGGCCCGGATCAACCGATAGGCCTTGGTGCTGCCGAATTCGGTGACCTCGCGAAATGCTGCAGCCAGGATCGGATCATAGGGAAGATGCCGGTTCGCGACCAGCCACAGCGCCCCGTCATTGGCCAGCATCCGCTGGGCCGCCTTGATGAACATGGCTCCCAATCCCGGATCGGCCGCGCGCGACGTGTGAAAGGGTGGATTGCACACCACCGCATCGACCGGCACATCGGGCCGAAAGACCGCTGCGTCCGCCCAGTGAAACACTGCGCGCGGATCGGTGATATTGGCACGGGCACAGTCCAGCGCCACATCGTCTGCCTCGACCAGATCGACCCGTGCCACCGCGTCCCGCAACAGGATTGCGCGGGTCAGATATCCCCAACCAGCCCCAAGGTCGACAACCCGCCGCCCGATCCGCTGGGGCAATGCCTCGGCCAGCAAAACCGAAGCCGGATCCGGCCCATCCGCCGAAAACACACCGGGCCGGGTTACAAAGCCGCCCCCGACATCGCGCGTTTCGGCCGTCCAGTCAGTTGCGTCCACATTCCGCGCAACAACCAACCGGCCATGGGCCTTGGCCACCGGCGCATCCAGTGTTGCGCGGCCCTGCAGCGCACGAATGACACTGTCGATGCCATCGGTCTTCTGACCATCCATGACCAGCAATCCACCCGGTGACAGGCAGGCGACGGCATCCGCGATCATCGCGCGGATGGCATCCTTGGCGCGCGGTACGCAAACCAGCGCCATGGCCGCCCCGGGCGTGGCCACCGGTCCGACGTCATACCCGGCAGCGACAAAGGCGTCGTGGTCTGGCCGGACACGCGTGACGACCCGAACCTGGTCCCGTGGCAAACCGGCGATATCGACGGGCATTGCAGGCCCAAAGACCGCGATGCGCCCCGAACCCGGAATGGCCAGCGCCCCCGTTTCAACGGCATGGGTAAGTCGTTCTGCACGCATGGGCGGCCGAAGTGGGGCCTATTCCTTTTCCATCGTGCATTGCAGCGGATGCTGGTGACGCCGGGCAAAGTCCATCACCTGGGCCACTTTGGTTTCCGCCACCTCTG
>JANPBI010000440.1:0-5279 GCA_031430315.1 Rhodobacterales bacterium | reverse complement strand
CAGGGACTTGGTGCGGCGGCGGCGCGAGTCGTGGTTGTGGCCATCGTTCGCGATCAGTTCGAGGGCCGCGCGATGGCGCGGATCATGTCCTTCGTGATGATGGTCTTCACGCTGGTCCCGGCGATCGCGCCGCTTGTCGGCACCGGCGTCATCGCGATTGCAGGCTGGCGCGAGATCTTTCTGGTCTTTTTCGTCTTTGCGGGTCTGACCTCGCTTTGGCTGTGGAGCCGGCAGCCCGAAACCCTGCCGCGCGACAAGCGTCGCGCATTGTCGGTGGCAACGCTCTGGTCCGCCTTCAAGGAGGTGTTTTCCCACCGCATCGTCGGCGTCTCGATCCTGGGCCAGACGCTGACCCTGGGGATGCTGTTCGCCACCCTGTCATCGATGCAAGGTATTTTTGACGTGCGGTTCGGCCGGGCCGAGACATTCCCCTACTGGTTCACTTTCATCGCGCTTGCCTCGATGATCGGATCGGCACTGAATGCGCGGGTCGTCATGCGGCTGGGAATGCGGCGGGTCACGATTGCAACCTATCTTGGCATCGTCATCCTGACGCTGGTCTTGCTGGCACTGAACCTGAGCGGCCGTTTACCCGACGATCTGGCCTTTGCCGGGCATATTCTGTGGTCCGTCGCCCTTTTTGCCATGATGGGCCTGACCATGGGCAACCTCAACGCATTGGCGATGGAACCCTTGGGCCATATCGCGGGCATGGCGTCATCGGTGATGACCTCTATCGCCACCGTTGCGTCTGTCGTGCTGGCAGTCCCCATCGGCCAGATGTTCAACGGCACCGCGATCCCGCTGATGACTGGCGTGGCTGTCTTTGCGACGCTGGCCCTGCTGCTGCTGCGCTACGGCGTCGCGGAACGGGCCCTTGCGACCTGAGCGGGCTTCGCAGCCTCGGCCAGATCGCGTGCGATATTGAAGGCACCCTTGATGCGGTCGCCTTCGGACTTCATTTCGCCGTGCAGCACGATCTTGTTGCCTTTGACCTGGGCGCCGTTGCCTTGGGCCTTGAGGAAGGTGACCAATCCCTCTGGATTGGCAAACTTGTCGTTATGAAACTGAACCGTCGCCCCCTTTGGCCCTGCATCCAGACGCGAAATTCCTGCCCGTTTGCACATCGCCTTTATCCGCACGATCAGCATCAGGGTGTTAACGTCTTTGGGCAGCGGGCCAAAGCGGTCGATCAGCTCGGCAGCGAAGCCCTCCAGCTCCACCTTGGTCCCCAGGGACGACAGGCGACGATAGAGTCCCAGCCTCACATCTAGATCGACAACATAGGTCTCGGGGATCATAACCGGCACGCCCAGATTGATCGTCGGGCTCCAGTCGTCATCGACGGATGCCAGGCCCTGCAACTCGCCCGATTTGATCTTGGCAATCGTCTCTTCCAGCATCTGCTGGTACAATTCGTAGCCCACTTCCTTGATGTGGCCCGACTGTTCCTCGCCAAGCAGATTTCCCGCCCCACGCAGGTCAAGGTCGTGGCTGGCCAGGTTGAATCCGGCCCCAAGGCTGTCGAAACTGGCCAGCAGGCGCAGCCGCTTTTGCGCCTGCGGCGTCAGCGGTGCGCGGGGTTTGGTGGTCAGATACGCATAGGCCCGCGTCTTGGACCGCCCCACCCTGCCCCGGATCTGGTACAGTTGCGCCAGGCCGAACATGTCGGCGCGATGCACGATCAGGGTGTTCGCGGTCGGGATATCGAGGCCGGACTCGACGATGCTGGTAGCCACCAGCACGTCATACTTGCCGTCATAGAACTGGTTCATCCGGTCATCGAGGTCGCCTGCCGCCAGTTGCCCATGGGCGATGGCATAGGTGACTTCGGGGACATGGTTCTTCAGGAAATCCTCGATCTCGTGGAGGTCGGAAATGCGTGGGACGACATAAAACGACTGCCCGCCGCGGTAGTGTTCGCGCAAGAGCGCCTCACGGATCGTCACGGTGTCGAACTCGCTGACATATGTACGGATGGCCAGCCGGTCGACCGGGGGTGTAGCGATGATCGACAGGTCCCGCACACCTGTCAGGCTGAGCTGCAGCGTGCGCGGGATCGGCGTCGCAGTCAGGGTGAGGACGTGGACCTCGGACCGCATCTCCTTCAGGCGTTCCTTGTGGGTGACGCCGAAATGCTGTTCCTCGTCGATCACCAAAAGCCCGAGGTTCTTGAACCGCACCGCCTTGGCGAGCAACGCATGGGTGCCGACAACGATGTCCACCCGGCCCTCGGACATTGCGGTCCGCGTGTCGTTGGCATCCTTTACGCTGACGAACCGCGACAGGGGGCGCACGGTGATCGGAAACCCGCGGAACCGTTCGATAAAGCTGCGATAGTGCTGACGCGCAAGCAGCGTCGTGGGGCAGATCACGGCGACCTGCATCCCCGACAGCGCTGCGACAAAAGCTGCACGCATCGCGACCTCGGTCTTGCCAAAACCCACGTCACCGACGATCAGCCGGTCCATGGGTGAACCCTTTTCAAGGTCGGCCACCACATCCGCAATCGCCGACAACTGGTCATCGGTCTCCTGATAGGGAAACCGGGCTGCAAACGCTTCCCAGATCGAATGCGGGGCCTCGAGGATCGGCGCATGACGCAGGGCACGCTCGGCAGCGATCCGCATCAGCCGGTCGGCAATCTCGCGGATGCGTTGCTTGAGCTTGGCCTTTTTCGCCTGCCACGCCCCGCCGCCCAGACGGTCAAGCAGGCCCTCTTCATGGCCATACCGGCTGAGAAGTTCGATGTTTTCGACCGGCAGGTACAACTTGGCATTCTCGGCATATTCCAGCGCCACACAGGCATGGGGCGCGCCAAGGGCCGTGATCGTCTCCAACCCCAGATAGCGCCCGACGCCATGTTCGACATGCACCACCAGATCGCCGGGGGTGAGCGTATCGACCTCGCGCAGGAAGTTGTCGGCCTTGCGCTTTCGGCGCGGCCGTCCGACCAGACGTTCGCCCAGCACGTCCTGCTCCGAAATGACGGCCAGACCCGGGGCCACGAACCCCGCCTCCAGCGCCCAGACCATCAGGTAAAGCCCGCCCTTGCCATCCGGCACATCGCGGAAGTCGGCCGCAAGCTTGACCGCCGTGATCCCCTGATCGGCCAGCAATCCCTTCAACCGATCGCGCGCGCCGTCTGACCAGCTGGCGATCACCACCTGGCGATCCTTCAGCAAAACCTTCAAATGATCCGACAAGGCCTCGAACAGATTGACATTTTCCTGCTGGCGTTCTGGCGCAAAGCTGCGACCCGCACGACCTTGGGCGTCCAGCACACCCGGTCCCGGCGCCTGAGGGTTGGGCGACAATTGCACCAGACGGTGGCTTTCTAGAACCGTCTCCCACGCGGCGTCATCCAGGTACAGCAAGCCCGGTGCTGCCGGTTTGTAGACCGAATCCATCCGCCCCTTTTGCCCCATCGCCTCGCGCCGGGCGTCGTATTGATCCTCGATCCCGTCCCATCGCGACAGCCGTGCTGGGGTCACCTGATCGTCCAGCATGACGCTGGCATCCGGCAGATAGTCAAAGATCGTCTCCAGCCGGTCGTGAAAGAAGGGCAGCCAATGTTCCATCCCCGCATGCTTGCGGCCTGCGCTGACGGCCTCATACAACGGATCATCCGACCCTGCCGTGCCGAACTCGCCGCGATAGGTCTGGCGGAACCGGGTGATCGAGGTGGGATCGAGCAGCACCTCGGACATCGGGGCAAAGCCGACCTCGGACAGCTTTTCCACCGTGCGCTGGCTGATCGGATCGAACCGCCGCGCCCCGTCCAACTGGTCCCCGAAGAAGTCCAGCCGGATCGGCCCGCCACGCCCCGGCGGATACAGATCGACGATGCCGCCCCGGATGGCATAGTCCCCCGGTTCGGCAACGGTCGACACAGGCGAAAACCCCATCCGCGACAGGAATGTTTTCAGCTGCGCTTCATCCACGCGTGCGCCGACGCGGGCATGAAACGACGCCGCCCGGATCACGTCGCGCGCCGGGATCCGCTGCATGGCCGCGTTCAGCGTTGTCAGCAGGACAAAGGATTTCGGCAATGCCCCCCCCGCCAAGGCCGCTAGCGTGGACATGCGTCGCGCGACGATATCGGGGTTGGGCGAGATACGGTCGTAAGGCAGGCAATCCCAGGCCGGAAAATCCAGCACCACCCTGGTCGGTGCCAGAAGGGCAAGGGCGCCCCGCATCGCCTCCAACCGCTTGTCGTCACGGGCGATGTGGATCACGGCAGGCGAGATTTCCAGCTCGCGCGCGACCAGACGCGCATCGAACCCTTCGATCGCCCCGCCCAACAAGATACGTGATGCCGCTATGGCCATTTTTCAGTCCTTCGCGGCTGGCGCGTCAGTGCAGCACGCCGACGGACAGGTTTTGCCACATGCCATACATGGCGGTTACAAATATAGCCACGATACCAATGCCTTGTGTCATGAACCTGTGTCGCCCGATAATCTTGTACAGGTCTGCACCGCTTGCCCCAGCAGCCTCGATCTTGTCGGCGGTTCGCAAGGTGACGGCCCCGACGACCGTCAAGGGGGCTGCAAAGCAGAACACCGCCTGCGCGATTTCGACCCGATAGTAAAAGCCCAGCATTGCCAGCATGGCCAGCAGGAAACTGACCAGCATCACAGCCCAAATCCCGGCCGTCTGGCCGATGTACAAAAGCCGGCGGATGTTGATGTAAAGCATGGTTTCATAGTCTGCCCCTGCCTGCCCGCCCTGACGACGCGCCCGCAGGTACATGTCATGCGGCACGCCCAGAACCCAGTGGCTGGTCGAAGACCAGACCACAGCCAGCATGATCCAGTACCAGAGGTTGGAGAAGGACCGCATATCGATCACTTCAAAGATTCTCAGGTGCCAGTCCAACAAAAGCCTCCAACGCCGCGCGGCACCCCTGCAATCGTTGCTTGAGGCACGCGCCTTTCCATGGCAGGCAAGGGCTGAAACCGCAAGTCCCTGACAGGGGCACGGTGACGTATGCGGAGCCCAAGATGACATTCACGCCTGCCCCATATCCCCACGGCCGGTTCCGCCGGCTGCGCCGCCTGCCCGCGCTGCGCGCCCTGACGCAAGAGACGCACCTGACGACCAGCGACCTGATCTGGCCGGTCTTTATACGTGACGGGCTGGATGTGGTGGAGCCTGTCGCCTCTATGCCGGGCGTCAACCGCTTGTCCGTGGACCGGGTCGTGCGCGCCGCCGAAGAGGCCGCGACCTTGGGGATCCCGGCAATCTGCCTATTCCCCTACACAGACCCTGTCCTG
>JANPBI010000439.1:0-4869 GCA_031430315.1 Rhodobacterales bacterium | reverse complement strand
CATGGCCATGGATCGGGCCGGATTCGACCCAGTTTTTGATCGCTCTGGGCCCCCAACTTGTCGTTATGCCGGATGAAATTGCGCTTAACCGGGATGGCATTGCGGATAAGCCGGATGAGGGTGCCAGGAAGCGGTCGGGTTACCCCGTGCATCGCCACGACATGCGCCACCGCCTCCCGCTTCGCATCGGGCGCTACCATTTTCTTGCGGCAACATCCTTCAGGATCGCAATGTCGAGCATCGCCTCGGCCAAGAGCTACTTCAGCTTGCCATGCTCATCCTCAAGCGCCTTCAGACGCTGCGCCTCCGACACATCAAGGCCGCCGAACCGCGCCTTGTATTTGTAGAACGTCGCCGAGCTGATCCCGTGCTTGCGGCAAACCTCCGCTGTCGGCGACCCGCTCTCCTGCTCCTTCAGTATCCCGATGATGCGATCCGGGACTGTTCGAAGCGCGGCGATGTCGTGCTCGACATGTTCGGTGGTTCCGGCAGCACGCTGATCGCAGCCGACCAGGCCGGACGGCAATCTCGGCTCATCGAGTACGACTCGCACTATTGCGACGTAATTGTCGCCCGTTGGCAGAAGCTGACCGGCAAGACCGCTGTTCGGCTGACATGACCAAGAGTCCGGCAGGCAATCTTCGGGTTGCCTGCCAACCTCTCTCTGGTTCCGGTTGACCCATGGGGACGAAAGAGCATTGTGCGGAACCGGAAAGGACGACCCCGATGCAAATGGACACCACTATTCGCTCCCGGTGCAAAGCTCTGCGCGGGGCACAGACATGGCTTTTGGCTCTGGCGCGCGAAATGAACGGCCCGCATGCGCGCCAGGTCTTGAACTCTGCGGCCTTCTCCTGGGGTGCTCAGAAGCTGAGCGCGTTCAATCCAACCTCGGGTCGGTCAGGCCATCAGGAAAGGATGCTAGCGGCGAAAGGCTGAGCGCCGCGGCTTGCGACCGAAGGCGGTGCCGACAACCTCTGCCCGAGTACGGGGCGTCTCGCCCATCTCGCGGGGACAACTGCATCACCTGCTGACCAACCCCCTCTACATCGGGCGGATCCGACACAAGGACCAGAGCTATCCCGGGCAGCACGCTGCGATCATCGACGATGCCCTCTGGCAGGATGTCCAGGCGAAGCTAATCGACGCCAGCGCACGACCGCGAGGGCGCTGTGAGACCATTACCAAGTCCCGGATCCTGACCGGCAAGCTCAGGGATGAGACCGGGGATCTCCTCACCCCGACCTTCGGGAACGCGCTGGACGCGGCAACAGGACAAGATGCAAACTTCCTTCGTGACGCGATCCGCTTCGGGAACCGCTACCTGCCCGGGGGAGACTTGCCCATTGTGGGACTTGCAGTCGACCGGCTGCTGATCGACCGGCTCGTTCTGGCGATCGACGGCGAAACCATTGAAGGCCTCATCCGGTACAATGCCCAAGCTCGGAAACGTCGTGAGAACGATACGTTCTGGCTTCCCGGTACTCCGACACCCGGCCGGGCGCCCGACTTCTCGAAGATCATCGGCGGCAAGTGAAGAATGACGAGGGGGCAGCAGAAGGCACGATGGCGGCACATGTGGACAAGCGACCGGCACTAACATGGATCAGTCCCGCCTCTGTCTAAGGTGCACTTGGTTCTGGAGACGGCAATTGGTCGGCCGCGCGTGAGAAGGACCACCACCCGCCCACCTTTTCGGCCCGTGCGGTTTCGTGCGGGCCTTTTCCTGTTGATCTGGCGCGTGCGGGAGGCCGGTTGACCCGTTGTAGCGTGTTCCGGGCCTGGATGACACCTGGAGGCCCGTTTCTATCCACTGCAGTGCACCTGGAAGGGCCTACCGGCCGCCCGGCCCTTTATCCCCGCCCCGCAGGGTTGACGCTCTCCTGTAGGCCTTGCACAGTCTCTCGCGCATGAGGGGGAATACGGCATGAGAAAGATCGCAGGCGCGCTGTTTGTGCTGTTGGCCGGATGTGTCGAGACTGGTGGCGATCCATGCGGTTACCCCAGCGCAAACCCCATCTTGAACGCGCAATACCAGTCCTGCGTTGCAGCCCGGGAAACCGAATTGGCCCGGGCACGCGGCGCGACCGTCCAGACCTGCTATCCGGCCGGCGGCGGCGCGATGACATGCGTGACCGAGTAGCGAAGCCCTGCTAGGCCGGCACCGCCTCGTTATCGTCACCCGGTCCGCCAAGGGCAGGTGGCCGCTTGTAGATGTAGCCCGTCTGCCGCTCAGCCTGCCGTGCGTCGACATAGACAGCAACAGGGGACACCTTCGCTTCGCTTCCGAAGAATTCGACCATCCGCGCCCGGATCGCTTCGCTGTTGCTGTTCTCCATGAGGTCTAGCCCCACCTCGATCGCTCTCATCTTCGCATGCGCCTTCTTCGCGTCGGCCCTCTCGACCAGTTCCCGGCGCAGGTCCCGGATCAGTTCAAGGACGCCGGGGCTCTTGCGGGCCTTGTAGTAGGCCGCGCGGCTGTAGCCCACCTTGGCGCAGGCGTCAGTGACAGACATGCCCTCGATCTCGTGGAGGCTCAGGACCTCACGGAACTTCTTGGACATCCGGGTGGGGCGCTGATGCGCGAGCGTGATGATCTGCGACATGGGCAAACCATGCCACGACGGATGGCTTGCCGCGATGCACTGCCTCCTCGCCCAGCTTCTAGATGACCTTCTCAGCCAACGAACATCAGGACTAGGGCAACGCCCGCTGCCGTCCAGAAGACCCAAGTCGCCAGCAGCCACTCAAGGCCAAAGAAGCTGAGGAAGATGCACCCCAAGAAGACTGCTGCAGCTGCGAAACGAACAACCTCTTTGGACGATTGAACCGGATCATGTGAAAACTTCTGCCAAGCCGCTCGCTGCTCGGTCGGGCTCCTGATGAAGTCGAAACCTATGATCCCGACAAGGACGAAGAGCCCGGCCAAGATCGGCAGAAAGATCACCATCCCAAGGAACGCTTCTGCATCCTGATAGTAAGCGCGCTGTGCCCTTGGGTGGTCGAGCGCAACGAAGAACATCAGCACTGAAACGCCTATGACCAGATTTCGCCGCCAGCGGGATGGCGCATTCACTATCGGATCTTCGCGGGCTGGTTTCTCCCGCGGGTCAACGAGCCTGCGATTGGTTTCCCGCGCTTCAGGTCTTGCCTGTGCCTCTCGCAAGCCCAAGACTGTTTCCGTCGGGCCTTTCACTGAGTTGTAGTTTCGGTTGCCTTCGTCGTCTGGGGCCGGGCCCGCCGGTCTTTCAGGCATGGGTTCAACATCTTCGGCCGGGCCAGTTTCGCTCTTCGTTTTTGTGGGTCGCAGATCAATTGCACGACGACCTCTCGGTGATCGGCTGAGTTGCGGATCGCTGTGAGGTCTGGCACCAAACTGCAAGGTCACCTTCAGCGTTCCGCACGTTCCCATCAGGTGGTCAGGGCCGATGTTCAGGCCGACAATCTCGGCGGGATGGAAGGCGCGGGTGGAACTGCGCAGGAACCCAGCCAGCAAATTGGCATCGACGCTAAGATCATGGTCAAGGGCGCCAGTTGCAATCGGAACGAAGGTGCTGCTGCCGAACAGTTCCACCGTCATGCCGCCGGCGGCCGGCACCAGGCGTGCGGAGCGATCTTTGCCGCCGACAATTCCGCCACGCAGACCCTTTGTCAGTTCGACCGCTTCCACAACCGGGCGAAGTTCTGCCAGTCGTACGGTGAGCCTTCCTGGCGGCCTACTCATTTGCCCTACCGTATCTGATGGGATCCGATCACCTTCATATCAGGCTAGGCAAAGTACCGAACCGCGAACATAGAAAAAATTCTGAAAACTGGCGCGCGTGCGGGTGGAGTAGTGAGATCGCGCCCCCCGACACTCCCCCCACCCCCCCCCCCCGGACCCCCCCCACCCCCCCTCCCAGCCCCCCGGCCGCCTCGCAGGAGATGCGGTCCCAGACTTGGCCGAGGTCAGGGGGCGGTTGGCCTTCCTCTGGGTTGCTGCGGTCCACGCCGGCCACTTCCTGACCATCGTTCCACTACCTGCCAAGGCAAAGCGGCCCCACCGTCAAGCAGGGCCGCGCTGCAGTGGTTCCGTGGTGCCTCAGTGCTGGGTAGGGGCCTTGATGCCTAGGGCCGCGCGGGCTTCCCGCAACAGACCAGCTGCCGGGTGGGCGTAGTCGCACCACACCAGCGACATGACCACCTTGCGCCACACGTCCAGCGGATCGTCCACGGGCAGCGCGTCGGCGACTTGCTCCAGCCGCTTCATGTCCTCCGCCAGCCGGGCGAAGGTGGCGTCGTCGGTCCCGTCGATCCTCGCCTCAACTGCCAGCCACGCAGCAAAGACCGTCTCCAGCGTGTCGCCTGCTTTCGGTGCGGTCTCGGCCCGCGCCCGGCGGAACAGGACGTCCCCAGCGACCATGACGTCGCCGTCTTCGTTCGTTGTCATCGTCAGAAGCCGCCACGCGTCCAGCGTGCAGGTAACGGGCAACTGGACGGCGGCGTGCTCGATCCGGGACATTTCGGATGAAAGGCGGTTGCACGTGTCGTCGTCGACTTCTTGGCGTAGCGCCTCGATCTGGTTCCAGGCGGCGAATGCTTCGGCTATGGTCTGCAGGTTGGTCATGGGTCTTCCCTCAGGTTGATGACCGGGCGGCGGATGCCAGACCCGAAGCAAGACAGTCACATTTGAGGAAGTGTGGGAGGGAATGTGGGGCGCTCGGGGCGATCCAAATTTTCCTCTTTTATTTCAAGCTATTACTTGAAGTTCTGGCGGACAGTGAGGGATTCGAACCCTCGAGACGGTTCCCCGCCTACACACTTTCCAGGCGTGCGCCTTCGACCACTCGGCCAACTGTCCGTGGGCGTCCTTCTGCCAAGTCGCCTGCC
>JANPBI010000438.1:0-11189 GCA_031430315.1 Rhodobacterales bacterium | reverse complement strand
TTTGGTCATCGGCTATTGTGGCACGACCTGATGCACCACGGTCGAAGGTTTTCCGACCATCATCGGAAAAAGTTTGGCCCCGACCTCCTTGAAGGCCGCTGTCGACTTGTAGGCATCAAAACTTTCCATGTCCGACCATTCTTGGGACAGGCGCAATTTGCCGCTATGGGCGGGATCCGTCCAGACACCAACTCCCATATTTCCTTGCAGACCGCGAACCGTCGCCCCTTCGTTTTGAAGGGTGGCGATGGCAACTGGGCGGTTCGCAGAGGAAACTTCAAAATCAACGTTAACGATCAGCATGGCAGTTCTCCGATTGGGTGGGTGATGCAATAGGCGTGGCTGGTCCGACGCGGGGGACCGCGCGACAGTCCGCTGTCAGTCCGGCAATCCAGACCGGCCGCCTGGATCATCTTGCGCAGATGGCCGGGGTCAAAGCTGCGGTGACGCCAGCGCAACCAGATTAGCCAGTTGCACCAATGCGGTTTGCTTGCGACCAGGATGATCCTGCCACCGGGCGCGAGGTGGTGTTTCAGCCGCTCAAGCGCAAGGATCGGGTCTGCTGTATGCTCCAGGACATGGGCACAAAGGATCAAGTCCTGCACCGACCTTACCGTGATGTTTTCGATCCCGGTCGCTCTGCCGTGAAGATGCAAAGCCCTAGCTGCCAGCCGCGCCATGGCAATCTGCAACATCTCGACCGAGGGATCGACCAACGTCAGGTGGTCAATCCTGCCCCGACCGCAAGCATAGGCGGCGGCAAAATCGCCTGCCCCGCACCCGACGTCCATGATGGCGTTGGCCGACGCCCCGTCAACGGTGAACTGGTCAAGGATGTCGCGATAGGCTGCGGCATAGCCAAGGTCCGACATCCGCCTTTGCCAACCTTGGGATGCAGCGCGGTAACGCTGTGTCAGACTGTCAGGGGCAAGAGCAAGACGCATGCTGGCAAAGTCCTTCGTTTCGTTCCCGATGGGTTTATCCCGCAAAGCACCGTTCCGGATTGCGCTGAATGGTCATTGTTGCGCTGTGAAAAGACAAAATTCCCTGTTGGCATTACGCGGGTTGCGGCAAGAACGCGCTGGCCTCAGCCACGCGCGACCGCTAGAACCCCCGCAATTACCGGAGGTTTTCGATGAACGACGCGATCCAACCGCAACCCGGCATCCTTGACATCGCCCTTTATGAGGGAGGCAAAGGGCATGTTGCGGGCGTGGCGAATGCGGTCAAGCTGAGCTCCAACGAAAATCCCTTTGGCGCATCCGACAAGGCCAAAGAGGCCTATCTGCGTTCTGCCCACACATTGCACCGCTATCCGGGGACCGATCACGCGGCCTTGCGCCATGCCATTGCCGATGTGCACGGGCTGGATGCGGATCGGGTGATCTGCGGGGCAGGGTCGGACGAAATCATCACCTTTCTTTGTCAGGCTTATGCCGGGCAAAAGGATGAGGTCGTTTTTACCGAACACGGTTTTCTGATGTATCGCATCTCGGCTCTCGCGGTCGGCGCGACGCCGGTTGAAGTGCACGAACGAGAGCGCACGACGGATGTGGATGCCATCCTGGCAGCCTCCAACCGTCGGACGCGCCTTGTGTTCGTCGCCAATCCGAACAATCCGACCGGCACAATGATCTCGGGCGCCGAGGTCCAGCGCCTGGCGGAAAAATTGCCACCGCAGGCCTTGCTGGTTCTGGACGGGGCATATGCCGAATATGTCGACGGCTACGATGCGGGTCTGGCGATCATCGAGGCGCGCGACAACGTCATCATGACGCGGACCTTTTCCAAGATCTACGGGCTTGGCGGATTGCGGATCGGCTGGGGCTATGGGCCAAGGCATGTGATCGATGTGCTGAACCACATCCGGGGACCGTTCAACCTGTCGACGACCCAGCAAGACGTGGCCGAGGCCGCCGTGCATGACCGCGACTGGGTGAACCGGTGCCGCAGCGAAAACGCGCGCCTGCGGACCTGGCTTGCTACTGCCCTAGCTGAACTAGGTGTGCCTTCGGATACATCGATGGCCAATTTTATCCTGGCGCGGTTTGCGAGTGCCGAAGAGGCTGGGGCTTGTGATGACTTCTTGCAATCCAAGGGACTGATCGTCAGGCGTGTGTCGGGGTACAATCTTCCGAACTGTCTGCGGATCACCATCGGGGACGAGGCATCCTGTCGCCGGGTCGCCCATGCGGTGGCGCAATTCAAGGGGTCGAAATGACCGTCATCTACAATCGCGTCGCGCTGATCGGGTTGGGGTTGATTGCCTCGTCCATGGCGCATGCCATGCGCGCGGGTGGCCTTGCGGGGGAAATTGTCGGCTATGCCAAATCCACCGAGACCCGCGCCATAGCCACCGAAATCGGGCTTTGCGACCGTGTCACCGTTTCGGCGGCCGATGCGGTTGCGGGGGCGGACCTTGTGGTCCTGGCCGTTCCCGTGGGCGCGATGGCCGACCTGGCCGCCGAAATCGGACCCCATTTGATGCCAGGGGCGACCGTGACGGATGTGGGGTCTGTCAAACAGGCGGTGATCACCGCAGTCGCCCCCCATATTCCGGACGGCGTGGCATTCGTGCCGGGCCATCCTCTGGCGGGCACCGAACATTCCGGCCCGCGGTCCGGCTTTGCCACGCTGTTTCAGAACCGCTGGTGTCTTTTGACGCCGACTGACCAATCAACTGAGGCAGCTGTGGCGCAGCTGCGCAGGCTTTGGGAAGGGATGGGGTCAAATGTCGACTTGATGGACCCGGCCCACCACGATCTGGTGCTCGCTGTCGTCTCGCACACACCGCATCTGATCGCCTATACGATGGTCGGCGTCGCCGATCACTTGCGGCGCGTGTCAAATTCCGAAGTCATCAAGTATTCCGCCAGCGGTTTTCGGGATTTCACCCGTATCGCGGCAAGCGATCCAGTCATGTGGCGAGACGTATTCCTGACAAACAAAGAGGCGACTTTGGACATCCTGGGGCGGTTCACCGAAGAGCTGTTCGTCCTTCAGCGCGCGATCCGGATGGGGGACGGCGATCATCTACATGCCTATTTCACCCGCACACGAGAGGTGCGGCGCGGGATCATCGAGGCTGGTCAGGATACGTCAGCTCCAGATTTCGGTCGATCGGCCCCCGCCGCTTCCCCCAAGGAGACCGGGGGCTGATGGAGCCGCGGGCGGTCGTCTTGGTCGTGCTGCTGGCGCTGGTCCCGATGGCGGCAATGGCCAAACCGATGGACACGTCCTTGCGCCCGTTGCCGAGGCCAAAGGTCTCTGCTCTGCCTGCCCAGCCCGATTTGTCGGCCGCAAGCGTCAACCCTAAAGATGCCGCGCCTTTGAAAAAGCCGCGACCAATGCCGCGCCCTGAAACTCTTGTTGCGGTCGGTCCGCCAGCGGTCGCCACACCGATACCGCGACTGTCATGGTCCCGTCCGCAGCCTCGTCCGCGTGGACTGGCGACCAAAGCGGCGGAACCCGAAATCGTCGCCATTGCTAAGACCACGCCAAAGACCAAGACCAAGTCGAAAAATGGCTCGGTCTGTGGGGATCCCTCGATCAAAGGGCAGGTGTTAGCCCGGATTACCTCGCGCACAAAGGGCTGCGGTGTGGCAGAGCCTGTCCAGATCACGTCGGTCGAGGGGGTCGCGCTAAGCGAAGCTGCGATCATGGATTGCGCAACCGCCAAGGCGCTGAAGACCTGGGTGATCAAGGGCCTGCAACCTGCCTTTGGCCAAACTAGGGTCGTCAAGCTAGAGGTCGCGGCCCACTATATCTGTCGGCCGCGAAACAATGTCAAAGGCAACAGGATCAGTGAACATGGCAAGGGCAGGGCCATCGACATCTCCGCGATCATTCTCGAGGACGGCCAAGTGTTGTCTGTAGCTCGGGACTGGGGCAAGACGTTGCGGCGCGTCTACAAGGCAGCCTGTGGAATCTTTGGCACAACGCTGGGACCGGGGTCAGACGGGCATCACGAAGATCACATGCATTTTGACACGGCGCGGCATCGCGGCGGATCCTACTGCCGGTAGCAATCAGAAACCCGGCTGCGCGCGCAAGCTGGGTGCAGGCCCTAATGGAAACGGCCCCAGGCTCATCCAGCCCTCCGTCATCACCAAAGGCACCGCGAGCACATTCGGATCGGTGCCGGACTTGGCCATGGCCGCCATCATGTTGTTGGCGGTCTGCGACAGTTCCGGTTTGACCGCCCCGGTTGCCACCAGCAGCGGCACCAGATGTTCCCAATTCGTCACCTCAATGGAGACGCGTCCCTTGGCAAGGCCGTTCGCGTCTGGACTGACCTGCCCCTTTGCATAGATCGCGAGCGGCCCCCAGCTGATCAGCACATTCTTGATCTCGATCTGTTCGACCTGAGGATTGATCTGCGCAGCTTTGCGGTCCAAAGGGGCGGATAAACGGGTGTAAACATCCACTGTCATGCTGTCGATCACCGCCGGCAAGTCTGACGTTTCGGCAAGGCGGGCCGAAAATGCCGGATCCAGTGCAAGCTGCCCGATTTGCACGCCCAACTCATATGTCGCAGCGCGCGTCGGATCATGGCGCAGGGCAATGACGGACCGGCGGACCGATCCCGTCCAACCTAGGTCTGATGTCAGGGCGGCGGTGTTGGTCTCGACGATGACATTGTCAAAACCGAGATCGGATTGCGGGAGCAGCGCCATGCTGGCCCGCAACCCTTCCGACACAACGGCGATGTTTTCGCCGGGACGACCTAGCGTCTGTTCATTGGGAAAGGCGACGATCAAAGCCCAAGGTCTGTAAGACAGCGCAAAGGCCTGCACAAAGGGCGCGCGCCAGGACCAGCCCGTGACGGGGTCGGCATATTCCGGGTTGGTGATCGTCAGATCGAAACGGTTGGGATAACCGGCAAGCGCGATGCCCCCCGTCTTGACCGGGATGCCATCTTTGGGCGCATTCGCGACCCAGGTCTGCAGATTGTTCAAGACCGCGCGTGACCCCACGAACCAATAGCCTGACCATAGGACAAAAAGCCCCGTCACCCCCCCGATCAGCCAGCGCATTGCGTCGCCTCCGTTCCCGTTGTCCGCCACCTTTGTATAGCACTGACCGCCCCAGCGACCAGTCGACGAACGACGGGGCCTTGAGGATCGGCAATTCCCGCACGTACACCCACCCGTGACAGCCCGGGCAGCTGCTTTCCCTTGGCATGCAGGCCGGTCCTGCTATTGTCGTGCGAGGCCGAACAATCGGGTGGGTGCGTTTCGTGGTCGATAGGGGAATAGGCGAAGCGGTAATCAGCTTTAGCCAGCCGATCCGGCAGATCGTCACCATGTTGTTCGTCACCGCCTTGGTGGCGGCGGGTGCCTGGCTGATTCACGGGCAAGTGATGGATATCATCCGCACGAACCCCTTGCTGAACGGCCTGATCGCCGGGGTATTCCTCTTTGGTGTCGCGACCTGTTTCTGGCAGGTGCTGATCCTGATCCAGTCGGTCAACTGGATCGAGGATTTCGCCCGTCAGGTCCCTGGCCATGACATGATCGTGCCCCCGCGCCTTTTGGCGCCGCTCGCGGCTTTGTTGCGGTCGCGCGGGGCAAGGATGCAAATCTCGACCACTTCGTCCCGTTCCATCCAGGATTCAGTCGAAAGCCGTATCGAAGAATCGCGCGACATCACGCGCTATCTCATTAACCTTTTGGTTTTTCTGGGGCTCTTGGGTACGTTTTACGGTCTTGCCATAACCGTTCCCGCCGTCGTGGACACCATCCGGTCGCTGGCCCCGCAGGAAGGGCAAAGCGGCCTTGACGTTTTTGGCAAGCTGATGACCGGGCTGGAATCGCAACTGGGCGGCATGGGCACGGCGTTTTCGTCGTCGCTGCTGGGTCTGGCGGGATCGCTTGTCGTTGGATTGTTGGAACTTTTTGCCGGTCACGGCCAGAACAGGTTTGCGCGCGAGCTGGAGGAATGGCTGTCTTCGATCACACGGCTTGGCTTCGCATCGGGCGAAGGCGAAGGCGGCGATAATGCCGGCTTGGTCATGGGGCTTGACCAGATGGCTGCTCAACTTGACACGCTTCAGACCATCATGGCGCAGGCCGAAGCGAACCGCGCCGGACTGGATGATCGCATGGGCCAGGTCGCGACCGCCATCGAGGAATTGGCACGGCGGTTTCAGGCCGACAAAAATCCGACAGAGGCCTTGCTTCGGATCGCAGAAGGCCAGGAAAAGCTGCTGGCCGCGCTGACCAATCCCGAGACCGGCCCGGATGCCGAAAGCCGGATGCGGCTGCGCTCGATTGACGTTCAGCTTTTGCGCATCCTTGAAGAAGTCTCTGCCGGGCGGCAGGAGAGTATTGCGGATCTGCGCGGGGACCTGACCGCATTGACTGCTGCAATCCGTCAGTTGAACCGTGGCGCTGTAGGGCGGGGGTAGCCCATGGCCCTGAGCCGCCGCCGCGACAGCAACCTGATCTGGCCCGGGTTTGTCGATGCGGTGACGACGCTGCTGATGGTGCTGATGTTCGTTTTGACGATCTTTACCGTCATGCAATCGGTTCTCCGCGACCAGATTACAACGCAAGGCACCGAACTGGACTCACTTGCGGCACAAGTTGCCGGTCTTGCCGACGCGCTGGGGTTGGAGCGCCAAAAGGTTGGCACACTGGAAACCGAAGTTGGCGCGCTTCGTTCGAGCCTTGCATTTGCCGAAGCCGAAGGCACAAGGCAGGCCACCCTGATCAGCAGTCTGCAAAGTCAGATATCGGCGAAAGACGCCGAACTGACAGCAGCCGAAGGACGGATCACCAGTTTCGAGGCGCAGGTGGCCAGCCTGTTGGCAGATCGCGATGCAGCAAGGGGGCAGGTTGCCGATCTGAATGCCACGGTCGATACGCTGAACGCGACGCGGGCCAAACTGATCACCGAAAGGGATGCGCTGGATCTCGCGCTGGCAAAGGCGCGGACCGAAATCGACGCCGGAGCAGAGGCAGCGCGCCTTGCAGCCGCCAGGCGCGAAGCGATGGAAGCGCTGATTGCCAGCCTTCGATCCGAAGCGACGGCGCGCCAGACAGAGCTGGACGCAGCTCAAACGACGATTTCCACTGCCGAAGCAGCTAAACTGGTCGATCAGGCCGCCCTCGCGGCCCTACGTGCCAAGCTACAATCGGCAGATACGGAACTGACCTCCATGACGCTCGCGCTGGAAGAACAGCGCAAACGTGCCGAGGAAACCCTCACCTTGCTCGCGGCCGCGAATACCAAGGCGGCGCAGGAGGCTGCGAAGCAAACGCAAACGACAGATCTTTTGACCACAGCAAGGAACGCCCTGTCATCCGAATCTGAAAAGGCGCTGGCGGCCTCGCGCGAAGTGGCGTTGCTGAACGAGCAAATCGCGGCACTACGCACCCAACTTGGCAGCCTGCAGGCGTTGCTGGATGCCTCTGACTCGCGCGATACCGAGGCGGATGTCCAGATAGAGGCGCTGGGCAGCCAACTTAACGCAGCCCTTGCACAAGTTGCCGCCACCGAACGCAAGCGCGCCGCACTGGAGGAGGCCGAGCGTAAGCGGCTAGAAGCCGAAGCGCTTGCGCTTCAGAACCAAAATCAGGACCTGGAGGCACAGTCGCGCGATCTGGCCAAGTTCCGGTCTGAATTCTTTGCCCAGCTCAGCACCGTTCTGGCCGGACGCGAAGGCGTCAAGATCGTGGGCGACCGGTTCGTCTTTTCCTCAGAAGTGCTGTTTCCACCGGCCTCTGCCGATCTTTCGCCGGCAGGTCAGGCCCAGATTGCAGGGGTGGTTTCCATCCTGAACGAAATCCGCGACCAGATCCCGGACGGCATCGATTGGGTGATCCGCGTGGATGGCCATACCGACAACACGCCGCTATCGGGAACCGGCATCTTTGCGGACAACTGGGAACTGAGCCAGGCCCGCGCCTTGTCAGTGGTGCGTTACATGCAAGATGGCTTGGGCTTTCCACCCGAACGGCTTGCCGCAACCGGCTTTGGCGAATTTCGCCCCGTCTCTGCCGGTACCAGCCCCGAGGCGTTGGCGCAGAACCGCCGGATCGAGCTGAAACTGACCGAACGCTAGGCACAGATTCTCGATGCGCAAAACTGTGAGCGAAGATTGCGTCCAGACGTGTTACCTTTTCGCGACTGATGATCCGAAGACCACGTAACACAGCACGTGTCCTGCCCTTGGGAATAGAACCTCGCTGGGACGGGACCTGAAACGGGAAGGATCTCGAATGCCCGAAACCATTGGAAACCCCTTGTCCTGGGCCTTTGGCGCGATCGGTTCGGCCTTTGGCTACAGCAAATCCGTGGTGAACAGCGTTCAATCGCAATCCGGCGCTGAGCCCGTCATCCGGACCCTCACCACGGATGATCTCCGCGAGGCGCTTCGCAAGGGCTGGGATGACCTGTCGGCGTTCCGGTCCGACGTTGTGTTCGTGTGCCTGCTTTACCCAGTGATCGGGGGGCTTTTGGCAGCGATTGCCTTGCAGGGCAACCTGGTGCAGCTGTTGTTTCCGGTCCTGTCCGGCTTTGCCCTGACGGGCCCAGTCGCGGCGGTAGGCCTTTACGAGATGAGCCGGCGCCGTGAAAAGTCACAACCCGTCAACTGGCTGGCCTATATCGACGTGCTGCGGTCTCCGAAATTTGGCGGGGTGGTAATCCTCGCGCTATTCCATGTGGTGGTGTTCCTGGTCTGGATCATGGTGGCCAACCTGATCTATGACGCAACGCTGGGGCCGGAACCTCCGGCATCCCTCATGATTTTCTTGACGGATGTTCTGACCACCCCTGCAGGTTGGGCGATGACAGTGATCGGTGTTGGCGTCGGGTTTCTTTTTGCCTTGGCGGTCCTGGCCATCAGTGTCGTGTCGTTCCCAATGTTTCTGGACCGCGATGTCAGCCTGCCGACTGCTGTCGTTGCATCCATCCGCGTCGCTCGGGCAAACCCCCGTGTCATCGGTATCTGGGGTGTCATCGTCGCGGCTGGTCTTGCACTTGGTTCCATCCCGGCCCTCTTGGGGCTGGTGATCGTGCTGCCGCTGTTGGGGCATGCGACTTGGCACCTTTACCGCGCGGCGGTGTCCTGATGGGTCAGGTCGCGCCCTCGGTCGCCAAGCGCTGGAACACCGCCTGAACGGCCAGCGCCGGGGCCGCATCAAGCGCGCCCGCCTGAACCTCATCCTTGGTCCAGAGCCAGGATCGCGCCGGGTCATCGCGCATCGACCACAGCGGGAACAGACGCTCCGTGACCGACGCGCGCGACAGGATGCGCATGTCGACATGACGGTCATCTGCCACGATCCGGCGGCATGTTGCCTCGACCGCCTGTTCGGGCCCTTCCAGCAGTTGCAGGAAAAGGTCTGCGCGGCAGATCAGCATCCCGGTGATGTCGTCACGCAGATTGCACCGTCGGGCGTCAAGCAGGATCGCGGAAAGGGTCGCGCTGTCAAAGCCGAACGGGTGAGAGGCGTAGATCAGTTGCAAAAGGGGCATGGGCGACCTTTCTGGGCAAAGCCGCAGGGCAGGCCTCGGCGATCACCGATGGTAGGCCTTGCTAACGGGATTCACCACCGGGAACCGTGCCACGCGCAATCATCGAAAGCTGGCCGAGTGTGATGGGACCTACCAAAGGGTCGGCGTGCCGATGCACAAGCTGCCACGCCGCCCCGACGCGGCGAAAGACCAGCGTGACACGCAGCGACCAATCCTGCTCTGGCAAACCTCCGACCACACCGCGCTGGCGTTCCACAACGGCCAGCACGATCATTTCGGGCGAGGCATGGCTGGAAATGACCTCAAGCTCTGTCGTCGCTTCGGTGAAATTGGCTGCCATCGCTGCAAGATGTTCGGGCGAGGCATCAAAGCCGTTTGCCGTCCAAGCGCCAAAGGGCGACATAATCGAAAAGTCGGGGCAATGCGGTGTCAGGGCCAGCCAGCGCGTCATGTCGCCGTTCATGAACGCGTCGTTTCCTTCCGCAGCGCGGCGCACAAGGCCGTCTACCTCGGCCGCAAGATCAATTTCGTCCAACATGGGGTGTTTCCGGAATGGTTGCAGTTGAATGCAGCGATGGTAACGCACCGACGACCCGGCCCCAAGGCCTCAACTTTTCGCAATGACGCGGACGTGATGGAATAACTGGCGCATGTCCGGATAGCGAAAGGCCCCGGGGAATACTCCCCCGGGGCCGATCTGTCTGAAACTGACGTCGCTACTCAGCCGTCAGCAACGGCGGCTTGGCGCGCGCGATACGTGGCTTGGCCGGTTCCTGTACATCCAGCACGATGGCGTCGTCCTTGAGGTCCACGCGCACGATCCCGCCCTTCATCAGCTTGCCGAACAGCAGTTCTTCGGCCAGCGGCTTCTTGATGTGTTCCTGGATCACCCGGCCCAGCGGACGTGCGCCCATCTTGTCGTCATAGCCCTTGTCGCCCAGCCAGGCAGCAGCTTCGGGGGTCAGTTCGATGTGGACGTTGCGATCCAGAAGCTGCGCCTCAAGCTGCAGAACGAACTTTTCGACCACCTGCAGGATGACTTCCTTGCCGAGAGAGGCGAAGGAGATCACCGCGTCCAGACGGTTGCGGAATTCCGGCGTGAACGTGCGTTCGATGGCGGCTGTATCCTCGCCGGTCCGACGTTCGCGGCCGAAACCGATGGCCGATTGTGACTGTTCGCGCGCGCCAGCGTTCGACGTCATGATCAGGATCACGTTGCGGAAATCCACCGTCCGGCCATTGTGGTCGGTCAGTTTGCCGTGGTCCATCACCTGCAGCAGGATGTTGTAGACATCCGGGTGCGCCTTTTCCATTTCGTCCAAGAGCAGCACGCAATGCGGGTGCTGGTCGACGCCGTCGGTCAGCATACCGCCCTGATCAAAGCCGACATAGCCGGGAGGTGCGCCGATCAGACGCGAAACCGCGTGTTTCTCCGTGTATTCCGACATGTCAAAGCGGATAAGCTCCACACCCAAGGACACGGCCAACTGCTTGGCCACCTCCGTCTTGCCGACCCCCGTCGGCCCGGCAAAGAGATAGTTGCCGATGGGCTTTTCAGGTTCGCGCAAGCCCGCACGGGCCAGCTTGATCGCCGAACACAGCGACTCCACGGCCTTGTCCTGGCCAAAGACCACGCGCTTCAGGGTCTTTTCAAGATCGCGCAAGGTTTCGGCATCGTCCTTCGACACCGATTTCGGCGGGAT
>JANPBI010000437.1:0-7262 GCA_031430315.1 Rhodobacterales bacterium | reverse complement strand
ACCCGAAGCTTTCAGGCACCAAGAACAACGTCTTTGGTATCCAAACTGGGGTCGCGATTTCCTTTCTGGTACGCCGCAAGCGTGATCCGAAAAAGGAGAAAGCGCCCGGACGGGTGTTCTATGTGCGGCGGCCAGAGATGGACACGGCAGAGGATAAACTGTCCTGGTTGTCGCATGTGAAGGCGAGTGACGCAGGATATGATTTGATTGTACCGGACGGACGAGCGAACTGGATCAATCAAGATGAGAACGACTGGACAAGTCTACTGCCTCTGGCTGATAAGCCAACAAAGGCCGCGAAGGCAAAGGGGCAGGAACGGGCGGTTTTCAAACTATTTAGTTTTGGACATGTTACAAATCGAGACGAGTGGATTTACGGCCGGGAGTCCGAACAACTTTGGGAGAAACTGGGGTTTTTAGTCGAAGGCTATGAACAGGAAAGATTGGCCCAGCACTCTCTTTTGTCAAAAGATAGACCACCCACACCTATTGATCTAACCGTGAAATGGACGCGCTCAGTAAAGAAGCGACTGTCGCAAAACACGCCGCTTAAACTTGATCATTCAAAGATTGTCACTTCCCTTTACCGCCCTTTCGACAAACTGAACTTGGTCTTCTATCCTCCGCTCATTGAAATGTTAAACCAAGCTAAATCTATGTTTGGTGAAAATGCTGATCTAAAGAACACATTGATTTCATGCACTGATCCTACGTCTCAGAAACCATTCATGACAATGGCATCAGACCTGCCAGTTGACATGCATATGGTTGGCGCAGCTTCAGGTGCTTCATGCCTCCCCCGCCACCGATACACCCCCTCCGGCGAGCGCATCGACAATATCACCGATTGGGCGCTCAACAAATTCACCGCCCATTACGGCAAGCCCGCGCGCATCACCAAGGATGACATTTTCGCCTATGTCTACGGCGTGCTGCACGATCCCGTGTACCGCGAAACCTTTGCCCTCAACCTGAAACGCGAATTTCCCCGCATCCCGTTCTACCCCGACTTCCCACAATGGCGCGATTGGGGGCAGGCGTTGCTGGACCTGCACATCGGCTACGAATCCGTCGCCCCTTGGCCACTAACCCGAACCGACGTGCCCGACACCCGCGCCAAAGCGGCAGGCATGGCCCCAAAACCCGCACTCAAGGCCGACAAGTCCACCGGCACGATCACGCTGGACAGCGAGACCACCCTGACCGGCATCCCGCCCGAATGCTGGGACTACAAACTCGGCAACCGCTCAGGCCTTGAATGGATTCTCGACCAGTACAAGGAAAAGACCCCCAAGGACCCGACGATCCGCGAAAAGTTCAATACCTACCGTTTCGCCAACTACAAAGAGGTGGTGATCGACCTTCTGACCCGTGTGACCCGCGTGTCGGTGGCGACGATGGCCATCACCAACGCGATGAAATCAACCCCTAGAAGTTAACACTTCCCTAATTTCACCACCCCAACTCTTTGAAATCCCACAAACAAAAAAGCGTCCCGACTCGGGACGCCTCAAGGCAGGGTCAGAAAGTGGTGCCGCTGAAGAGACTCGAACTCCCGACCCCATCATTACGAATGACGTGCTCTACCAGCTGAGCTACAGCGGCACTTTCTGGTGCGCCCCTCCTAAGGTGGGGCCAAATCCAAGTCAACCCCGCCGCACGATCGCCTCGACATCGATCACTTCGGCCTCCTCCGGCTCCGGTGCGGGTTTAGGCTCTCCCACGATCAGCGGCAGCAGTTCCGTTCCGGTCGCGGAGGGCCCCGATGTCTGCGCTGGCTCACGCCAGGACAGAGTGTCGAACCCGCCGCAGTTCTCGCAGATCGGGTGCCATTCAGAATGCACGGCCTGGCATTTATCGCAGCACCATTGTGGCCCTCGAGGCGCCGTTAACGCCCGTGTCAGCCATCCGCGCACCAGGCTGTCATCACCTCCCTCGCCCCGCGTTATCGCCGCCATGATGGTCAGGACCCGGCTTGTCGGGTGGGTATCGACCAGATCCCCCAGCGCGCGCCGAGCGGCAGGGAAATCCTCGGCGGCCAGGTTCAGTTCGGCTAGCAGCAGGCGCGTTTCCTCGTGGTTCGGCTGGCTGTTCAGGAGGGGGCGGAACCGTTTCAGCCGCGCTGCCGCTGTTTCCTCTGGCTCGATCTCAGCAAATGCTGCGGCCAGGTCTGGATGCGGCCGTACCTCCCACGCCTTGCGCAAGACCTTGGTTGCAGCTTTCCTGTCACCCTTTGCCACCAGCCCCCGCGCCGCCATCGCCGCCGCCGGGATCAGGTCGGGCGACAATCTGTTCGCCTCGATCGCCGCCTCGCGCGCCGCGACGCTGGCGTCGTCGGCAAAGATGACTTTGGCCTCTTGGAGTGCAAGGATCGCATCGCGCCGCCGGTACACATCCCTTGGCATGGCCCCCGCCTTGAGCTTGGCCCCCAGGGTCGTGCGTGCGCCCTTCCAGTCCGCGTGTTCTGCCTGCAACTTTAGCAAGACGTCCTGCGTCTCGGTGTGGCGCGGCTTCATCTCGAACGCCTTCTCGGCAAGTTTCAGGGCCGTCGCGGTGTCACCTTCGGCCAGCTTTTGCTTGATTAACCCGCGGATGGCCACAAACCGGGTCTTGTCATCAGCCAACAGCGATTTGTAGGCTGCGCCTGCCCGCACCGTGTCGCCCGCTGCCTCCGCGGCCTGGGCCACCAGCAAGGTTGTCAGCTCGGGTTTGTCCAGATACCGGTCTGCCTGTTGCGCCCGGGTCAAGGCCAGACGGTTTTCACCAGACGCCAAGGCAAGAATGCCGTCTGTCAGCGCCGCATAGCCCTTGCGCTCCCGGTTGCGGTCAAAGAACCGCGAGATCGCCGTTTCATCCCCGTTGAGGAACCGAAGGACCGCAACAACAAACCCAGTTGCCTTTAATAACAGCCATAACAGCGTCAACGCCACCAAAGCGACGATGACGGCCTGCAGCGGCCCAAGGGTGAACTCATAGCCGGCTGCCGCCAACCGGATGCCGCCACCTGTGTCGAGTAAAGCTCCCGCGCCGACAGCCAGCAACACAATGGCGGCAAGAAACAAGAGAGCGCGCGTCAAAGACCAGATCATCAGCGCCCCCTATTGTTCGATCGTCGCGACAAGATCGGCAAGGGCGATCTCGGCTTGCCGCCGTCGATCTGCAAGTGTGGTCCAGTCTTCCATGGCCAGGACGGCCTCGGGTGGCAATGTCGCAATTTCCGACAGAGTCGTGTCCAGATCGGCCTGCGTCAGCGCTGCCTCGGCGCGTGACAGGATGGCGTCGGGGTCGTTCCCTTCACGCGGGGTCAAGGACCGCGCGCCGGTTTGGCTGCGCAGGAAAGTGCTGACCCGGGACGTCCAACTTTCCCCCATGTTTGCGCGCAAGGCTGCCTCTAATGCCAACCGGGCCGAATCAGGAAAGCTGTCTTGAAGGGCATCAAGCGTTGGCAGCCCCGTTGCAGCATGCGTCGCAAGCGCCGGGGCGACATCAATGCCCTCCAGCGATGCCAAAGCCCCTGAAAAGGCACCGCCGCTGTCCAATGCGGATCGCAGTTGAGCAATGGCGGCGGACTGCAGCGACGTTTGCGCCACGGCGGCGGCTTTGGACGCCATGTCTTCGGCCTCGGCCTTAGCCGCGTTGATTTGGGCGATCGTATCGTCAACCATCGCGGTCAGGTCCTGAGAAGTGTTGGGGCCTGCGGCCTTGAGTGCGCGGATGTCGGCCTGGAGGGCGGACAAAGCTGCCGCAGAGATTCCTGTCCCGTCAGACGGCAAGGCTGCAATTTCGGCTAGCCTTGCCTCAAGTCCATCGATCCGAGACGTCAGCGCCCCCAACCCTGGGACATCCGGGGGATTGGCTGCCGCAGCCTCCAGCGTCACAACACGGTTCTGCAGATCTGGATCGGGTTTCAGCGGGGCTAGAGCCCTTTTCTGCATGGCCGACAGGCTGTCTTGGGCAGCCGTCAAGGACGTCTCAGCAGCTAAAAGGCGGTCAGTCAGCGCAGTCAGGTCTGGCGCGGGTGGTTGCAGGTTCAAGACGTTGAAATGGGAAAGACCAAATCCCAGGATCGCTGCAATCACCCCGCCGCCCAAGGCGGGAAAGAACGAGGATGATCCCGCAGAGATTGGGGAGGACTGGGAGGGGACCTGATCAGCCGGCGTCGGCGCATCACTCACAAATGGCGGCGGTTCGGCAACAGGCTCACCCAGTAACGTTTCAAGGGCATCCGGGGCAGACACGGCATCTAGCGGCAGAGGGTCTTTTGCGCGGTTGCGATCAGCCATGGATACGAATCCCCCTTTAGACAAAACCTGTCCCGGAATGGCGCTAGCCTACTCTTGTGGTGGCGCGCCCTTCAAGCGGACTCGGCGGCAACCAGCGCGTCTCGGAAGGCGGCTATCATGGCATCCTGATTAGGCATTGAGGCAAGATCGTCACGCTGGCGGGGCTGGCCCTGCCATTCTGCGGATACTACCCGGCTCAGCGATACAGTGAAAATCGGCGGTCGGACGACGATTTTGGACATCTGCCGCACCAGAATCTGCGCTGTCCTGGGCGAGAAGAGGGGGATGATGACAGGCGCGTCGTCAGCAAAAACCGCTTGCGCAGCGGGGGCGAGCGACTGTGCTTCTTGAATATAAACCACCGCCTCATACGTCTCTATTCCCGCAGTATTGAGCCTATCTGCGATCTCGCCGCGAACGTCATGCCCTCGCAAATGCAGGAATGGACCACGCATGCCGCTGCGTTGGATTTCTCCAACGAGACGGTCGGCATCCCCATGCGCGGACAAGGCGTCGAACCCTGCGGCCCGTGCCGCATTCGCTGTCTGGTCTCCGACGCAAAAGGCGAGGCGTGGCAGGATATTGTCAGGAAGAACATGTTGCGCCATGGCCTTCACGGCCGTTTGGGAGGTGAAAATCACCGCCGTAAAATCCAGATCGGGCACTGTCGGCGACAGAAACTGCGGCACAAGCAGGGGGCTGTGGATCAGCCGGATCCGGTCCCCGGCATCTTCGACCAGCCGGTCAACGAACCGCCGACCTTGATCTGCGGGGCGTGTCATGATCACGGGCAGGGCACGGGATTGTATGACCATGCATCCGGTGTTACCTGCCTTGGATCATCCTGGCAACGGCAGACCATGACCCGGCCGATCCTCTTTCTTGGCATTGAATCCAGTTGTGACGACAGCGCGGCTGCGGTCGTGCAGTCCAATGGGATTCCGCGAATTCTGTCTTCGGTCGTCCAGGGGCAGTCCAGCCTGCACGCACGCTTTGGCGGCGTCGTTCCGGAAATAGCGGCGCGTGCGCATGCTGAACGTCTGGACCATTGCGTTGAGCAGGCCTTGCGGCTTTCCAAAGTCGACCTAGGCGCGCTGGACGGCATTGCGGTGACCGCTGGGCCAGGTCTGATCGGCGGAGTTCTTTCCGGGGTGATGCTTGCCAAGGGTCTTGCTGCGGCGACGGGCTTGCCCTTGATCGGGGTGAACCACCTTGCAGGACATGCTTTGACCCCCCGATTGACGGACGACCAGCCCTTTCCTTACCTGATGCTGCTGGTGTCGGGCGGACATTGTCAGTTTCTGATTGCCCACAGCCCGGACCGGTTCCAGCGACTGGGGGGGACCATAGACGATGCACCCGGCGAAGCCTTTGACAAGACAGCCAAGATTCTGGGGCTGCCCCAGCCCGGAGGTCCGGCTGTGGAGGTCGAAGCGCTGGCCGGTGATGGCCGCCGTTTTTCCTTTCCCAGACCCTTGTTGGATCGACCAGGTTGCGACCTCAGCTTTTCGGGGTTGAAGACGGCGGTCTTGCGCGCCCGGGATGCCATGGTCGCAGCACAGGGTGGACTAAGGGCGCAAGACCGCCGCGATCTTTGTGCGGGATTTCAGGAAGCAGTGGCGGACGTACTCGCCGAAAAGTTGCGCCGCGCATTGGCCGTGTATCTATCCCTGAAGCCAACGATGCCAGCCTTTGCGGTTGCAGGCGGCGTTGCCGCAAATCAGACCATTCGGGCGGCGCTAGAGACTGTTTCGAAACAATCCGGTGTTCCCATGCTGGCCCCACCCCTTTCCCTATGTACCGACAATGCGGCGATGATCGCTTGGGCGGGGATCGAACTTTTCCGCGACGGCGCAAAAGATGGGCATGAACTTTTGGCGCGACCGCGCTGGCCGTTGGATGCGACTGCACCCGGGATGATCGGGTCGGGCAAGAAGGGGGCAAAGGCATGATCGGGATCGTGGGGGCCGGGGCCTTTGGGACCGCTTTGGCCGTAGTTCACGGTCAATATGGTCGGGCTGCGAAGCTATGGGGACGTGATGCCGCTGCAATGCACGTCCTTGGCGAAACCCGGCGATCGCCAAGACTGCCGGGGGTGGACGTTCCGGCAGGCGTGTATGTCACCGCCGACCTGCGCGAGCTTGCGGATTGCGATGTCCTGCTATTGACGATGCCGATGCAGGCCTTGCGGACTTTTGTCGCGGAGCAAGCCGATTTTCTGGACGGGCGCGTGCTGATCGCCTGTTGCAAGGGAATTGATCTCGCAACGCTGCAGGGGCCGACAGCGGTGATCCATGCAGCCTGCCCGAATGCTGTTGGGATGGCGCTGACCGGTCCCAGCTTTGCCGCCGATATTGCGCGGCAATTGTCCACGGCACTGACGCTTGCCTCGGCGGACGATGCGGCGGGACTGGCAGCGCAACGGTTGATTGCGGTGCCGTCGTTGCGGATCTACCGCAATACGGATGTCATCGGTGCAGAGCTTGGTGGCGCGCTTAAGAATGTCATCGCGATAGCCTGCGGAGCCTGCATCGGCGAAGGGATGGGCGAAAGCGCGCGCGCTGCCTTGATGACGCGTGGGTTCGCCGAAATGCAGCGACTGGCGGTGCGCCTAGGTGCGCGGCCCGAAACCCTAATGGGACTTTCAGGTTTCGGTGATCTGGTGCTGACCTGCACGTCAACGCAATCGCGCAATTTTGCCTATGGCCTTGCCCTGGGTCGAGGCGGGGGTGTCAACGTGGGCGTCACGGTTGAAGGGATTGCCACCGCGCGTGCCGCAGCCAAACTTGCCGCGACCCTGGGGATCGATATGCCGATCACCACGGTTCTGGTCGACCTTTTCGACAATGGCTTCAGCGTTGCCGAGGCGATCCAGTCGCTTTTGTCCCGCCCCCTGAAACAGGAATAGACCATGCGCGTTGCCCTGATATGCATCGACAAACCCGGCGCCGTGCAAATCCGGCTGGACAATCGCGCCGC
>JANPBI010000436.1:0-3683 GCA_031430315.1 Rhodobacterales bacterium | reverse complement strand
CGCGGCGCACCGGCAGCAAAACGGGACAATGCGACCCCCCGGTGTTACAGGCCTGCAACCCCCGCCATGATGAGCCATAAAATGACAATCACCAATCAAGACGAACTGGACGCACTGAAAGACATTAGCCGCATCGTGGCGAACACCATGCACGCGATAGCCAAGGCGATGGAACCCGGCATGACGACCAGAGAGTTAGACCGGATCGGTCGCGCACTTCTGCAGCACGAAGGTGCCACCTCCGCGCCGGAAGCCACCTATGATTTTCCGGGGGCAACCTGCATCAGCGTCAATGGGGAAATTGCGCATGGCATCCCGGGCGACCGGGTAATTGCGGCCGGCGATCTTGTCAACATTGATGTCTCGGCCTGCAAGAACGGCACCTTTGCCGATACCGGAGCCACGTTCTGCATGGGTTCGGTCCGTCCGTCGCTGAAACGGCTGTGCCGCGATGGCAAACGGGCGATGCAGATCGGCATCGCGCAGGTTGGCCACGACAAGCCGCTGGCAGGCATCGGCAACGCCATCGGGCGCTTTGCACAAGCCAGGGATTATACGTTGATCCGCAACCTCGCCAGCCACGGTGTCGGCAGAGCCCTCCATGAGTATCCCTAAGAGGTGGCAACTTGGCCCACCCGAGGTGACAAGCGGCGGATTAACAACGGTCTGGTGCTGACCGTCGAGCCGTTCTTGTCCAAAGGCGGGGTATGGGCCAAATCAGGCGATGATGGCTGGACCCTCTACAGCGCGCCACACGCACCAGTTGTGCAATACGAACACACCGTTGTGGCCACTGATCGTGGCGCGATCATCGTCACACTGCCGGGCTGATCGCGCACGGCACAGGGGGCTTGACGCGTTGTTTGCTGCAAAGCGCTGCCGCCTTGGCCCAGTTGAAGGCATGTGGAAAAACGCACTCGGCCCAGAACCGCCCATGGCGAAATAATCGCATGGCCCTGATCCGCCAAGACGTTCACTGGATGACCAAGGCCGACAACACTCCTTGTTTCCTTGACTGCAGATGTCCGCAGTATCGGTCCAAGGACGTTCGGATCCGTCAATCAATCCCGCAGGTTTGCGTCTAAATCCATATCAGAGGGTCCGATGATCGGGGCCTCATCCGGGGCCTTTCGCGTGTCGCGCACTGTGGCTGGATCAGGCCCAGATACATGAAAATGGAAAGTACTGACGATGAACACTCAACAACAACGACCATTGGGTCAGGCAGAGGCGATCGGCACCTCCGGCCGCGCAATCATCGCCAGACCAGACAATGGGGTCTGGTTTGACGTTGTCCCCGGCGAAAGTGCCACAATCCGGGTTCACTCGGGCATGGTGGGCAGGCGCTTTACGATCATGGAGCATCGCATAGCGCCCGAGGCAGGCCCGCCGTTGCATTCCCACATCGAGGACGAAATCTTCGAAGTGTTGGACGGGGTAGTCACCTTCCTGTGCAGCGGCCACCAATTCGAAGGGCCGGCTGGTACAATCGTGGTTATCCCGGCGGGTGCGGCACACACGTGGGCCAATCTGTCCGGCAAACCGGCGCAGATGCGGACGATGTTCACGCCCGGCGGCATCGAAAATCTTTTCTCGAACCTTGCAGGCCTTAGCCCGGCGGAGTTTGTGGCGTTGGCCGAAACGTTCGGCAGTAAAATTCTTGGCCCCGGCCTGATCGATTAAAGCGGTGATAACGGCCAGCGCGGGGAAACCTGCACTGGCCGTTTTCATGCTCGGTCTGTGTCCCGGACCAGCAAAGTTCGCGTTGACGGATGCGCGCGCCAAGCGGAGAGGTGCCGACAATCCGGCAGCGCTACAACATACCAACGCTGTCGTTCCAAACATGCTAGGGTTTTGCCCGACACCCGTTCCCCGCTTTGGGACATCACACAGACCCGATTAGGACGGCACACATGGCCTTGGCCAGAAAAATGCAAATCGACACGCGCGGTCCCCGTTTCCCCGGCGACGGCCCGCGGCTTGTGACGCCGACCCGAAGCACCGCGATCAGCGTAACCCGCTTTGCGCCGAGGAATGTCGAGGACGGGGTGATCGCCGGGATGCCTGCGGACGACGCGCACGTCATCCTGTTTCAGTTGCGCGCGCATCCCGCGCATGATTTCTGGGTCGACGGAAAATACACGCCAGCGGAATCGGCCCCGCGCGCAACGCTCAGCATCTTTGACCTGGCCGAGGAGCCGCATGGCAGGCTCACTCATCCGGTCGATACGCTGATGTTCCACATCCCGAAACTGGCGCTGGACGAGATCGCCGAGGATGCCGGGGCGCAGAAGATTTCCACACTCCAGGCACCGGATGGATGGCGGACCCACGATCCGGTCGTCGGGCGTCTGCAGGATTACATCCTGGGCGCACTCGCCTCGCCCGATCAGTCGAGCAGGCTGTTGCAGGATCACGTCATGCTGGGCCTTGGTGCCCATTTTGCCCAAGCCTATGGCGGTATGACAAAATCCTTATTGCACCAAGGCGGATTGGCGCCCTGGCAGGAAAGCCGCGCCAAGGAATTCATTGCAGCAAATCTGTCGCAGCAAATTTCGCTACAAGATATTGCCGACGCATGCGGGCTGTCGCTGGCGCATTTTTCCCGGGCATTCAAGGCGTCGGTCGGCATGACCCCGCATGACTGGCTGCAAACAGGCCGGATCAGACGGGCCACGGATCTGCTGCTGACCGCAGAACGTGACCTCGCGGATATCGCCCTTGATTGCGGGTTTGCAGACCAAAGCCATTTCACGCGGATATTCTCGCGGTTGAATGGGGTAGGGCCTGGAGCATGGCGGCGGGCCATGAAGAGCTAGAGCGCGGGACTCAGCGAAACAAGATCGGCCCAAAGCCGTCATTCGCATTGACGTCAGATGCTGCAAAGCAGCAGTCGAAAGCAGTCATCTTACAGCGGGCCATCTGTGCCATGTTTACTCTCGTATGGTTCGAAAGCTTCGGCGAGGCCGGTCAGTGAGAAGCCCATCTCATGTCCCTGACAAAGCTTGGCCAGGGGAGTGAACCATGATGATGTCTTTGAATGTTGCTCGAAAAGTATTTTTGGTGCCTTCTCGACCAACAACCGGGAGGCGAAAGCGATGATTCTGGCCCAGCCGATCCAAGTCACGAACGTCATGACCATGCCACCATTCCTGCAAAATGGCGGCGATGCTGGCGTCCATTTGCGCGCGATGGATTGGTCACAGCACCCGTTTGGCCCGCCAGAACACTGGCCCGCGCTTTTGCAATCCATGACCAGTCTGGTTTTACGCTCGCGCCAGCCAATGTTTGTGATTTGGGGGCCGGACTATCATCTGATTTACAACGACGGGTATGCCGAGATTTGTGGTGATCGACATCCCGCTGCACTGGGCGCGAAACTTCTGGATGTATGGACCGACGTCAGGCCCGTCGTCGAGTCGATGGCCAAGCAGGTGTATGCTGGAGAATCGCTTTTCATACCGGATCTTGAGGTGCGCCTTCGGCGCAACGGCCAAAGCGAAGAAGCTCATTTCTCGTTTTCGCACACACCGCTGCAACATGAGGACGGAACGATTTCTGGCATGTTCTGTGCCTGCACCGAAACGACCAAAGAAATCATGCTGCGCCGCGAACTGGAGCATGAACGCGCGCGGCTGGGGAAAATGTTTGAAGAGGCCCCAAGCTTCATCGCCATGGTCAAA
>JANPBI010000435.1:0-7284 GCA_031430315.1 Rhodobacterales bacterium | reverse complement strand
CGCACCGCGACCCCCATGTTGATCATCGCCTGCACCCCAAAGATGCAGGCAAGGCCCGCGCCCGCCAACCGCACGAACGGATCGCGTTCACGCGTCAGGCGGATCATGCTGCGCACGACGATCAGGCCATACAAGGCAAGGATCAGCAGGACGAGGATCAGACCAAACTCCTCGGCAGCGACGGCGATGATGAAATCGGTATGGGCGTCGGGCAGCGACCATTTCACCTGGCCCTCGCCAATGCCGACACCGAAAAGGCCGCCTTCCTGGATGGCGTTCATGGCGTAGCCAAGCTGGGTGCGCGGGTCGAGATCGGGGGTCAGGAAGCCGTCGATGCGGCGGGCGAAATGTTCAGAGCTTTCATAGGCCAAAAGACCTGCGCCGCCGGCCAGGGCCATGACGGTCCCAATCAATGCGATCGGCGCGCCCGCGATGAAATAGATCACCCCCCAGCTGAACAGGACCAGCAGGGCCTGGCCAAAGTCAGGCTGGAACGCCAGGAACAGGACCACGACCAGCGTCACGCCGAACGAGACAAGCTTGCCCGGCGGGCCCTGCACATCCTGGCTTGCGGCCATCAACCAGGCGACAAGCACGACAAAGCCGGGCTTGAGGAATTCGGAGGGCTGCAGCGACGCAAAGCCAAGGCTGAACCACCGCGTGGCCCCCTTGCCGAAATCGGTGCCGAAAAAGGGCAAAAGCGCCAGCGCCACAAAGGCGAGGCCAAAACCGAGCACCCCGATCCGGCGCACAAGGTTCGGGGGCATCATCGACATGGCAACCATCACGACAAGGGCAAGGCCGCCGAAAAAGGCCTGCCGCTGCACATAGTGATAGGGATCGAGGTTGTTGCGTTCAGCCAGGGGCACCGAGGCCGCGAGGGTCAGGAGCATCCCGATGGCAAACAGCACAAGCACAGACGTCAGCGTCCATTTGTCGATGGTCCGCCACCAGCGTGGGAGGACAGGCTCGGCCACCCTTGCGGGCATCGAGCCATAAGCCATTTCCGTCATGGGGACCGCCTGGTTTCTTTGCTGCTGCCTCGTGCCCGGATGTACCCCCGGACTTAGGTAAAAGAATAGCGCGGATTCAGGGAGATGGCTAGCAGGAATTGGTGCAGGCCGAGCGTGTGGCCACGCGTGTCGGCGGGTGTGCCTGTGGATTGCGCGGCAGGCGTTTTAGGCGATGTCAAACCGGCCTTGCGGCCCCGCGCGCCAACAAAAGGCGGGGTCCGCAGCGCCCTGTGCAACCCTGGACGGAACCACTGCGGAAATAGGCACAACCCCCGCTTGTAACTGGGCCATTTCACAGCAAAAGCCTTGAAAAAAAAATGGTTTGGGCAGGGTGAAGGGTGGAGGGGCGCGTCCACAGGGTTTTGTGGCCATCAGCCTGCTTCGTGAACTGGTCGGGCCGAGTTGCGAATTTGCACCCTGCACCATCAGACAAACTGGAAAGGACGTATGATGACCAAGACTTTGTTTGCGGCACTGGCGGTTCTGCCCCTATTGGCGGTACCCGCGCTGGCCGTCACGATGACGCCAAAGGTCAAGGCCCCGGCGGAATGCACCGGCGAGACGGCGGCGGATTGCGCGGCGGTGGTGCAGGTGCCGTTTCGGCGGGGATGAGACCTTCGCGCGCGGTAGGGTCCGCGCGGACGTAGGGTGCGTGCTTGCACGCACCTTTTTTATTGGGTGTTGGGCGGGGTTCACCCTGCCGTTTTCGGGGCGCGCAGGCGGCGGGGTGAGCCCCGCCCTACAGTGCTGCCACCTGCGCGGTGAAGTCCTCGCCGCGTTTTTCGAAGTTCGGGTATTGGTCGAAACTGGCTGCTGCCGGAGCGAGCAGGACGACATCACCGGATTCCGCCTCGGCTGCGGCACGGGTGACGGCGCGGTCCATCGTCTCGCAGATCTCGTGCGGGGTTGCCCCGAGTTGCAGGGCGAAATCGCGGGCGGAATGGCCGATCAGATAGGCCTTGACCACGGACCCGAGGAAGGGCTGCAGCGCCGCGATGCCGCCGTCCTTGCCCATGCCGCCCGCAATCCATCGGATGCGGGGAAAGGCCTGCAGCGCTTTGGCGGCGCTATCCACGTTGGTGGCCTTGCTGTCGTTGACGAACCTGACCCCGTCCCTTTCGCGGATCAACTGGCTGCGATGGGGCAGACCCGCGAATGTGTCCAGCGCGCCCTCGATCAGTTTTGGCGCGATCCCGAGCGCCCGGACGGCGGCATAGGCGGCGCAGGCGTTCTGGTGGTTATGCGCGCCGGGAAGGCCCGACATGGGGCGCAGGTCGATCGACGCCACTTGCCGCCCCTTGCGCCATTCGGCGAGGAACCCCTTGCGGGCAAAAACGGACCAGCCAAATGCATCGAGCTTCTGCCCCGACGAGATGCGGATGACGCGGTCGTCGCCGGGACCTTCGGCCAGCTGGTCGGCGAGATAGCGCCCCTCCACTTCATCCACGCCGATCACCGCGCGGTCGGGGCCGCCTTCGGCAAAGAGACGGCGCTTGGCAGCGAAATAGCCGCCCATGCCGCCATGCCGATCCAGGTGATCGGGCGAGAGGTTGGTGAAGATCGCGATGTCGGGGGTCAGGCTGCGGGCAAGGTCGGTCTGGTAGCTGCTGAGTTCCAGGACAATGACCTCGGCGTCCTGGGCGGGATCAAGGTCAAGGACCCCGCGCCCGATATTGCCCGCCATCTGGGTCGGACGACCGGCGACCTGCAGGATGTGGTGGATAAGCGCAGTGGTGGTCGATTTGCCGTTTGAGCCGGTCACGGCGATGACGCGGGGGGCGATCTCGAAATCGTCCCAGGCATCGGTGGCAAAGCTGCGAAAGAAGAGGCCGATGTCGTTGTCGACCGGGATGCCGAGGTCCATCGCGCGGGCGATCACCGGGTGGGGGACAGGGTAAAGGTGGGGTATGCCGGGGCTGGTGATCAGGGTGGCGACGCCCTCCAGCGCGTTGGCGCGGGTGAGGTCGGTCAGGATATGGCCGTCGGCTTCGGCTTTTTGGCGCGCCTCGGGGCTGTCGTCCCACAAGAGAGGGATGGCACCGCCAGCGGTCAGCGCGCGGGCGGCGGCAAGGCCGGAGCGACCGAGGCCGAGGACGGCGACCTTGTGGCCCGAATAGCCGATGACGGGGATCATGGGTGTCTCCTGTCGGAAGCGGGTGGTTTCACACCCCCCGCACCCCCCGTGGGATATTTGAGCCAATCGGAAAGGGAAAGGGGGAATGGGTTGAGTGCCGCTTTCGGCGAAGGGGCGGGGTCAGGTGCCGCCTTGTGAGCGTGCCAGCCATGACGAGTAGGGCTTCACGCCAAAGCTCGGGTCTGGGGCCGCGTCGAGGACATGCAGGAATTCGATGGAGTGTCCGTCCGGGTCGCTGAAGTAAACCGCAAGGCCAGGCATCCAGCCGTGGACAACAGGTTCGTTGCTGGGTTCGCCGTTGAAACCTAACGGGGTTACACCGGACTCGGTTAGGGTACGGCACGCGTTGAGGACCGTGTCCTTGGGGCAGCGAAACGCGAAGTGGAGCGTCATGCGCAAAGGGCCCACACCTGCCGACCAAAGACCGAGCATGCCCGCATCCTTGCCGCCCGCCCAGAAAAACGCGATACCGCGTTCGGGGAACTCGGCGGCCAGCGTGAGCCCGACCTTGTCACGGTAGAATGCGATCGACCGTTGCAGGTCGGAGACCGGCAGGTGAGTCTCGTAGATGCCGAGGATGGAGGTGTTCAGGGTTGAAGGCATGACAGGCCTCGGGGTGTCGGAATAAGGCGACCATTCTCGGCGTCGGCGCCCGCGATGCAAGGGGCCCGCAAAAGGTCGGCACCAAGGGCGCCGGATTGCCGCAGCAGGCAGGGGTCGGGCAGAGCCTGCATCCCCCCTGCCCCGTCGTCTTACTTCATCATCATCGCGTCAAGGGCCATCATGTCGGGCTGGCCCTCGCATTGGGTCATGGTCAATTTCATCGCCTCTTCGGCCATCGCATCGTCCATCGCCACCGCGGCGTCGGGACTGGCCATATGCATGGCTTCGGTCACCTTCATCCTGCCGTCCTTGTCTATTGCGGACTACTCCGCACAGGTCATCTTGGCGGGGTCCGTTTCATCGGCGAAAGATAGGGTCGGCAGGGCGCAAGCGGCGGCAAGCGCGCGAAATGGTGAACTGGGCTGAGGGCGCGTGTTGGCCTAGGCTTTGGGGACCTCGATCCGCCTGGCGACCAGATCCTGCATTCGCCAAAGATAGGTATCACGGATGCCGCGTTCCTCAAGATGGCTGACCGTGCTTTGCAGATATTCGGCCATAGTGCCCGCAGGGCCAGCCGAGGTTGCCAGCACTGCCGCGATCTCGTCCTCGGTCAAACCGGTGACATGCCACGCCGAATGGCGGATCAATGGAAAGCCGATCATCTGGCGCGGGCCCTGGGGCGTGCGACCACTGAGCCAGCGGGCCTCCATGCCGCTTGACTTGAACGGCAGCTCGCGGCGGATGATCGGCATGAGGTTTTCCTCCACTTGGCCCTTGGGCAGGCGGAACGCGACGCCCTGGCAAGACCCGCCAAGCTCCAGCGCCATCATGAGACCGGGCCGATCAGGGCTGCCGCGGAAAGCCCGCATCCAGCCAATGCAAAAGGCACGGTGCCAGCCATGCACCCTGGCGACGCCTTCAGCGTCATGGGCGAAGTTCGGTTTCCAGATCAACGAGCCATAGGCGAAAAGCCAAACTTCGCCATCGGCGGGCCGGTTCGCCATCAATCGAGCATAGGCCGCGACGTGGTCGTCTTCGGTGGCCAGTTCGAGGTCCGGTTCTTCTAGCGCTGGACCTTCATACGGTGTCACGAGGGCCGCGATTGCGGGCGTCAGGCGCATCGGGTGGGCGGGTCGAATTTGGGGCGCGTCTTCCATGGTGCGACGATCCGACATTGCCGACACGGTGTCTAGAGCGGGCGGTGCCGGGTCGTCGACGCGTCAGGCTGAAAGCAGCGCCGCAATGGCGGGTTGATGTGCGGCCACCGCTGCTGCGCCTTGCGGGCTGAGCGCATAGACGCCGGTGCCGACACGCTCAAACCAGCCGTAGTGATCGGCACGCATCAGGGGGCCAGCGCGGGCGACACCCGTGGCGCGGGCCACAAGCATGGCGCGGGCGGGGCCGGATCGGGTAAGTTCCGCCGCACAGCGCAGCGCGTCCTGCCGGTAGGCGGTCATGCGCGGTGTGCGCGTGGTGCCGCCGATGTTCGGATCACCCACCCTGCGGTCGAACTCACGCAAGAGCCGTCCAAGCCTCGGTGCGGATTTGCGCGGGGAGTAGGGAGCGGGGTCAAGATGCGCGGTGACGGTGCCTTGCGCTGCATCCACGGCCAGCAGGCCAAGTCCAAGCCTGCGGCAAAGGGCGATGATGTCACGGTAGCGCAGGGCCCAGCCGCGCTTTGCCGACACTGGAACTGCCAGATAGACGGTTTCCGAAAGTGTCTGCCGTGCCACGCCCTGCATCACTAGCTGCAGCGAAAAGGTGGTCTTCATCTCGACCACAAGCGGCGCTTCATCGCCGCGGCGGGCGAGGATGTCGCAATCACCGATCTCGGCCTTTACCGCATAGCCCTGGGCCGTTAGATAGGCTTTGAGGGGTGGATAGAGGTCGGCCTCGCGCATGGCCGCTTATCGCACCTTCAGCGTGGCCAGTCCGATCATCGCCAGGATCAGGCTGATGATCCAGAACCGGATCACGATCTGCGGTTCGGCCCAGCCGCGTTTTTCGAAATGGTGGTGGATCGGGGCCATCAGGAAGACGCGCTTGCCGGTGCGCTTGAAGTAGAGGACCTGGATGATCACAGACAAAGCCTCGACCACAAACAGTCCGCCGACGATGGCCAACACGATCTCGTGCTTGATGCAGACGGCCATCGCGCCAAGCGCGCCGCCAAGGGCCAGCGAGCCGGTATCGCCCATGAAGACCGCGGCCGGAGGAGCGTTGTACCACAAGAACCCCAGGCCGCCGCCGAACAGGGCCGCTGAAAAGATGATCAGCTCGGACGTGCCGGGCACGTAATGGACGTCAAGATAGTTGGTGAAGTCGACGCGGCCCACTGCATAGGCGATGATGCCGAGCGTGCCTGCCGCAATCATCACAGGCATGATGGCCAGACCGTCAAGGCCGTCCGTCAGGTTGACCGCATTCGCCGCGCCTACGATGACGATGATGCCGAAAGGCACAAAGAACACCCCCAGATTGATCAACGTGTTCTTGAGAAAAGGTAGCGCCAGCTGGTTGGTCAAGCCAGCGGGATGGAAGTTGGACGCGGCATAAACCGCAAGCCCGGCGATCACGATGCCAAGGCCAAACCTCAGGCGTCCCGAGACGCCTTTCGTGTTCTGCTTGGTCACCTTGGCATAGTCATCGGCAAAGCCGATCATCCCAAAGGCCAGCGTCACCAGAAGCACGATCCAGACATAGGGGTTGTCCAGACGCGCCCAGAGAAGCGTCGACACCATGAGCGCCGAGAGGATCAGAAGACCCCCCATGGTGGGTGTTCCGGCCTTGACGAAGTGGCTTTGCGGGCCATCATCGCGGATCGGCTGACCCTTTCCTTGACGTCGGCGCAACAGATTGATCAGCGGCTGGCCAAAGATGAAGCCGAACAAAAGCGACGTGGCAAAAGCACCCCCTGCGCGAAAGGTGATGTAGCGAAACAGGTTGAAAGCGTCGCCGCCGTCGGAAAATTCGGTCAACCAGTACAACATCTACGCCGTCCCCTTTTTCGCCGTGCTGCCGGACTGCCCCAGTTTGCGCAACGCGTCAACGACCAGACTGACCTTCGACCCTTTGGATCCTTTGACCAGAATTATGTCGCCGGCGTCGATCAGGCCCCGTGCGCGAGGCACCAGGCCGGCGGCGGTCTCGGCCCATTCCCCGCGCTGCCGGCGCGGCAAGGCCTGCCAGAGCGCGCGCATGCGCGGACCGACGCAATGGATGGTGGCAATGCTATCCAGGCCGGGATGTCGGGCGATGGCGGCATGAAGGTCTGCTTCGGTGGGACCGAGTTCCAGCATGTCGCCCAGAACGGCAATACGCCGCCCGGCCCCGATCCGGCCGATGCCGTCCTCGGGTCTGGCCGCGATGAGGACATCAAGGCTGGCGGCCATGGAAGCCGGATTGGCATTAAACGCATCATCGATGAGGTCAAAGCCGCTTTCATCCACCGGATCGGTCATGATGCGTTCGCGCGTGCCGCGTCCGGCGGGCGGGGCCCAACGGCCAAGATCGCAGGCGGCGATGACCGGATCG
>JANPBI010000434.1:0-5398 GCA_031430315.1 Rhodobacterales bacterium | reverse complement strand
GTCAATGAACCGGCCAACGTCCTGACGACTGAGGATTTCGCCGCCCGTCTTGCCGCCATGCAGGAACTGGGGCTGGAGGTGGAAATTCTGGACGAAGCCGAGCTGCGCGTACTTGGCATGGGGGCCTTACTGGGCGTCGGTCAAGGGTCGGAGATGCCCTCTAAGATCGTAGTTATGCAGTGGCTTGGCGGCAAGAAAGGGATTGCCCCCCTTGCGCTGATCGGCAAGGGCGTGGTGTTCGACACAGGCGGTATTTCCATCAAGCCCGCTGGCGGCATGGAAGAGATGACAATGGACATGGGCGGGGCCGCGGTCGTTGCGGGAGTCATGCGGACCCTGGCCATGCGCAAGGCGCGCGCCAACGTCGTGGGGCTGGTGGGGCTGGTTGAAAACATGCCTGATGGCAAGGCGCAGCGTCCCGGCGACGTGGTCAAATCCATGAAGGGCGACACGATCGAGGTCATCAACACCGACGCAGAAGGGCGTTTGGTGCTGGCCGATGTGATGTGGTACGCCCAAGACCGGTTCGCCCCGCAGGCAATGGTGGACCTTGCCACATTGACCGGTGCGATCATCGTGGCGTTGGGCCATGAACGGACCGGCGTCTTTTCCAACAATGACGACTTCTGCAATGCCCTTTTGAAGGCCTGCGACGCAGAAGGCGAAGGGGCCTGGCGCATGCCGATGGGCGAGGCCTATGACGCGAAACTCAAATCCCGCATCGCCGACATGATGAATGTCGGCGGGCGCGATGGCGGCGCGATCACCGCCGCCCAGTTCCTTGCCCGGTTCGTCAAGCCGGACGTACCGTGGTGCCACCTGGATATCGCGGGGACAGCCATGGTCAAATCCGAAACGGCTCTTGCACCCAAGGGAGCCACCGGCTGGGGGGTGATGGCGCTCGACCGGCTGGTGCGCGACCGATTTGAGATCTGACGCATGGGCGTCGTGATGTTCTATCACCTGACGCGGTCGGGGGCGGACGACACGCTGATAACACTGATCGGGCGGGCCCGGTCGCGGGGCTGGCGCGTGATGGTGCGGGGCAGTGATGGCGGGCATTTGGCGCGGCTGGATCATCTTTTGTGGACCAACCCTGCCGACGGATTTCTGCCGCATGGTCTGGCGGGCGGAGCGCAGGATGTCGACCAGCCAGTGTTGTTGGGACAGGAGGCGATTTTCAATAACGCCGAGGTCCTGGCGCTGATCGACGGCGCGGTGCCGGACTTGGCCGAGATGGCCGCACTGGAGCGGGTCTGGGTCTTGTTCGACGGTGGCGACGAGGCGGCGGTAGATGCCGCACGAGGCCTCTGGCGGCAGGTCACCGAAGGCGGTCATCCGGCGCAATACTGGACTGAGGACAGCGGCAGCTGGCAGATGAAGATGGAAAAGACTGCCGGTTAAGGTACGGGCAACGCAGGGTTTGCCTAGTCCATCTCGCGCCGAAGGGTCATCTTGTTGCCGTCAAGCTCTACCCGGAAGGCCTGCAAGTATTCCATGCCCAAAAGCGAGCCATCCAGTTCGCCCTCGTTCACATAGGCGGGGAAATCCTCGTCCAGATGCGGACCAAAGGCCACTTGCGGCAGGCGTACACTGGCGGTGCGCACCGTGCCATTGGCAGTCTGCGCTTCGCCGTCGAACACCAAGCTGGCGGGGTCGATGCCTATCCGGGCGGCATCCGCTTGTGTCAGGACCATCGATGTCGCCCCGGTGTCGGCTATGAAGCGGATCGGCGTGCCATTGATGTCCAATGTCATGTAGAAATGCCCGTCCTGAGCACGGGGGATTTCAATCTGCCCATTGTCGCGGACGACAGCGCTTTGCGTCAGGTCAGATTTCACGTCCGACCAGATTCCGTAACCTGCGACCACGGCCAGGAAAATCAGCCCCCAGGCCATCGCGGCCCGCAAGGCAAAGCCCATCCGGCCGCGAAATTCCACGATGGCCCAGCCGCCGAGGGCGACCAGGATGAGGCCAAGGTAAGCAATCTGGGCGATGGTTTCGCTGCTCATTTCGGCCCCGCGGCGTTGGCTTTTGGATAGATAGGAAGGCGCGTGCCAGCCCGCAAGCCGGGCATCAGCCGATCAGCCCGGTGCCTTTGATCCCATCGATCACGAATTGCACCGAAAGGGCAGCCAGCAGCATCCCCAAGAGTCGGGTGATCACGATGGTGCCCGTGCGGCCCAGCATCCGCTCCAGCGGGGGTGAGGCAAGCAGGAAGGCGTAGGTTACAGCCATCATGCCCAGCATAAGCCCAATGACCCAGGCGGTACCGGTCCAGCTTGTGCCGGATTCGCCGACCAGCAGGATCATCGACGCGATGGCCCCGGGACCGGCGATGAGGGGGGTGGCGAGCGGGAAAACCGATGGGTCATGATCAGGGTCAGCCTGCTGCCCTTCGCGCCGCTGCGTGCGGCGTTCAAAGAGCATGTCGAGGGCGGTCAGGAACAGAAGGATGCCGCCGGCTATGCGGAAGGCAGGCATGGAAATCCCAACGAAGCCAAGGATGGACTCGCCCGCGAGGCCAAACACGAGCAACAGAAACGACGCTATGATACAGGCACGAAGGGCCATCGCGCGGCGACGTTCAGGCGACATGCCCCGGGTCAGCGCGATAAACAGGGGCACCAGACCCGGCGGGTCGATGACCACGAAGAGGGTGGCAAAGGCGGTGATGAGAAAGGCGCTATCGATCATCGCGCAACGCTAGAGGGTGGCCCGGCATGGCGCAATGGGGCTTCGGGGGGAAGCCTCCGGCGGGGATATTTCGGCCAACTGGAACGGATCAGGCCGCCGCTTCAAGTTTTTCCTGCGCGGCAAGCCACATCGCTTCGGCGCGGTCGAGGGCTTCCATCACTTCGCCGTACTTCTTGTTCCAGGTTTCCAACTCGCCGATGCGGGTGGGTTCGTAGAGTTCCGGGTCGGCAAGTTTTTTGGCCAGCCGATCGCGCATTTCGTTGATCTTGGCGAGTCGGTCTTCGCACTTGCGCACTTCGGCACGTATGGCGAGCATGTCATCGCGGCTAATTTTCTTTTTTAGCTCAATGGGTTTAGTGGCGATCTTAGTGTCGTCGTCCCCGGCTAGAAGCTGACGGCGATAGGCCTCCAGATCCTCGGTATAAGGGGTGACGGCGCCGCCCTTGACCAGCCACAGACGGTCGGCCACCAGCCCGAGAAGGTGCATGTCGTGACTGACGAGGATGACGGCCCCGGAATACTCGGTCAGTGCCTCGACCAGCGCCTCGCGGCTTTCCATGTCGAGGTGGTTGGTTGGCTCGTCGAGGATTAGAAGGTGGGGCGCGTCGATGGTGGCGAGGAGGAGCGACAGGCGCGCCTTTTGGCCACCCGACAGGCGACCGACGACGGTTTCGGCTTGATCCGCCATCAGGCCGAAGCCTGCGAGTCGAGCGCGGAGGCGGGCCTGACCTTCGGCGGGACGGAGCGCCATAAGGTGTTGCAAGGGTGTCTCGTCGATGTGGAGTTCGTCCACCTGGTGCTGCGCAAAGTAGCCGATGCGGAGTTTCGAGGACTTCGTCAGCTTGCCTTCGACCGAAATAAGTTTACCTGCTAACAGCTTGGAAAGAGTGGACTTTCCCTCTCCATTGCGACCCAGAAGGGCGATCCGGTCATCCTGGTCAATCCGCAGGTTCAGCTTGCGCAGGACCGGCGGGCCGCCATAGCCGACCGCCGCGCCATCCATGTTGATGATGGGAGGCGACAGCTCCTCCGGCTTTGGAAACGTGAACACGACTTTCTTGGCATCTTCGGGGGCGGTGATCGTGACCATCTTTTCCAGCATCTTGACGCGGGACTGGGCCTGGACGGCTTTGGAGGCTTTTGCCTTGAAACGATCGACAAAGCTTTGCAGGTGCGCGCGGCGCAGTTCCTGCTTTTTCGCCTCGGCCTGCAGGACGGCGCGGCGTTCGGCCATCTGGCGGGCGAACTGGTCGTAAGGGCCGGTCCAGTAGGTCAATTTCTTGGCGTCGAGATGCAGGATGCCCTGGACGGCGCGGTTGAGCAGGCCGCGGTCGTGGCTGATGATCAGGACGGTGTGGGGGTACTTCGCGAGGTAGCTTTCCAGCCATAAGGCACCCTCGAGGTCGAGGTAGTTCGTCGGTTCGTCGAGGAGCAGGAGATCGGGCTGGGCGAAAAGGACCCCGGCGAGGGCCACCCGCATCCGCCAGCCGCCGGAGAAGGCGGAACAAGGCTTAAGTTGTGCCTCAGCATCGAAGCCCAAGCCCTTGAGAATGCTGGAGGCACGGCCTTCGGCGCTCCACGCGTCGATGTCGGAAAGACGCGCTTGAATCTCGGCGATGCGGTGGGCGTCGTGGGCGGTTTCGGCCTCGGCCAGAAGGTCGGCGCGTTCGGTATCTGCTTGCAGCACAGTGTCCAGAAGCGAGGTTTCCGAGGACGGTACCTCTTGCGCGACACCACCGATACGGGCGCGGGAGGGCAGGCTGATCTCGCCGCCTTCAAGTGCCAGTTCACCCTTGATCAGGCGGAAGAGAGTGGTTTTGCCCGCGCCATTGCGGCCCACGAGGCCGACCTTGTGGCCTGTGGGAATGGTGGCGGAGGCCCCTTCGAACAAGGGGCGGCCTTCGACGGAATAGGTGATGTCGGCGATTTTCAGCATGGGGCGGGGCTTGCCTCAACCGGGGCGCGGCGTCAACCGGGAAGGGGATTGGGAGTGTATGGCAAGTATCGGGTTTCTGTCGGGCATCTGTCGGGCATGTGTCGTGACAGGTGCGGGGGCGTTCAGCCGCGCCCGTCGGGGTATTCGGCGGGGCCCTTGACCTCCAACAGGTTGCCGAAAGGATCGCGGAAATAGAACGAATGGCCCATGCCGCACGCGCCGCCAGGGGTGGCCTCGCGTTCGATCTGCACGCCGTGGGCGGCGAGGTGCGCGCGCATCGCTTCGGGGGCAAAGGGGCTGGTCGCGATGCAAAGGTGATCGACGTTGCGGCCTCCCCTGATCGGGGGGATGGCCCCGGCGGCCCCGGGATGGGTGATGTCCCAAAGGACGATGAGCGAGGACCCGCACCAGAGCTGCTCCATCCCGAGTGCGGGGTAGGAATAGCCGGGCACGCAGCCGAGAAGGGACTGGTAAAAGGTGACCGCGCGGGCGAGGTCGTCGACGACAAAGACGACATGGTCGAAGCCGACGAGGGTGAAGGGTGGGGAGCTCGTGGACACGATCAGACCTTGCATTGGGGCTGCCCGTAGAAAAGCCCGCCGCTATCGGCTTTTCAAGGGCTATCCCGCGTGCTAGCAGGCACGCGAAATCCGGTGCGGGCAGGGGCCCGCGCATCAGCAAAAGACGAGGACCATATGGCCACCGAACGCACCCTGTCGATCATCAAACCTGATGCGACCAGACGCAACCTGACCGGCAAGATCA
>JANPBI010000433.1:0-4932 GCA_031430315.1 Rhodobacterales bacterium | reverse complement strand
CCCGCCTCGAAGGCTTCTCCGCCGCCGTCTGGTGGGGAGACGCCGATGGTGCCCGCAGCCGCGCCCAGGCCCTCGCCGCACGCAAAGGCCCGATCCTGCCCCTGATCTGCGAGATGCCCGACGCGGCCCACGCGCTCATCCACCGGCATATCTGCATCGACACCACGGCCTCGGGCGGCAATGCGCAACTGCTGGCCGAGGTTGGACAGACCTGACGGGATTGGCGGCTTGACCGGTTTGCCGCAATCGGAAAGGGTGGGGCGGCATGCTGCCGATCCGCGAGCATAACCCGTCCGGGCGAACGCCCTTTGTCACGATCGCGCTGATCGCGATCAACATTCTCGTGTTTTTGTCATATTATCCGGCCAACACCGAAATGGGCATCAACCAGTTTGTCTTTGACTGGGGCCTCATTCCGGCGCGCATCATGGCAGGTTTCGGGTATGAGACCATCCTGACCTCGATGTTCCTGCATGGCGGTTGGTTGCACCTGGCAGGCAACATGCTGTTTCTGTGGATTTTCGGCGACAATCTCGAAGACGAGATGGGCCATGTCTTCTTTTTGCTCTTCTACCTTGCGGGTGGTGTCGCGGCAGCGGCCTTGCAGACTGCGATGGACCTGCAATCGGGCATCCCGATGGTCGGTGCGTCCGGCGCGATTGCCGGGGTGATGGGGGGCTACCTGCTCTTGTTCCCCAAGGCGCGTGTCGATGTGTTGTTCATCTTTGTCATCATCTTTCGCATCTTTCCGATCCCGGCCTGGATCGTCTTGGGGATATGGCTTGGCATCCAGATCTTTTCTGGCGTCTCGATCCCGTCGGACGCAGGCGGGGTCGCCTATTGGGCGCATGTGGGCGGGTTTCTGGCAGGGCTGATCCTGACGCTGCCAGTCTGGATACGGCGCGGGGCCAAGGAATACTGGGTTGAAACCGGTGGCGCACCACCGCATCCGTCGGTCGACTACAAGATCGGCCGCAGCGGCATTCCGCGTGTGCCGCGTCGCTAGATCGTCAGAGTCTTGCGGAAGGGCACCGCCAAGGCGTCGTTCGATGCGATCACCCCCCCGGACACCAGCGGATCGCTGTCGCCAAACCCGCCGACAATTCCCCCCGCCTCGCGCACCAGCAAGATGCCCGCCGCGATGTCCCAGGCGTTCAGTTCGCGCTCCCAATAGCCGTCGAACCGCCCCGCCGCGACATAGGCAAGATCCAGCGCCGCCGACCCCCAGCGCCGGAGGCCTGCACAAACCGGCATCAGTCGTGACAGATCCTGCATCATCTGGGGCAGCGTCGCCTTCGCCCCAAAGGGAACGCCCGTCGCAAATACCGCCTCCGACATCACCTTGCGCCCCGACACGCGCATCCGCTTGTTGTCATTCAGCCAGCAGCCCGCGCCCTTTTCTGCCCAGAACATCTCGTCCTTGGCCGGGTCGTATACGACGCCCGACACGATCTCGCCCTTGTGCTCCAACGCGATGGAGATCGCCCAATGCGGCATCCCGTGCAGAAAGTTCGTCGTCCCATCCAAGGGGTCCACTATCCAGCGCCGAGTCGGATCTTCACCCTTGTCGCCCCCGGTTTCCTCACCCAGCCAGCCATAGGTTGGCCGCGCCTCCATCAGGTCGGTCTTGATGATCCGCTCCGCCTCGCGGTCGGCCTTGCTGACGAAATCGCCGGGCCCCTTGGTCGACACCTGCAGGTTTTCCACTTCGCGGAAATCCTTGACCAGCGAGCGACCCGCCTTGCGCGCCGTCTTCATCATCAGGTTGAGGTTGGCACTGGTCTGCATGCGCTGGGCTCCGGTCGGGTTCGGGGCGGTATATGCGGCCAACCACGTGAAGGGAAGGGCATCGCCTACACGGGGCAAGGCAACACCGCTCAAAAGCTGCAGCTGCGTGTCCTGTCTGCGTCCCGGATTTCCGCCAGCAGTTGGTCGGCGCGCATCGAACCCGGCGCGTTTGCGGCAAATTCGGTGATCTCTTGCTGCGTAAACCCCAGACTGATCAGCGTTTGGACAGACCCGTTCGCCAAACGATCCTTGAACACCAGCCTGCCTTCCGTTCCCAGCACTTTCAAAGCGGTCTTTTGCGCGCTGGCGCCTGCGCCCATCCGGCAAAGTCCGACCATCCCGGCGCCGTAGGGAACCTCAAAGACTTGCGGCGACTGGCCCTCTGTTGGTGTCTGGGCGTCACTGATCAAGAACACTAGACGTTCTGCCCCGGCATCGCCAAAATCGGCAAGGCGGGTCATCAAGCCTTGCATTTGCCAGCGCATGTCGCGGTTTTCGGACAGCCGCACAAGATCTTGCCAGTAAGGCTCCAGCATCGGCGTTGGCATTTTAAGCAGGATCTGGCTTGCCGCATGCGTGTCCTCATTGCCCAAAGGTTCGCTGCGACGGATACGCGCCATGGCCGCCTCTGCCAAAGTTAGTTGATCGGCAGGACCAAAGGCGTCCATCGGAGGTTGCGCGCCCAAACTGCGCATATCCAATCGGACGCGGTCATCCGCCACCAGCCGCAAGAACAGCGCGTGATCGAGCGGATCTGACGAGGTCCGCCCGCCAAATCCCTCCAAATGCTCGGCAATCAGCCGCTGGGCGTTTTCGTCAAGCCGCCCCCCGCGGTCCAGCATTGCGGTGATCGCGTCGCGCGTGACGCCGACGTCGTCGCGACCCGTGGGCGTCAGGTTCAAGGCCAGCCTGTCGGACATCACCTGCACCCACGCCACTTCACCGATCTGGGCTGTGTCGATGTTGCGCGTGACGGTTTGGCGCATGAACCCGCGGGTCGTCGCGAATTGATCGCCCAAGGTCAAGACCGGCACGGCAATAGGGGCCATCGCATCGGCAGTGACCCCCGGTCCAGCGAAATGTCTCGGTAAATTCCGTGCCCTCGCGCCTGTGGACCGAAAGACGGTCCGCGCGGATCAGTTCCTCTCCGAACGAAAATCCTGCCTGATCGGCGGTTGGTTTGCGGACGATGGTCATCATCGTCAAGATCAGATCGGCCGACCCGATGGGCACCATCTCTTTGATCAGGCAGTCGCCCGAAGCGACCCGTGCGGCCATGAGGGTGGACGTGTCTTGTGGGCGAGGCGCGTTGCGGTCAATCCCGTCCCCAAGGCGGATCAGCAAGCGTTCTTGCTGGTCATCCGTGATGTCCGGCGGCGCGCAGGTATCGCCCGGCTCGAACCGGAATGACGCGACCATTGCGTCGGGCACGATCGCCGCTTCATGTCGGGTGTGTCTTTCGATTAACACGCGACTGGCGTTTGCGGTCAGCAACAGCCGCTGGCAAAGATCGTCACACTGCTCTGCCTGGTCGAAACGGCGCAATGCCACAACGCCACCGACCCGTTGCGGCAAGGCATCCATGTCGCCTTGCACCATACGGTCGATGCGAACCTGTTGCAGCTGATTGGCGATCAGCGAGAGGGCAGCAAGCGGCAGCAGCGTCACGGAAATCGCGGCAACTGTGTTGGCCGGGCCATCCCATCGCGGAAGGAACTTTCTCAGGACGACGATTTCCAAGACCCGCGCCATGATCAGCACAAAGGCAATCGCAGGCAACAGCATTGCAAGTTGCAATGGCAACCGCCACTGCAGAAATCCCAACACAAGCACAAGATGTGGCAAGGCGAGCAAGGCCGCACTGGCGACGCCGATGGTCACCAGAAACGTGTTGTAGCCTCGCATCCGGCCGACCCCTTGCTGGCATGTCTCAAGGTGGAAATAACAGCAGCCGATGACAAAATGATGGTGGCTGCATGACGCGGCGGCAGTTGTGGCGTGCAGGCAGCGCCCCTACTGCACGATCACGACCTCGGTGTTTTCCATGCCCTCCTCCTGCACCATCCGGAACAGGATACGCGCGTTGTCCGGATGCAGCCGCACGCAGCCATGCGACGCCGGGCGGCCTAGCCGCTTGATCTGGTCTGTGCCGTGGATCGCGTAATTGCCGCTGTAAAAGATCGCATAGGGCATCGGCGCATTGTTGTAGCGCCGCGACTTGTGGTGGCGCGACAGGAACTCGGGCCGGTAGTTGCCGGTCGGGGTGATCTTGCCCGGTTTGGCCGTCGATACAAGCCAAACAAACAACAACCGGTTTTCGTGATAGACCTTCATGGTCTGCGTCGACACCGAAACGACCGCAAGCACGCGTTCGGCCTGCGCTGCAGCAGTGGCCGCCATAGTCACGATTACCGCCAGTATAAAACGTCCAAATAGATCGCGCATAATATCTCCGGAACGCATGCGAAAAGAGTCGCTTTGACGGCGCCACAGTCAACGAGGATTTTGCGCGAATTGTGCAATCCTTAGGGCATATCCACAGATTTTCGGCCCGTGTCTTTGCCGCATCATAGGGGGCCTTGGGGGGACCGCTTGCCAACCTCCTCCGCACGGGCCAGTTTGGCGGCGACACGTCATCAAAGGACCCCGCATGGCCACTGAATCTGCCGGAGTTGATCTTGGGGCCATCGTCACCCTGCTGGGGGCCGCCGTTGTCGCCGTGCCGCTCTTCAAACGCGCGGGCCTCGGCTCCATCCTCGGCTACCTCGCCGCTGGCCTTGCCATCGGGCCCTTCGGCCTTGCTCTCTTTTCCGACCCGATGTCGATCCTCCATGTGGCCGAACTTGGCGTCGTGATGTTCCTCTTCATCATCGGGCTGGAGATGCAGCCGTCAAAGCTCTGGTCGATGCGCCACGACATCTTCGGCCTCGGCCTCGCGCAGGTCCTCATATGCATGGCGCTTCTCAGCCTTGTGGGCGTCGCCCTCGGCTACCCCTTCGCCCCGTCCCTCATAGCCGGTACAGGCTTTGTGCTCACCTCCACCGCCATCGTGATGCAAACGCTGGAGGAGCGTGGCAACCTAACCGCCCCCAAGGGTCAGCGTGTCGTCTCCATCTTGCTACTCGAAGACCTCGCCATCGTGCC
>JANPBI010000432.1:0-8849 GCA_031430315.1 Rhodobacterales bacterium | reverse complement strand
CCCCAGTCAGCCCTCGGCAGCAAGACACCCTTGCAGACGATGAAGGACTGGCACAAAATGAAGCCGGAGGTGTTCAGGAAACAGCCAAATCACCTTCCGGGATGTGACAGCTAACATTATGTTTGGCCTCAATTTCCGATTGCTCCATACCAAACGCAACCGTAACGGAGGCGCAGCAAGGGGGGGCAACCTGCTCTGTCGCCGAAACGGGGCATCGTCAAAGCAAACGGGATGATGAACTTCACAAGACCGGCATTGTGTCCATGGTTCACCGGTCCACTCAATCTTCGCCAGATGGTTCAAGTCAGCAAGGATGTGCCTGCACATGCAAAAGGAAGTTCGGCCCTCGCAAGACCAACAGGCATCGCAAAATGATGCCGCGCGCCGCACCGCGCGCAGCCTTGCGCTGAGTATGGCAGGCGTGGCGCAACAATTGGCCGAAAAGCCGTGGAAAACCCTTTGGACCACCCTTGAATACCGCGTGCTGAAGTCCCTGTCGCAGGCCGAGCGCATTTTCCCGCAAAGGCGGCGCATCAAGTTCGCCCGAAGTGCCGCAAAACGCGCCCCGTCGCGTTTTCTGGAGATTGTGGAACAGGCCCCTGATGTCGTGGCGGTCGCCATGCCATCCTCGGGCAAACCAGTGCTGCGCGCTGAGGAATTCGTCACCTACGATCCGACGCTGCAACCTCCTCAGACCGACATCCGGCTGATTGCGTTCTATTTGCCGCAATTTCATCCTTTCGAAGAAAACGATGCCTGGTGGGGCAAGGGTTTCACCGAATGGACGAATGTCGGAAAGGCCCTTCCGCTTTACGACGGACATTACCAGCCACACTGCCCGATTCACTTCGGCTACTATGATCTTCGCGTGCCGGAGGTTATGGAGGAACAAGCCCGCGTCGCGCGCCAGTACGGCATCGCGGGGTTTGCCCACCATTTTTACTGGTTTGCCGGCAAAACGCTGATGGAGCGTCCCCTGCGTGACATGCTGGCCAATCCAAAAGTCGACATTCCGTTTTGCCTTAGCTGGGCAAACGAAAACTGGACACCCCGTTGGGACGGCAAAGACTCCGACATCCTGATCGGGCAATCCTATTCCGAAGCGGATGCGCGCGCGATGATCCGGCATGTCGCGGAGTACTTTCGTGATCCACGCTACATCCGGATCGAAGGCAAGCCGGTTTTCCTGGTGTATCGCCCCATGGTCATTCCGGATGTTGTCAAGATGCAGGCATTTTGGCGGGACGAGGCGCGCGCTGCCGGAATTGGTGAAATCTACCTTGTCGGGGCACAGACCGCGAATGGGGAAAGCCCGGACTCTTGGGGATTTGACGCCTCGGTCGAATTTCCGCCACATGGGTTGTGGACGCTGAACTTTGCTATGAGCTACCGTCCGTACTCGGCAGATTTTGGCGGCCAGATCTATGATTATTCTGAAATTGTCGCGAATGCGCTGGCGGTTGACGGCAAGGAATACAAAATGTTCCGCGGTGTCACGATGTCTTGGGACAACACGGCGCGACGGCCAAACATGGCAACGATCTGCGAGAATTTTTCAATTTCCGACTATCGGCGTTGGCTGGCGGAGTTATGCAGAAGACTGCGCGCCGACCCCAAGATCATTCCGGATGAGAAATTGATTTTTATCAACGCCTGGAACGAATGGGCCGAGGGGACCCATCTCGAACCTGACCAGCGGTATGGGTTTGCCTATCTTTCAGCTACACGGGACGCTTTTACCGCAGATCAATCCGACCCAAATCGCAGCTGACGAAGCACGCGGCGTTCCCATTGCCGTATGTCAGGCCCAATGCTCGCCGCAATGGGCGGGCGGGCTTGCGGCTTTGATCGCCGGCATAAAGGACGATCGTCAGGCATGCGGCAACAGAGCTAGATAGCGCAGTTTCATCTTGGCATTGTCGACCTTGCTACATGCTATGCCGGCACGCCCAGGCTTGCCTGGGTCCTGTGGTTTGAGAAAGGCGTAGCAGTCACGACACTCGCCGTCCATTCGCAGTGCCGGGGCGAATGGCATGCGTTCGAGGTGTGCCAGCCAGTGTGCTTGCCGCAATGCCGGCGCGGCGGTCATTTATGATGATGCAAAAAGAGCACGGTGGCATAGCAGCAGTTTCAATTGTCGGGAGAGTGCCAACTCGACCGGTAGCCGCTGGTTTTTTCTGTTGGAGGGTCGGGCTGTCTTGAAATTGCTAAAATTCTTTTCATCCTAACCGCCCGTAGTAGACCTGATGTGCTGATCGGAGGAGCTGTCGCGTCGTCATCGTACACCGCCGGGTTGCAGTCCCCAAGGTCCTTGGTTGGACCAAAGGTCAAACGATTCTTGAATTTCGGCGCCACTTGGCAATTGATGGGCTTCACGGCTTTGGGGAAAGACGGGAAGTGTCGGATTGATTGCGCTTGGTGGAACTCGTCCATCTGTTTGTAAGGGCGCAAGCGTGAGTTGGGGACGATTTACTTGATGTGCTCTTCGATGCGTTCCGGAGGCTTGGCCCCGGGGGTATGGACTGGGCGGTGCGATGTTTGGGCCAATTGTTTCAAAAATGAGCGGCGCGGCGCAATTGGTAGCAGCGCAAAAGGGCGGAAAGTTCAGCGATGATTGCAATGGCCGCGCAGGCTTACGACTTCTGGGATGGATCCAGCGTTCCTGTTTCACGCAAGGTCACGCTTAACCCGGACCAGGTGCTGACCCGTGGCCTTGCCAGAATGATCTTTGACCACCCCCAAGAGCCTGATCGCCTGATCAAAGTGGTTGATCCCGACGGGACAGATGCGCGCCGCGCGCAGAAGCGCAACCGGCCCGCGATCATGCTTTATGGTGCCTTTGCATCCTGGCAGCGTGAAGTCAGTGAATACTGTCGGATCATGAACCGAATGGGTCAGTTGCCTGATTTCATTGCCGGATATCATGGGTTTGTCATGACAAATCTTGGCGTGGGGCTTGTCGTGGAGCGGATCGGCGATGCGGATGGGCAGCTTGCGCCGTCAATTGACACAGTAGTCGCGACAAACGGGCACAATCTTGACCTTCGGTCGATGATAGGCGCGTTTTTCTCGGATCTGACTATGTCGGGTGGCGTTGCCTCTGACCTCAACCCGCGCAATTTGGTCGTCGCATGCCGCCAGGGCAAACCTGGCTTGGTCTTGGTTGACGGCCTTGGGGATCGCGTGATCCTGCCGATCCGGGCTCATTCGGCGTTTTTCAGGGAACGTTGGCTGCGGCAAGCCGAGATCAAGCTTTGCAGGGAACTTGGTCTGCAGGACTGATTGCAAACAAGGGCCGGGTGCATGCAGGTTCACATCCATGTCGGATTTCACAAGACTGGCACGACGGCGATGCAAGGCTTGTTCAGCGCCAATGCTGACCGGTTTCCGGCTGCAACAAAGGTTTACACACGAAGTTCTTCGGAAGTTGCGACCCTTCGAAATGCCCTGCGGCGATTCAATGACAATCCGTCTGCGGCCAAGTCGCAGAACGTCCAGGAAGCCGCAAAGGAACTCTCCCGGTCCGAGCAGCGTGCGGGAACTCAGCTGTTGTTGCTCTCGTCAATCAGCGTCTGCGGGGCAATCCCTGGGCCTGATGATCCAGATGCTCCCTACGCGCGAACCGGCGCGGCGATGGGCCTTTTGCGCAACGGCTTTGGGCCAGATCACAAGGTTGCCTTTTCGGCATCCACGCGCGAAATGGCCGGCTGGGTGGGCAGCCTTTTCCGGCACCATTTGCGCAATCGTGGAATTCGTCTGAGCGAAGCAGAGTATCAGTTGGGTCCGATCGGCAGGTTTCGGTTTGCCTCCCTTATTGCTGAACTGCGACAAGCAGAACCCGGTCTGTTTGTTTTCGCCATGGAAGACGATGTTACACACAGGCTGGGTGTCGGCGTTTCGTTGCTTCGGCATCTGGGCATCGACGCGGCGGGCTTGGATGATTGGCAGCTGGCCGGTGGGCGCAACATCGGTATCTCGCGCCAGACGGTCGATTTCTTGTCCCGTCCCGCGCTGCGACACCTGCCAGGACCGTTGCGGGCGCGACTGGCAAAGTGGCATTCGCGTCGTCAGAAGTAGGTAGGTCCCCAGTGCTATCAGGGCGGACAGGGAATATGGCGACATGAGTACGACATCCAGGTTTGCACGGGTGATCGGGCAGGCGCGAAACCGCTTCCTGTTTGCAGGCCAAGGCTACACGTTTCGCAACCTCAACAGTTCGGACGGCGTTGCCGTGTTTCCAAAGCTTGGGTTGGCCTTCAACCGAATCCGCAAATCCGCAAATACCTCGGTCACAGCCTTTCTGACCGAACTTGAACGTGGCGTTCAGATCGAGTCCGCCCATGACGCGAAGGTGGAGTCGATCCGCCCTTATGCCTTGAGTTGGACCGATGCCCGGAGGTTTCCTCAGTTTTACAGTTTGGTCGTTGTTCGGGAACCTTATGCGCGGGTCCTGTCCGCTTGGCTGAACAAGATGGAAGGCGACGCGCCGCGCGGGTTTCGTCATTTTCCAGGCCACGGATTGACCGGCCCCGAGGGCTTTGAGGCGTTTTTGGCTTTTCTGGATCAGGGCGGCCTGCACAGCAAACGGCATTGGACGCCCCAAGTTGACCTGATGTTTCAACCCGCAGAGCGGTTTTCGCGGGTTGCCCGCCTGGAAAGACTTGCCGACGACATGGCCGGGTGCCTGGCAGATATCGGCCTTGACCCTGTGCTGGCACAGAGCTTGGCCCAACCGCACCGGCTGGAAGTTGGAACAAAAAAGATCACAGGCGCCGCCAATCGGTTGGACGGCTATTACTCGGCCAAAGGTCGCGCCATCGTGGCGCGTCTCTATCGTGCGGACTTCGACACGTTCGGGTACCCTACATAAAGTCATCCCTCTGCGGGGGACCGCCGTCGAAAGGGACTCGCCTTGCTGGTGGACGGCCTTTACGGCAACGTCTGGCACAACTTGAACAAATGACGATCCCCGATGACCCGCCACCTCCTCTTCCTTTCCGGGACCCGCGCCGATTTCGGCAAGCTGGAACCCCTCGCCGCGGCGGCCCGAGATGCGGGCCACCGGGTCACGTTCTTCGTCACCGGTATGCACATGATGGAGGCTTACGGGCTAACCAAGCTTGAGGTCAGCCGGATGCCGGGCGTTGTGGTGCATGAATTCATGAACCAGCGCCCCGGCGATCCACAGGATGTGATCCTGGCCAAGACGATTCTGGGGTTTTCCGACTATGTGACCGAACACCGGCCCGATCTGATCGTCGTGCATGGCGACCGGATCGAGGCGCTGGCGGGTGCGCTCGTCGGGGCCACCAACTACATCCTGACCGCCCATGTTGAAGGCGGTGAGGTTTCGGGCACGATCGACGAGGTCATCCGCCACTGCAACACCAAGTTGGCGCATGTCCACTTTGTCTCGTCCGCCAATGCCGCGCGGCGGGTCATGGCCCTTGGCGAGCCGACCGGCACCGTACATGCCATAGGGTCGCCCGAGCTTGATTTCCATTCGGGGGATTCGGGGGTGACGCTGGCCGAAGTCAAATCCCGCTATGGCATCGGGTTTGACGATTACGGCATCGCTGTGCTGCATCCCGTTACGTCCGAGGCCGCCCAGATGGGGGATCAGGCGAGGTGCCTTTTTGCTGCATTGGCGGCATCGGGGCGTCATTTCGTGGTGATTGCCCCTAACAATGATCCGGGGTCCGATGCGATTTTCAAGGTGATCGAGGCGCTGCCAAAAGATCGGTTCCGTCTTATTCCGTCGATGCGGTTCGCACATTTCTCCGAACTGATGAAACATGCGGCCTGCATGGTCGGCAACTCCAGCGCGGGCGTGCGTGAGGCGCCGTTTCTCGGGATACCGTCCTTGGATATCGGCACGCGCCAGACCAACCGCGCCGAGGCCCCGTCGGTGCAGGCTTGCCTTGCCAGCGATACCGCGGCCATCCAGCAGTTCCTTGCGGCGCAATGGGCAAGACGCTGGCCGCGACACGATGGTTTTGGTCAGGGTCGGGCTGCAGACCGGTTCGTGCAAGTGCTCGGAACCGACGGTTTCTGGACGCAAGACCTGCAGAAGTCCTTTCAGGATGCGGGCTGACGGATGGCCTGGCAGGTCCCGGCCTATCTGGCACTGGCGCGGACCCTGGGGCTGGTGGCTCCCCTTTATCTGCGTCGCAGGGTGTCGCAGGGCCGCGAGGTCGAGGAGCGCTGGGGCGAAAAACTGGGGCGTACCTCGGCCGTGCGGCCTGCCGGGCAATTGGTCTGGCTGCATGCCGTCGGTCTGGGCGAGGTAATGGCCTTGCGGGGTCTGATTAGGGCCATGGCCGCCGAAGATCCTGGCCTGAACTTTCTGATTACGTCGACCGCCCGGTCTTCGGCCGAAGTTGTCGCGGGCAACTTGCCGCCCCGAACCCAGCACCAGTTCCTGCCGCTGGATGCGCCGCGATTTGTGGCGCGGTTTTTGGCCCATTGGCGCCCCGACCTGGCCGTTTGGTCCGAACAGGACCTGTGGCCGGCAGCCGTGTTGCAGGCGGACGCCTTGCGCATTCCGATGGTCCTGGTCAATGCGCGCATGAATGCAGCGGCATTTCAGCGCCGGCGGCGGATCCGGGGGCTATTTGCGGCACTCTATCCCCGCTTTGCCATCGTGACGGCGCAGGACGCCGAAACGGCACGCCATCTGGTGCAGCTAGGCGCGCGCAAGGTCGAGGTCACCGGATCGCTGAAGGCCGCCGCCCCGCCACTTGGCCATGATCCGGGCGAACTCTCGTTGCTGCAAGCGGCACTGGCCGGGCGCAGGCCCTGGCTGTTGGCATCGTCGCATCCCGATGACGAAGCGGTGGCCTTGCCAGTCCAAGCCGAGCTTTTCGCCGAGGATCCCCGCTGGCTTTTGGTCATCGTGCCCCGGGTTCCGGACAGGCGGGACGCAATTCTGGCCAGCGTCGCCGAACTTGACCTGGCGGCAACCTTGCAAAGCAAGCGCGAAATGCCCGGTGGACCGGTTCATGTGGCGGACAGTTTCGGTGAATTGGGGTTATGGTACCGGCTATGCCCCGCCGTGTTGATGGGGGGCACTTTTGGCCCCGTGGAAGGGCACAACCCATGGGAACCTGCTGCCCTGGGCTGTGCCATTCTGCACGGGCCGCGGCTGCGCAATTTCCTTGCCGATTATGCCGTGCTCGATGGGGCAGGGGCGGCAATCGAAGTCAATCATAGAAACCTTGCCGACATGCTTGATCGTGACCTTTCCGAAACAGCCCAGCGCGCACAGGAACTGTGGCGCGGCGCAAGCGGCACCCTGGCCCCGTTGGCGCGGGATCTGGTCGCGTTGGTCCGGCGCAAATGAAGCTGCGGCTTTTTCTGCTGGTCTGGTCGGCGCTTTGGACGCTGGGGCTGCCGGTGGTGCTGGCATATCTCTGGTGGCGCGGCCGCAAAGATCGCCTTTATGCGCAGAAGATCGGGGAACGGCTGGGTCGCTATGACCGGTCGATGACCGGGGCGGTCTGGATCCATGCGGTCAGTCTGGGCGAGGTGCGCTCTGCCGTGCCGCTGATCCACGCGCTTGTGGCGCGGGGTGAACGCGTAGTCATCACCAATTTCACCCCTGCCGGTCGACGTGAGGCGGCGCGGGTTCTTGCCGACGAGATTGCGGCTGGCCAAGTATCTGTCGTCTGGGTTCCCTTCGAAGCAGGCTGGGCCTACCGGCGGTTTTTCCAAGCGTTTTCCCCGAAACTGGGGCTTGTGATGGAGATCGAGATCTGGCCTCGGATGGTGGCGGCCACGGCGGACGCTGGTGTGCCACTTTTCATGTGCAACGCGCAATATCCCGACAAGTCGATGGCGCGCGATGCGAAGGGGACTTTGCGCCATCAGGTGATGCGTGGCTTTGCCGGTGCGCTGGTGAAATCGCAACTGCAGGCCGACCGGTTCGCCAGCGTCGGTGTCCCCAACATCCATGTCACGGGCGAGCTGCGCTTTGACCAGCCGATCCCGCAGGCGTTGGTCGATGCCGGTCGCGCGGCGCGGACCGTTCTTGCAGGGGACCGACCGGTTATCACCTTTGCCTCGGCTGTGGAGGGCGAGGACCCGATTTACCTTGATGTCATCGAAAGCGTATTGTCCCAAGATCCACGCCCATTTGTCGTCTATGTCCCGCGCAAGCCCGAACGGTTTGACGAGGTGGCAAGTCTGATTGCGGCACGCAAGATCGCAGTTGTGCTGCGATCACAGGTGTTGGATGCAGATTTCAAGATGCGGGATGCGCCAAAGGCAGACCTTTTGCTGGGGGACTCCTTGGGCGAGATGTATGCCTATCTTGGGATGGCCGACAGGGCAGTCACGGGTGGCGGGTTTACGCCCCATGGCGCACACAACATCATCGAGCCCTTGGCAATGGGTTTGCCAGTGATTGTGGGCCCGCAAGTCCATACAATCGAATACCCGGCGGTCGAGGCGATTGCCGCCGGCGTCTGCCTGCGCGTCGAGGCGCCGCGACAACTGGCCGAGGCCCTGTCAGGCGGCTGGCAAGGGCCGACGCGGGCGCAGATCGACGACTTCCTCGCGGCGCATTCCGGAGCCACGTCCAAGACCATGGCCGCAATCGCACCCTACCTTACCAGCTGGAAAACCCGCCATCCACATTGACCAGTTGCCCGGTCATGTAGCCTGCCTGTGGGCTGCACAAAAACAGCATGGCATCGGCAATCTCGTCGGGTTTGGCCATGCGGTTCATCATGATCAAATCCCCGACGCGGCGCTGAAATTCGTCCGAATGGTTGTTGAACACAGCCCCCGGCGCGATGGTGTTGACCGTCGCATCCCGCCTCGCCCAATACCCCGCCAGCCACAGTGTC
>JANPBI010000431.1:0-8770 GCA_031430315.1 Rhodobacterales bacterium | reverse complement strand
TGCCGGGTGTCTGGTGGAGTCGCCGGGTACCGCCCCCGGGTCCGAGCCGCTTATTACAGGTGCGTTAATCACCATAGGCCGGGTTGCCCCGGTCAAAGATCAATATAGGCGGCAGGGCTAGGGCGCGCAAGGTGGGGCGGGATGCCCGCCAAACGTCCCGGTAGAAAGTCCAATGCGGGCACGACCCGCTCAAAACTCAGCCTCGCGTCGCGATTTAGCCGTGCCACAATGTCGGCGTCCTTTGCCTCGAAAAGGCACATGCAGCGACCATTATCGGGCAGGTAGATCGACCGAAGCAGTTGCACGCGGTCACCTGCAGCATACATCACCGCCGACTGGCGGATGGCGGCAAACCTCGCGCCGGCGAGGTCGGCCATACTGATCCCTGCCAAGTCTCGTTCAACCAAAAACGTCAGCATTTTCAAGGGTCCTTTCGTGTTTCGGGCGACAGGTCAGCGACCTGCGGCAGGCGGATTTCGCGATCCAGCTTTGCAAGGATCGCCTCGCCAAAGTCATCGAACCCCGCGACGTGCATCGCGAAAGCACCGGGGCCGGTTACAAGGCGGCTTGCATACCAATTAGCAAGGCCTGGATCCTCGACCGTGATCGCAAGCGCGTTGATGGTGACCCCCATTTCGGTCGCGCGCGCTCGCGCGCTCGTCAGCGGGATGAAGTGGCGCGCCTGCGGGGCGCGTGATTCCCGCCCGTCGCCGGACACGTTGACAACCTTTCGTGCCGCGCAACTCTGGCCAAATGCGAACAGGTCCAGCGCTGCCGCCAGGCCATTGCCGATGCCGGTATTGCCGCTGACGACGCGCGGCATCGCAAGAAGTTTTTGGGATAGCGCGTCGGCATCGGCAGCACCTTCGATCCTGTGCCAGCCGGTCACTTGCGGCGCAATCTCGCTGTCACCCCAAAGCACAACCGCGATGTCCACGCGTCCCGCCGAGGCAAGTGCGTCCTGCACATTGCGCGATTGCAGTGCCGCGGCGTAACCGCGTTGCTGCAAACTGTAGTCGTCGTAGTTGATGCTGCCCGACCCGTCGATGGCCAGCACCAGCGCAAGATCGGCACAGGCAGCCTGCCCTGCCGAGGGGAGGGACAATGCCAGTGCCAGAACGGACGTGAGTTCATGAGATCGCCCAAGGGCAAATAACTTCTGCAAAAATGACATATTGATCACCAATCATGGGAAAAATGCACAGACTTGAATTCAACACGGCGCGGCAGACAAATCCTGACGCATTCCTTAAAGAGTCGTGAAACTTTATTGCTTCTTAAAGATCGCCATTGTTGCAAAGTCTTGGGCGTGCGTCAAGGATGGGGGAATGGGACATGTCGTCGGGCACGGCGCATCCGGGCAGTGATGACCTTTTTCGGTTCGAAGGGTTCACCCTCGATCTGCGGCTGGGGCGTCTGTCCGGGCCGTCCGGCGATGTGCCGTTGCGTCCCAAAGCCTTTGCTCTTCTGGCCTATCTTGCGCGGCATGCGGGACGCGTCCTGGCGAAAGCCGAGCTCATGGACGCGATCTGGCCCGATGTAACCGTGACCGACGAGTCGCTGTCCCAGTGTGTCCACGCGCTGCGGATCGCCTTGGGGGAGGCCGGGGCCAAGCTGATCAGGACGGTGCCACGCCGTGGGTACCTGTTCGACGTTCCGACGGAGGCAAAGCCGCAGCACGCCGCCATCGCTGCGTCGCCCTTTGCCACCGACACCGCGATCCCGGCGGCGCGACAGGGCAGCATCGCAGTGATGCCGTTCGAGTTTGCGCCATCGGTATCGCCTGAGGACCGGCTTTGGTTCGATGGATCGGTGCATGATCTGATCAGTCAGCTGGCACGGCTGCGCAGTTTCGACGTCATCGCGCGGGGCAGCACGTTTGCGCTGCGCGATCTGGCCGGTGACCCGGTGCGTGCGGGGCTAACGCTTGGCGTGGCCTATGTGCTGGCAGGATCGGTCGCGTAAAAGGGAAACGGGTTCTGCTTGCGCGTCGATCTGGTGAGGGTGGATACAGGTGCAATCACGTGGACTGATGAGATCGGTGTTGACCATACGGGCATCCTGCATCTGGTCGGAGCGCTGACTGACAGGATCATCAGTGCTGTCTTGTCGGGGATCACGACCGCCGAACGTAACCGTGCAAGGATGGTCCCTAACCAGTCACTGACGGCCTGGCAAGCCTATCATCGGGGGTTGGAGGCTTTTGCGACGTACAGCGAAGTGACGGTATTTCAGGCGCGTGCTTACTTCGAACTTTCCACCGAACTTGACCAGGGTTTCGTTCGCGCATTTGCAGGGCTTTCGGAGTGCCAAGCTTGTTTAGCGCGAGCGCCCTTTTGCAGGGACAAGGAGGCTGAGGCAGAAGCGGCACTGCGCGTGGCAGAACGTGCGATGCGCCTGGACGAAACTGATCCCTCGGCCCAGTTCGCCTATGCCCATGCACGTTGGTTGCACGGCGATCCCGGCGTTGGACTTATCCATGCGCAGCAGTCCGTGGCGCTTAGTCCCAGCTTTGCCGACGGGTTTGCCGAAATCGGTTTCTACGAGTCTCTCTATGGAGATCCGGAAATGGCATTGGCAAGCCTGTCGCGGGCAGAAGTCCTGAACCCGCTCAGCCCTTATATTGACTCGGTGCATATTGACCGCGCCGTTGCCCATTTGCAGATGAACAATCTGGAAGACGCGGCACTGTGGGCATCAGTCGCGATCAACCGACGCGAAAGCTATCCTCAGATGCAATTGACAGGGGCGATGGTGCTGGCTGCAGCAGGACAGTTGTCCGAAGCGCGCCGCATCGTCGCAGCCTTCAGTCACCGAAAGGACGACTATGACGTGATGAAGATATTCAAGCCCCCGTTCAGCGTGAGCGGGCCTGCGAAAGAACGACTGCAACGCGCGTTGGCGGCGATCGATCTTTGATCCTGGGGCGGCCCTTTTTCCAAACAAAACGCCCGAAAGGCTGAACCTTCCGGGCGTTCTGTCGCCAAATGACCGGGTAGGTTTAGGCCTCAGAACCCGGACTTGATCAGTTCAAACTCCGACAACATCTTTTCGCGGAACGCGGGCGGGGTCGGCGATTGCATGAACAGCGTGGTGGTTACCGGATCCACATAGGCGGCAACCAGCTCTTCTGCCGGAATCTCGGCCATCGCTGCATCGTTGGAATGCGCATAGCCAAGACTTTCGAGCAGCACAGGTGCGGTCGTATGCGCCAGCATGCTGTTGATGAAATCATAGGCCTTTTCTTCGGACCCCGGTGCATCCTTCACGTTGACATAGCCGCAGAACCATGTCGCGGCCCCTTCGGTAGGCGAGCGGTTGAAACCTACCGGCAGGCCTTCGGCCTTGGCCAAGGCAACGCCGTCATTCCAGGACCAGGCCACCAGAACCTCTCCGCTTTTCATCAGCTGCATCAGTTCAGCCGGATCGGCCCAATAGGCGCGGACATTGGGATGTACCTCGCGCAGCCAGGCGGCGGCGGCGGCAAACTGTTCGTCGGTGACATTGTCCCAGTTGGTTACGCCTGTGGCCAGCAAGGCCAGCGACCAGACATCGTCCGAACTGTCGGGCAGCGAAATGCGACCGGCATATTTCGGGTCCTTGAACACGTTCAGGGATGCGATGTCCTCGGCCGGGACCTGTTCGGTGTTATAGGCAGTCGCGGTATAGGCATAATCGGTCGGGATGAACCAGACACCGGTATCATCCTTGAAGACCGGGCTTTCCAACATGCGCGGCGCGATGTTGCCAAATTCGGGGATCTTGGCGATATCCCACGGCTCGATCAGACCCGCATCGCGGTACCGCGACACCGATGCGGCGCATGGGTGCACCACATCCGCCTTGAAGCCGGAGGACGCCTTTTGATAGGCCTCGTCGTCATCTGCAAACAAGGCATAGGTCGGCTTTTCGCCATTCTTGGCGATATAGTCCACCATCATGCCATCGATCTCCCACCCGGCCCAGTCGAGGACCGTCAGTTCGGGATCGGCGGCGTTAACTGCACTCGATACGGACAGGGCGGAAACGGCGCAAGCAATCAACAGGGTCGCGCTGAGCTTCATAGGTGTACCTCGCTATTGTTGGTCCGTCGCGACGGCTCGCAACGGATCGATTGGAACCAGCGATGCGACCCAAAGCTTCCGCAGGTCGCGGCGACATAAAGTCTGGCTAAGAAACTGGCGTCGCAGAGCCGAAAGGGCAAGGGACCGACACGAGGTTTGTCAACAAAATGTAACAAAATCATGTGAAGTGACCCACCGGAATTGCGCTATGCCGGTTTCAGCGCCGGTCGGCAAAGGATTGGCCCCGCATTGTCGCGGGGAAAGTTTGACCCTTTCTGCGACATGGCATGCCCGATAAGAGGCAGCGCGCAGTGCCCGCTGGCAATGGCTACAATGGTCAAGGTCCAACCGTTATTGTGGCCCGGCAGCCGCCAGGATGACGCCCAAGGGCTTGGATGTTGACCGAGCGTCACCAGCCCGGCGGCCCCACTTAGCAACGCCCGGCGATTGGTGATGGTTCGCATGACATTCGGTCGGAAAGCGGTGGATGGGGTAGCGCGCTGCCGGTCATTTGGTGGTCGAATGGCGCAAGCCTGTGCGATCTGGCTGATGTGGTCATGATCGCAAGATGACCAGGTCCTCACGGGACCCCCAAACGGCGCAATCCTATGGATGGCGGGTCACATTGCCGGACGGCTTGACCCCAGGTGCCGCGCGCGCCAAACCTGTGCACAAAGGAGCCTTTCATGTCACTTGACCTTGATTTCGTGCGCGCCCAGTTTCCCGCGTTCGCCTCGCCCGTGCTGTCGACCTATGCGTTTTTCGAGAACGCGGGCGGCAGCTATCCCTGCAGGCAGGTCGTGGACCGCCTGACCCGGTTCTACATCGACCGTAAAGTGCAGCCCGGCAGCCCCCAGCCCGCTGGCCAATTGGGCGAGGCTGAGATGGACGACGCACGCGAGCGGTTGGCCGCAATGATGGGCGTCGAGTACGACGAGTTGTCGTTTGGGCCGTCAACCAGCGCCAACACCTTCGTGCTGGCCAATGCGGTGCGGTTGTGGCTGCGCGGGCAATCGGCGGCGATTGTGGTGACCAATCAGGACCATGAGGCGAATTCTGGTGTCTGGCGGCGTCTGGCGGATGAGGGGATCGAAGTCCGTGAATGGAAGATCGACCCGATGACCGGGCATCTGGACCCGGCGGGCCTCGCGGCGTTGCTGGCGGATGGTCGGGTCCGGCTGGTCGCGTTTCCGCATTGCTCCAACGTTGTGGCGGAGATCAACGACGTGGCGGGCATCTGCGCGATGGCAAAGGCAGCAGGGGCACTGACGGTAGTGGATGGCGTCAGCTATGCACCGCACGGATTTCCGGATGTCGAGGCGCTGGGCTGCGATGTGTACCTGTTTTCAGCCTACAAGACCTATGGCCCCCATCAGGGGATCATGGTGATCCGCCGCGCTTTCGGGATGGAGCTGCCAGCGCAGTGCCACTCCTTCAACGCCGACAGCCTTTACAAACGATTCACCCCCGCCGGTCCTGACCATGCCCAGATCGCGGCCTGCGCCGGGATGGCCGACTACATCGACGCGCTCCACGCCCGGCACTTCGCGCCAGAACCGGATGCAGCGGCGCGCAACCGTGCCGTGCATGACCTGATGCGGGCGGCGGAGACTACGACGGTCGCGCCCCTGATGGACTATCTGGCTGCCCGCAACGATCTGCGGCTGATCGGGCCGCGTGATCCTGCGGCACGCGCGCCAACGGTTGCGGTGGCTTTGGACCGCGACGCCGTGCCGGTGTCTGAGGCGCTGGCCCAGGAGGGCATCGGCTGCTGGGCGGGGGATTTCTATGCGGTCCGGCCCTTGCAGGCGATGGGCGTCGACATGACCAAGGGTGTGTTGCGGCTAAGTCTGACGCACTACACCAGCGCGGCGGATGTCACGCGGCTGATCGCGGCGCTGGACCGGGTGTTATGAAGGCCGAGGGCTGCGCGCCCCTGGACCCTGCGGGATACTTTGGCCAACTGGAAATCAGCCGAGTTCAGCGAGGCGTGACAGGGCGACATTGAGTTTCGCCGCTTCGTCCTCGCGCGCCTCCAAGTTGGTGCGGGCTTCTTCCACCACATCCTCTGGCGCGGATTTGGCGAAGTTGGGGTTGTTGAGGCGACCTTTGAGGCCTGCGATTTCCTTGCTGAGTTTGTCCAGCGCCTTGGTCAGGCGGGATTTTTCCTCGGCGATGTCGATGATCCCGGCCAGCGGGATGGCGAAGGCGGCGCCTTCGACGGCGACAGCGATGGAGCCTTTCGGGGCCGGGCCTTCGGTCAGTGTCTCGATCCGCGCAAGGCGCTTGATCAGCGTCTCATTGCGTCCCCATGCAGCACGGGCGTCATCGTTCAGAGTGGTGGCAACCATGTCGAGTTTCAAGCCGACCGGCACATGCATCTGCGCGCGGGCCGAGCGGATTTCGTCGATCAGGGTGGTGACCCAGTTCATTTCGCGGTCCGCAGCGGGCTGGATCAGGTCGGTGGTGTAGGCGGGCCAATCGGTGTGGATCAGCGGCTTGGCGCGTTGACCCGTGGTCTGCCACAGCTCTTCGGTGATGAAGGGCATCATCGGGTGCAAAAGGATCATGCACTGGTCGAGGACCCAGGCCATCGTGGCGCGGGTCTCAGCCTCGCCGGGGCCATCGAAGAGGGGTTTGGCGAACTCCACGTACCAGTCGCAGACCTTGCCCCAGACGAACTTGTAAAGCGCGTCAGCGGCCTGATCGAAGCGGTAGTCGGCCAAGGCGGCGTTGACATCCGCGAGGGTGCGGGCGGCTTCGCCGATGATCCACTGGTTGACGGTGGCGGATGGAGTGGGGGCGGGGCCGGTCGCGTGGCCGTCCCACACGTGGTTCATCTCGGCAAAGCGGCAGGCGTTCCAAAGCTTGGTGCCAAAGTTCCGGTAGCCCGCGATGCGCTGGGTGTCGAGTTTCAAGACGCCGCCGAGGCTCGCCATCGCTGCGTTGGCAAAGCGCAGCGCGTCGGCGCCGTATTCGTCGATGATCTCCAAGGGGTCGATGACATTGCCGAGCGACTTCGACATCTTCTTGCCCTTGGCGTCGCGGACCAGGCCGTGCAGGTAGACGGTGTGGAAGGGCACGTCGTTCACCACGGCCAGCTGCATCATCATCATCCGGGCGACCCAGAAGAAGAGGATGTCCTGCCCGGTCACGAGGACCGAGGTGGGGAAATATTTCTGCAGCTCCGGCGTGGGTTCCGGCCAGCCGAGCGTGCCGATCGGCCAGAGGCCGGAGGAGAACCAGGTGTCGAGGACGTCGGGGTCGCGGGTTAGTTGCACCCACAGCCCATTTGCGAAGAACTTCTCCCGATTCAGGTCGTAGAGCGGGTAAGAACTGTTCCCGTAGCGATATGCCGGAAGACGATCCGAAGCCTCCCGGTTCGGATCAACGCCATCGAAGTAAAACCCGAGGGAGGTTTCACTTCCGTAGTATTCGCGGGCCTGTTCCAATACATCGGATTCGGCCGCGCCAACAAACTCTTTGTAGCTTCGAGCGTTGAAAGCGGTTCTTCCCGTGTTCTTAGGCGTGTTGTGAAGTTCTTCCTTCACCGGCCCATACCAAACCGGAATCTGATGACCCCACCAAAGCTGGCGGCTGATGCACCAGGGTTCGATGTTTTCCAGCCAGTGGTAATAGGTTTTCTCGCCCGAGGGCGGGATGATCTTCGTGCGGCCCGAGCGCACCGCATCCAGCGCGGGGTCCACGATCAAGCCAGCGTCGACGAACCACTGGTCGGTCAGCATGGGTTCGATCACCACCTTGGAGCGGTCGCCGAAGGGCTGCATGATCTATTTCGCCTCGACGAAGGGGATCATGGCGCGCGTACCGCTGTCATCCCCGGCTTGACCGGGGACCCAAGTTTCGACTGCGTTCTGGGCCCCCGCCTGCGCGGGGGTGACAGGTGTAGCGGGGGTGACAGAAGGGGCGGGGGCCGCGTTCATCGCCGCGCCCATCACCGGCATCTTCCCCGCCTCGGGCGCTGGGACCGGGGCGGGGATCATCACCGCCAGCCCTTCGGCCGTGATCGCCTCCACAACGCGCTTGCGCGCCTCCTGCCGGTCGAGGCCGCGCAGGTCGTCCGGCACCAGGTTCAGCGCGTCGATCTCGGATTCCGACAGGGTAAAGGGCTGTTCGGCAAAGCCCGGGGGCACGTAGCCCTTGGCCACCAGCCACGCGCGCGACATCTGGCCCGCGATCCGCGCCGCCTCGGCATAGGGCGCCCCATCGGCCCGCATCTGCGCGCGCGTGTCCATCAGACGGTAGCAGGGGATCCCTGCGCGTTTCGCCACGGCGTAGTCGTTGAAGTCATGCGCGCCGGTGATTTTGACGGCACCGGAGCCGAAAGTCGGGTCCGGGTATTCGTCGGTGATGATCGGGATCAGGCGGCGGTGTTCCTTTGGCCCAACCGGGATTTCACAAAGTTTCCCGACGATTGGCGCATAGCGTTCATCTGACGGATGAACCGCCACCGCCCCGTCGCCCAGCATGGTTTCAGGCCGGGTCGTGGCGATGGAGATGTAATCACGCGTCTCGCGCAGGGTGACATTCCTCTCGGCGTCCTTTTCGACATATTCGTAGGTCTGCCCACCCGCCAGCGGGTATTTGAAATGCCACATGTGGCCCGGCACCTCGATATTCTCGACCTCAAGGTCGGAAATCGCGGTCTCGAAATGCGGGTCCCAGTTCACCAGCCGCTTGCCGCG
>JANPBI010000430.1:0-21661 GCA_031430315.1 Rhodobacterales bacterium | reverse complement strand
GCCCTGGCTCGGCCATCTGACGGTCTCGCGATCAGAAACGTCGCGGGCGCTAATGGCGTGCGGCGAGGTGATGCAGCTGCCGCCCACGGACGAGATCGTCATGGTGGCAGGAGCACCGCCGATCCGGGCGAGGAAAGCGCGCTACTACAAGGACCCGCGGCTCATGGATCGCGTCCTGCCGCCACCAGTGCCGAACTGCGCGACCTCGGTACCAGGTTCTGACACGTGGTCGTGCCTTGCTCCGATTGGTCCAAACGACGATCCGGCTGCCGGGAATGCTGCCGACCATGCGGCCAATGTAAACGGCGGGGTCCGATCCGAGCCAGATCCGCCAGAACATGAAGAAGTTGCCATCAAGGAAGACACACCTCAACCCCGCGAAAGGTTCGCGATGATCGACGACGACCCCGAAGATGCCGCTCGGCAGTCGAAAGTCCTCCGCCAGCAATCGCAGACTGTCGCGCAGCAGGTCGCGCTGAGCGCAGATAACGGCATCGACATGTGAGGCGAGCCCATGCGCAACCGAATGGACGTCTTTTTCCCGCCCGCGGTGCTGACCCAGATCGTCGAGCTTGCGGATCGGCAAAAGCTCTCGCGCTCCGCCATCGTCGACGCTGCCATTGCCTCGTTCCTCTCGCCCGACACCGCGGACCGCCTTGAGGCCGCCTTTGCCCGCTGCCTCGACCAGCTGACACGGCAGGTGCAGCGGCTCGAACGCAACGTCGGGATTTCGACCGAGGCTTTGACGCTCTTCGTGCGGTTCTGGCTGACAGTAACGCCGCCCTTGCCCACCGAGGCGCAAACGGCAGCACAGGCGAAAGGCCGGGAGCGCTACGAGGGCTTCATCGGGGCGCTCAGACGGCGCATTCAAAAGGGCCAGAGCCTGATGGATGAGATTCCGGATGATGTTGGCGGGACATAGACCTGATGGGGCCGCCGTTGCGTCTTAAAGGTCGTGCCTTGTAATGTAGGCACTGCTGTCGCTGGTTTCGGCACTGCTTTTGCTCAGTCATTGGAACCCGAAGCCCCTTCTTTCCGGGTAAAATCCATTGACGCCTCCCTTCATCCGCACCTATCACAAAACTCGAAGGGCCGCTGGGCGTGGTTGGCCGCAGCCAATAAATGATGCCTGCTTTGGGTCCGACTGCGGTCCGGGAGCGACCAGGCACGCCCGGTCGGGGGTCGGTCGGTTTGGGCTCCAAGTTGGAAAACCACCGACAAACGCCACCGATTCAACTCCACTACTCGCTTCCAAATGCTTGGAACTTGCTTGGATCGTCAAATTCCGTCAGCAACCTAGGCAAAAAGCGCCCCAGAGGGCGCTTCTTAAAGCCATGATATTGAAGGACCAAACTGGAGCGGGCGAAGAGATTCGAACTCTCGACCCTAACCTTGGCAAGGTTATGCTCTACCCCTGAGCTACGCCCGCACTCCGTTTTGGTACGCGGTCATTTATAAAGCTGCACGGCGCGCCGCAAGGGAAAAGTGCGCGCCGCCTAAAAATTCGTTCCGGGATTTGAAGCACTTTTGCGGACCAAGTCGCGCAGCCAAAGATGGCCGGGGTCTGCCCCATGGCGGCGGTGCCAGACCATGCGCAAGGCATAGCGCGGGCTGGGAAAGGGCAGGGCATGCGCCATCACGCGGTCGCGGAAATTGGGCAGGGCATACAATGCGCACGGCACGCAGGCGACCAGATCGCTTTGCACCAGTACCTCGGGCAAGGCCGAGAAGTGTGTCAGGCTCAGCGCGATGAACCGCTGCAGGCCGTGGTTTGCGAGGGCCGTGTCGATCGGCCCGCTGAGCGTGCGTCCCTGCGGGGCCACCAAAGCCTGGGGCAGGGCACCAAAGGCCTCAACATCGATCTCGCGCGCAAAGGCCGGGTGACCCGCGCGGGCCACGATGACAAAGTCATCCTCGAAAAGGGTGGCATCCTCAAAGGGACCTTCGGGCCTCGGCATGCCACCGATGGTCAGGTCGATCTGGCCTTCGCGCGCCTCTGTCGCCGCAAGCGGCATGCCATCGACCGACCGCAGTGTCAGGGCCACGCGCGGTGCTGCCGTCCGAAGATCACGCATCAGGCCGGGCAACAGCAGCAATTCTGCCAGATCGCTGGTGGTCAGCAGGAACTTGCGGGTCGAGGCCGCAGGATCAAAGAGCTGTGGATCAAAGAGCGTCGCCACCCCATCAAGAGCGTCGGCCAGCCGTGGGGCAAGGCTTGTCGCAAAGGGCGTCGGTCGCACGCTGCCGCCGCTTCGCACAAGGATCGGGTCACCAAAAAGCGCACGGGCGCGCGACAGCGCCACCGAAACCGCCGGCTGGGTCAGGTTCAGCCGCCGCGCCGCGTCGCTGACCCCACCCTCGCGCAACAGCGCGTCGAGTATGACCAGGAGGTTGAGGTCAATGCGGCGCAGGTTCATGATTTCAGTTTATAGTCAGATTTAGAAAGATCAATTTCAATTATGTAATTGACTTCGGCATCCTTGGCGCATTGCCGACCCGTAGGTCGGCCAAACAGAGGAGATCACCATGAAAACCGCATTCGCCGCCCTGTCCATCCTGCTTGCGACCCCCGTCATCGCCGAGGCCCCAAAGCTTGACGGCACCTGGGCCAGCATCGCCCCCGAGAACATCGGCCAGATGTACGCGATGCGCGACTTCATCTTTGATGGCGACGCCTGGTCGATCACCTTCCGCGCCTTTGGGGATGAGGCCCTGTCGGTCCCGATCTTCACGCTGGATGTCGCGGGCTACTACAAGATCGGCGGGGAATCCGCAGTCGTTCCAGGGGCTTACAACGGCGTCTTCGGCGCGACCGACAAGACGCTGGTTGCCAACAGCGACATCGCCGTCAAGATGTTTGGCGACATGGGCTGCACGTTGGACGTGGGTGTGCCCTTTGATCTGACCGATCAGGCCTGCGGGTTTTTCCACGCCTCGATGGATGCAGCAGGCGAATATGACCTTGTGGCAATCCATGGCGACCAATTGTTCCTCGGCGACCGCGCAGGCGATCTGACGAAAGAACGCCCCAAGGCGCTGACGCCGTTTCCTTTGGTCAAGAAATAACGTGAACGGGACCGGAAGACTGCCCTTTCGGTCCCGTGCTGCAAAGATAGGTTGACCGGTCTCATTACGGCTTGCGACAACGGTGGAAACCACACGTTCAGCAGGAGACCCGCCATGCCCAAAAGTCGCCTCGAGGCGTTCACAGACGGGGTGATGGCCATCATCATCACCATCATGGTGCTGGAACTCAAGGTTCCGCATGGCGAGGATTTGGCAACATTGCTGGCGGTTTGGCCGGTCTTCCTCAGCTACGCGCTCAGCTTTCTCTACGTCGGCATCTACTGGAACAACCATCACCACATGCTGCATGCCACGCGCGACATCTCGTCCAAGGTGCTTTGGGCCAACCTGCATCTGTTGTTCTGGTTGTCGCTTTTGCCATTTTCGACCGGCTGGATGGGTGAAAACCACTTTGCCCGCTGGCCGGTGGCACTTCTCGGGATCAACTTGCTGCTGGCGGCAATCGCCTACACGATCCTTCTTTTCACCATCATTCACCACCACGGTCGCGACAGCAAACTGGCTGAGTCCATTGGCGGCGACAAAAAGGGCAAGATTTCCTTGGCGCTATATGTGGCCAGCATCCTGACCGCGCTGTTCGTGAACAACTGGCTGGGATTCATCTTGTTGTTCCTGCCGGCGCTGATCTGGCTGATCCCCGACCGGCGGATGGAAAAGGCGATGCCAGGGCGCGATTAGCCCCGGCCCGTCATTCCAGTTCCACCAACAAGTCCTTGGCGTCGATCTGGCTGCCCGGATGCACATGCACAGTCTTGACCGTTGCGGCCCGGTCGGCATGCAGGCCGGTTTCCATCTTCATTGCCTCTATAGTCAGCAGGAGATCGCCCGCCCGAACCTTCTGGCCCGCAACGACAGCGACCGAGGCGACTGATCCTGGCATGGGCGCGCCGACATGGGCCGGATTTCCGTCCAGCGCCTTTGGGCGGGCGGCGGTCTTGGCCTTGACCGCACGGTTCGGCACCCGGATCACGCGGGGCTGGCCGTTGAGTTCAAAGAACACCTTGACGTCGCCATCCTCGCTGACGTCGCCAACGGCTTGCAGCCGGATTTCCAGCGTCTTGCCGGGGTCGATCTCGGTGGTGATCTCTTCGCCCGAAGTCATGCCGTAAAAGAACGTCCGCGTCGGCAAGGCGCGAACCGGGCCATAAAGGCGGTGACGCGCGCGATAGTCCATGAAGACCTTGGGATACATCAGGTACCCGTTCAGATCCTCGTCATCCACCGTTTCGCCGTCGGCCTCTTCCTGGCCAAGCTTCAGGTCCGCTGCCAGTTTCTTGCGCACCGATTCCAGATCAACCGGGGGCAGCGTCTTGCCGGGCCGTTCGGTCAGCGGGGCCTCGCCCTTCAACACCTTGGCCATGATTGCCTTGGGCCAGCCGCCATGGGGCTGGCCAAGGTTGCCGCGCAACATGTCGACGACACTCTCAGGAAACGCCACGTCCATCTCCGGGTCCTCGACCTGCGCGCGGGACAGATTCTGCGCCACCATCATCAGCGCCATGTCCCCCACGACCTTGGAGGAAGGCGTTACCTTGACGATATCGCCAAACATCATGTTCACATCGGCATAGGCCTGCGCCACTTCGTGCCAGCGCTCCTCCAGCCCCAGTGACCGCGCCTGGGCTTTGAGGTTGGTGAACTGGCCACCCGGCATTTCGTGCAGGTAAACCTCGGAGGCGGGCGCGGGCAGGCCGGACTCGAACGCCGCATACTGGCTGCGCACGGCCTCCCAATAGTTGGAAATCTCGCGGATCGCGGCGATATCGAGGCCGGTATCGCGTTCGGTATTTTTCAGCGCCTCCACGATGGAGCCAAGGCAGGGCTGCGATGTGCCCCCCGAAAACGCATCCATCGCCGCATCGACCGCGTCCACCCCAGCGTCGCAGGCGGCCAGGATCGTCGCGGCCCCGGCACCCGAGGTGTCATGGGTGTGGAAATGGATCGGCAGGCCGACTTCTTGTTTCAGTGCCTTGATCAGCACGCGCGCGGCATGCGGCTTCAAAAGCCCCGCCATGTCCTTCAACCCCAGCACATGCGCGCCGGCGGATTTTAGGTCCTTACCCATCGCGACGTAGTATTTCAGATCGTACTTCGGACGGGCTGGGTCCAAGAGGTCGCCGGTATAGCAGATAGTGCCTTCGCAGACCTTACCGGCCTCCACCACAGCATCCATTGCAACGCGCATGTTCTCGACCCAGTTGAGGGAATCGAACACCCGGAACACATCCACGCCGGTTTTTGCAGCCTGAGATACGAAAGATCGAACAACGTTGTCGGGATAGTTGGCATACCCCACCCCGTTCGAGGCGCGCAGCAGCATCTGCGTCATCACGTTGGGCATGGCGGCGCGCAGATCGCGCAGGCGCTGCCAAGGGCATTCCTGCAAGAAGCGATAGGCTACATCAAACGTGGCTCCTCCCCAGCACTCCATGCTGAACAACTGGCTCAGGTTGGCCGCATAGGTCGGGGCGACGCGGATCATGTCGATCGACCGCATCCGAGTGGCAAGCAAAGACTGATGCCCGTCGCGCATGGTGGTGTCGGTGATCAGGACCTTTTTCTGCGCCTTCATCCAGTCTGCGACTGCCTGCGGGCCTTTTTGCTCCAACAGGTTGCGCGTCCCCATCGGCGGCTCCGCCCGCGGCACAGGCGGCTTCAGCGCGCGAACCTCGGCTGGGGGCAGAGGGCGACCCGCCGTCTCGGGGTGCCCGTTGACCGTGATGTCGGCGATATAGGTCAGGATTTTGGTCGCGCGATCCCTGCGTTTTTTGAAGGCGAACAGGTCCGGCGTCGTGTCGATGAACTTGGTCGTGTAGGTGTCGTTGAGGAACGTCGGGTGCTTTAGCAGGTTGATGACGAACTCGATATTCGTCGCCACCCCACGGATGCGGAATTCGCGCAGTGCCCGATCCATCCGCGCGATGGCCTTTTCCGGCGTCTGGGCGTGGGCCGTGACCTTGACCAAGAGACTGTCGTAATACCGGGTGATCACGCCCCCCGCATAGGCCGTGCCGCCGTCCAGCCGGATGCCGTTCCCCGTGGCCGACCGATAGGCCGTCAGCCGTCCGTAATCGGGGATGAAGTTGTTCAGCGGGTCTTCGGTCGTCACGCGACACTGCAGGGCATGGCCGTTCAGCATCACGTCCTCTTGCCGCGCGACGCCCGTCGCCTCGGCCAGCGTCTTGCCTTCCTCGATCAGGATCTGCGCCTGCACGATGTCGATGCCGGTCACCTCTTCGGTGACGGTATGTTCCACCTGCACGCGGGGGTTCACTTCGATGAAAAAGAATTTTCCCGAGTCCATGTCCATCAGGAACTCGACCGTGCCCGCGCATTCATAGTTCACATGGGCGCAGATCCTTCGGCCCATCTCGCAGACCTCGGCACGCTGCTCGGGCGTGAGGTAGGGGGCAGGGGCGCGCTCCACCACTTTTTGGTTGCGCCGTTGCACGGTGCAATCGCGCTCCCAAAGGTGATAGATGTTGCCATGCTTGTCGCCGAGGATCTGCACCTCGACGTGGCGGGCGCGCAGGATCATCTTTTCGAGATAACCCTCGCCGTTGCCGAATGCGGCTTCGGCCTCGCGGCGGCCTTCGCGGACCTTCGCCTCGAGCTCCTCCTCATTGTTGATCGGCCGCATGCCGCGGCCACCACCGCCCCAGGACGCCTTGAGCATCAGGGGATAGCCGACCTCCGCCGCCTGGCGCTTGACCAGCGCCATGTCCTCTCCCAGCACCTCGGTTGCAGGGATCACCGGCACACCCGCCGCCATCGCCACGCGGCGGGCTGACGCCTTGTCGCCCAGGGCGCGCATGGTATCCGCACGCGGCCCGATGAAGGTGATACCCGCCTGGTCGCAAGCCTCGACAAAATCGGGATTCTCCGACAAAAGCCCATAGCCTGGATGCACCGCATCGGCCCCGGCCATCTTGGCCACGCGGATGATCTCGGGGATGCTCAGATATGCCCCCACAGGCGACAGCCCCTCGCCGATCCGGTAAGCCTCGTCAGCCTTGAACCGGTGCAGGCTCAACTTGTCTTCTTCGGCAAAGACCGCGACCGTCTTCTTGCCCATCTCGTTGGCCGCGCGCATCACGCGGATGGCGATCTCACCCCGGTTGGCGATCAGGATCTTCTTGAACTCGGGCATCGGGCAGGTCCCTTGGGCTGGCAGGCGACGGACATTGGCAATTCAGCACTTTAGGGATGCCGCAATGCAGCGCAAGGCCTGGTTTCGACGGTCTGGCACAGAATTCGACCCAGATCCGCCCTGACGAAATGGGGGCAAGGGCGGGATCCGCGCAGGAAAGAAGAACAATAACGGAACACTTCTTTTACTCTTCCGCAACCCGCGCTAAGATGTCTCCATGACAGCTTGGGACGACACCGACAGTCTGGCCTCTGACCTGCCGCTTAGCCAGCGCGCCATGGCGGCGCGGCCTGCGCCCTATCTCGACGACCTGAACCCCGCCCAACGCGCGGCGGTGGAGGTGCTGGACGGCCCGGTCCTGATGCTGGCGGGGGCAGGGACGGGCAAGACCAAGGCGCTGACGGCCCGCATCGTGCACCTGCTGCGGCTGTCCAAGGCCCGCCCGAACGAAATCCTCGCCGTCACCTTCACCAACAAGGCCGCGCGCGAGATGAAACTGCGCGTGGGCCGCATGCTGGGCGAGGTGGCCGAAGGCATGCCTTGGATGGGCACCTTTCATAGCCTGTCGGCGAAAATCCTGCGCCGCCACGCCGAACTGGTCGGCCTCAAGACCAACTTCACCATCCTCGACACCGACGACCAGATCCGCCTGCTGAAACAGCTCATTGCCGCCGCAAATATCGACGAGAAACGCTGGCCCGCGCGCCTGCTCGCCAGCCTCATCGACGGCTGGAAGAACCGCGCCCTGACGCCCGACCGGGTGCCCGCTGCCGATGCCAGCGCCTTCAACAACCGGGGCACCGAGCTTTATGAGGCGTATCAGGACCGCCTGAAAACCCTGAACGCCACGGATTTCGGCGACCTGCTCCTCCATTGCGTCACGATCTTCCAGAAACACAAAGATGTGCTGGCCCAGTACCAGCGCTGGTTCCGCTACATCCTTGTCGACGAATACCAGGACACCAACGTCGCCCAGTACCTGTGGCTGCGTCTCCTCGCGCAGGCGCATCGCAACATCTGCTGCGTTGGCGATGACGACCAGTCGATCTATGGCTGGCGCGGGGCGGAGGTCGGCAACATCCTGCGGTTCGAAAAGGACTTTCCGGGCGCCGTGGTGATCCGGCTGGAACAGAACTACCGCTCCACGCCCCATATCCTTGCGGCTGCGTCGGGCATCATCGCGAGGAATGAGAGCAGGCTTGGTAAGTCACTCTGGACCAATGCCGAACAGGGGCACAAAGTTGCTTTGATCGGACATTGGGACGGTGAAGAAGAGGCTCGCTGGATTGGGGAGAAGATAGAAGATCACAAGTTCGGCCGATCCGCCGAAGCAAAGAACCGCTATAATCCCCGCTTGGTGAGCTTTCAGCAAGAGTTAGATCGGCGAGCCAAAGCCGGGCTCGGCCCTGTAGATGAACAGCAGTATATCAAGAACGCTTTTGACAGTGGTAAGGTCTACAGAGATGCAAAGACCTACAATATGGTTCTGGCTTTGCTTAAGGATGACCCCAAGGCCGAGAATATGCTCGGTGCATTAAAGGCTTACAGAGTTAGCGAGTTCATGTACGACGAAATAGCCATCCTCGTGCGCGCCAGCCACCAGATGCGCAGCTTTGAGGACCGGTTCCTGACCATCGGGCTGCCTTACCGCGTCATCGGCGGCCCGCGCTTCTACGAACGCGCCGAAATCCGGGATGCGATGGCCTATTTCCGGCTGGCGGTCTCGCCCGAGGATGATCTGGCGTTTGAACGCGTGGTCAACCTACCCAAGCGCGGCCTTGGCGACAAGGCGCAGGCCGATATCCAGCGCGTCGCGCGTGCGTCCGGCACATCGCTGCTTGAAGGCGCGCGTGAGGCGGTTGCCCATGGCGTCATCGGCGGCAAAGGTGCTGCTCAACTTCGCGTCTTTGTCGAAGGCGTCGACCGTTGGCACGCCGCAACGCGGGTGGCAGACTACGACCACATCCGCCTCGCCGAGGTGATCCTTGAGGAATCCGGCTATACCGAGATGTGGCAAAACGACAAGACGCCCGAGGCTCCGGGGCGGCTCGACAACCTCAAGGAACTCGTCAAGGCCTTGGAGCAGTTCGACAATCTGCAAGGGTTCCTCGAACATGTCAGCCTCATCATGGACAACGACACCGAAGGGGCGGACGAAAAGGTCACCATCATGACCCTTCATGCCGCCAAGGGCCTCGAGTTTCCTGTGGTGTTCCTGCCAGGCTGGGAGGACGGCCTTTTCCCCAGCCAGCGCAGCATGGACGAGACGGGGCAGAAGGGCCTGGAGGAGGAACGCCGCCTCGCCTATGTCGGCATTACCCGCGCCGAAGAGCTTTGCACGATTTCCTTCGCCTCAAACCGCCGCGTCTATGGCCAGTGGCAAAGCCAGCTCCCCAGCCGCTTCATCGACGAACTGCCAAGCGCCCATGTCGAGGTCCTGACTGCACCTAGCCTTTACGGGGGCGGCTTTGGCGCGGCGGCAAGCGTGGGTTTTGGGTCGAACCTTGAGGAACGCGTGTCCAAGGCCGACGTTTACAATTCCCCCGGCTGGAAACGTCTGCAGGATCGCCAGACGACCCGGGGTGTCAGCCAGCCGCGCGAAGCGCGCCACATGACCATCGATGCGGACGCCGTGTCGTCCTACATCCTTGGGGATCGCGTGTTCCATCAGAAATTCGGGTACGGAGAGATCATCGGGATCGAGGGCGACAAGCTCGACATCGACTTCGACAAGGCCGGCCCGAAAAAGATCGTCGCGCGCTGGGTGCTGCCGGAAAATCAGGTGGACGACGTCCCGTTCTGACCAAATTTCTTCGAAGAAATTTGCAAAATCCTTCGAAGGATTTTGGTCTACCGCCGCACCCGCTCCAGCCCGAACACGACCAGCCCTGCGACCAGCCCCCAGAACGCGGCCCCGATCCCGAACGCGACCACGCCAGACCCCGTCACCAACAGTGTGATCGTCGCGGCAAACCGCTGAGGCGCCTGCCCATAGGCGACCGTCAAAGCCCCCAGCAACGGCCCGACCAGCGCCAGCGCCACCAGCGCCACCATCACGTCGGGCGGCGACACCGCCAGCACCGCCAGGACAAGCGGCCCTGCCAGTCCCAAGCCCATCCAGACCGCACCATAAGCCAGCCCGACCTTCCAGCGCTGGGTCCGGTCGGGATGGACATCATCTCCGAGGCAGATCGCCGCTGTGATCGCCGCCATGTTGATCGGATGTGCGCCAAAGAACGCCGAAAACGTCGATAGCCCGCCCGTCACCATCAACGCCGACGATACCGGCGGCTCATACCCCGCCGCCCGCATCGTCGCGAACCCGGGCAGGTTCTGCGACGCCATGGTCACCAGATAAAGCGGCAGGGCGAGCCCGATCAGCACCGGCAGATGAAACTCCGGCGTCACGAACACCGGCACCGGCAGACTCAGCGCAAGGTCAGGTCTCGGGGCAGCGTCCAGCCCAAAGGCCAGCGCCAGACCCACTGCCAAAGCCGCCAGTACCGCCATCGCCGGGTTCCACAACCGCACAAGCGAAAAAACCGCCACCATCGGCAGCACAATCATGGGCAGATTTTCGACCGCCCCCGCGCCCTTCAAGCAGAACGGCAGCAAAACTCCTGCCAGCATGCCGCCCGCAATTCCTTCGGGGATACGGGCGATCATCTGTCCCAGGGGCCGCAACGCCCCGGTCAGCGCCAGCAGCGCCCCCGTAAGCACGAAGGCCCCGACCGCCTCGGGGAACGTGATCCCGCTGGTCGCCGCAATCACCGCAGCTCCTGGCGTCGACCAGGCCAGCACCATGGGCATCCGATGCCACGCTGACAAAAACGCCGTGCCGATGGCCTTGGCAAAGCACACTGCCAAAAGCCAGCTTGTGGTCTGGGCGGGGCTCGCCCCCACCGCAGACGCCGCCGACAGCACCAGCGCGATCGACGCGCCGTAACCCACCAGCGCCGCTACCAGCGCCGAACTGATCAATGAAATCTGCACATCCATCCCCGACCGCTTCGCGCGGACTATCGGAAAGCGCATGCCTGCGCACAAGCGCCAAGCGCAATGAAAAAGGGCGATACCCGGGGGAGGACCGGATATCGCCCCAACTTTGCGCGACGCCCCAAGGGAGAAGGACGGGTTCATCGCGATCTTCAAATAGCGGGGGCCCTCTGGGAGGAGAACAAGAACCACCGCACCGTGTGTCCAGACACCTCGGGAGGGAGGGTGGGAGCCGGACAAAAACTTGGGTGCGGCGACCCCAGGGAGGAGGGAGGGGCCGCCGCGGTTTCAGATGACCCAGGGAGGAGGTTGGGTCGTCTAAAGAAATAAGGCAAATGCCCCATTGGAAAAGGGCGGCGATGCCAGGGAGGAGGAAGGGCACCGCCGCTGATCGCAAAGACTTCCCGGGAGGAGGCGGGAAGCCTTGCAAAAACTCACTTGCCGTAGGCAGCCTCGCGGGCCACATCGGCGATTGCCAGACGGCTGATGCCAAGGTCCGTCAATTCGCGGTCCGTCAGCAGGTTCAACTCGTACATCGTCTGACTGTAAAGGCGCCGCTTGCGCATCGTTTCTGCGATGGCCGGGCTGAACGCCATCAGGCGCTCGACAAGGCCGGGGGTTGCGGCCGTGGTACTGTTTACGAAGGTAGCCATGATACTCAAACCTCTCATTAGATATGTCACAATGCGTTCTGTCGCGCTGTTAGGGGTAACATGGGCGTAATGCTGCGACTGCACAACAACCCCATGCGCAATGCTGCCATGCAGCAACCGCATGGCTGAACTTCACAATTTTGTCATAATTCCTAAGGGCTTCGCCGATTTTTTGAGCGTTTGGTCAACGCTGGCTTGCCCTTCTGCGCAAAGATCACGACGTTAGTCCAAGGATTGTGCAGCGGGGAAACAAATGACGGTGGATCGCAACGACGTGCTTGGGGCATTGGCACGGATCGCCGTGCCCGGTGGCGGCGATCTGGTGGGTCGCGACTTGATTCGTGCGCTGGCCATCGAGGGCGGGATCGTGCGTTTCGTGATCGAGGCCGCCACCCCGGATGAGGCGCGCGCCCTTGGCCCGGCCCAGGCGGCGGCAGAGGCGGCGATTGCCGCGATCGCGGGTGTCGCGTCTGTGCAGGTAGTGATCACGGCGCATGGTCCCGCCGCCAAACCGCAGCCGCCCAGCCTCAAAATCGGCCAGCACCCGACGCCGCAACAGGGCGGCCCGCAGCGCATTTCCGGCATTGACCGCATCATTGCCATTGCCTCCGGAAAGGGCGGGGTCGGCAAGTCCACCGTCGCCTCAAACCTCGCCGTGGCACTTGCGCGCCAGGGAAGGCGGGTCGGCCTGCTCGACGCCGATATCTATGGACCAAGCCAGCCCAAGATGATGGGTGTCTCCAAGCGCCCCGCCAGTCCCGACGGCAAGATCATCGAACCGCTTATTGCCCACGGCGTCACCATGATGTCGATCGGCCTGATGCTGAAGGAAAACGAAGCGGTCGTCTGGCGTGGCCCGATGATTATGGGCGCATTGCAGCAGCTGCTGGGGCAGGTGGCCTGGGGGAAACTGGATATCCTGATCATCGACCTTCCGCCCGGCACCGGCGATATCCAGCTGACCCTGTGCCAGCGCACCCACCTGACCGGGGCCATCGTCGTTAGCACCCCGCAGGACGTGGCGCTGCTGGATGCGCGAAAGGCGCTGGACATGTTCGACAAACTGAAGACACCGGTTCTGGGGCTGATCGAGAACATGTCCACCTATATCTGCCCGAACTGCGGCCACGAAGAACATATCTTCGGCCATGGCGGCGTCGCGACCGAAGCTGCGCGCCTAGACCTGCCGTTTCTCGGAGAACTGCCCCTCGCGCTGGAAGTCCGGGTTGCGGGTGACAGCGGCACGCCGATCGCGGCAGGGCAAGGACCTCAGGCCGACGCTTATGCGCGTCTTGCCGCGCGGCTGGTAGCAGGCGGCATGGCCTGACCTCTGACGGAGCGATGCCTCGCAGGCATTCTACAGGAATCACTTGGTTACATACCAACCAGTTGGTATATTGGTGATGTGGCGAAAGCGCGACCAACCCTGCGATGACAATCTGTCCACACGGAGGAAACCCATGACAAATTCCATTCGCACATGCCTCTGGTTCCGCGACGGCCGGGGCCGCGAGGCCGCCGAGTTCTATTGCAGCTTGATCCCAAACAGCCGGATCGGGCGTACCTTTACCGGCGATGCCGGGCAGGGCGCGTTCCATGTCATCGACTTCACCCTTGGCGGCGTGCCCTATCAGATCCTCGATGCAGGGCCGCATTTTACCCTGACCGAAGCCGTCTCGATCGCGGTCGAAACGCCCGACCAGGCCGAGACCGACCGCCTTTGGGCTGCCCTCACTGCCGATGGCGGACAGCAAAGCGTCTGCGGCTGGCTTAAAGACCGCTTTGGCGTCTCGTGGCAGGTCTTCCCCAAGCGGCTGACTGAACTGACGCTCAGCGCTGACAAGACGGTGTCCGCCCGAGCCATGGCGGCAATGATGAAGCAGCAAAAGATCGACATCTCCGCTATCGAGGCCGCCGTGCGCGAGCCTGCATGACCCGTGCCCCCCGCGGCGAGGCACGCTCCTTACTGTTGACGGCTGCGACAGATCTGATCCGGCGCAAGGGTTTTGCTGCGACATCGGTTGACGACCTCTGTGCCGCAGCCGGCGTCACCAAAGGCGCGTTCTTTCACCACTTCGCCTCGAAAGAGGCGCTGGGCGTCGCCGTGGTGCAGCACTGGACCGAAACGACGGGCGTGATGTTCGCAACCCATGACTACAACCGATTAGCCGATCCCCTGGAGCGGGTCTTTGCCTATCTCGACCTGCGTCGCAGCCTTCTGGCCATGCCGCTGGCCGAGTTCTCCTGCGTCGCTGGCACCACCGTGCAGGAGACCTACCAGACATACCCCGCGATCCGCGCCGCCGCAGAAGACAGCGTCCGCTCGGGCATCGCCCACGTACAGCACCACCTGGCCGAGGCATTGGCACTGCACCCGATGCCGGGCGTCACCGCCGAAGGCCTGGCGCTACAGTTCCAGATTGCCGTCCAAGGTGGCATCGTCGTGGCCAAGGCGCTGGATGATCCAGCCGCTGCACGATCGGCGTTTGATCATCTGGAACGCACTTTGCGGCTCCTTTTTGACCGCCCGCTGGCATCACCCGACACCCACAACCGAACCTAGGCGAGTCGAATCAAAAGGTCTGGGATGGCATGGGATGGCATATGTCCCCGCCCAGAAGGACCGTTGATTCGTCGAAACCATTAGCGTTCGGGTCAGCAATGCTGTCATATCTGCACGCCTTTTCGGGCCAGATGGGTATATAAACGGGATCGCATGGGAAATTCCGCCTCGACGGGCAAAAATCTATATCTAGGGGCAATATGCCCTTATCTCATCATTGAAGCCCAGAATATGGCAGGACCCGACCACAACATGCTGCAACCAAGCGGTGCCCAACACAAGATTTGCGCAGAGTTAAGCAAATTTTCTGTTGCTTTCCCATGTAGTCCCATGGCATCCCTATTGCACGGCGAGAGGGACTGACAAAGCAGGGGCGGCTCAAGACCCCGAACAGGCGATAAGGCAGACGACATACAGGCAACCCCCTTTCATCGAACAAAAGAGATCCGGCGCGCGAGCGAGCAGACATCTCCCCCAGGTGGCACGCGTAGCTGGACGCCCCAGCGATGGGACAGGCGGCGGATCGAGCAGTGGCAGCAGCTCGATCCGCCGTTCGTATTTCCGGGACAGATTTTGCCCGGGTGATAAGGGTTCAAGGGCAAACAATGTCCGAGGCGTTCAGAGGCGAATTCTACCAAAAGGTGGATATGAAGGCCCGGGTATCGATCCCGGCGGCCTTTCGCCGCGTGCTCGAGGCAGAAGACCCGTCTTCCCCGGAATTTCCCCGTCCGCGTGTCTACATGGTCTATGGCGGGGCCAAGCGTCGCTTTGTCGAATGCTACTCCAAGGCCGGGGCCGACCGGCTTGCCGCCAAGATCGAGGCAATGGAACTAGGCTCCGACGACCGCGACAAGGCTGAACGCGACCTGATCAGCCGCTCAGTTATGGTGGAGATCGAACCGGATGGCCGCATCGTGCTGCCTGCTAAGGTTCGCGCCAAGATGGGATTTCTGGGCGAAGATTTGGCAGCGGGCGGCGAAGCCGCCTTTGCAGGTTTCACCAACAGGTTCAAATTGTTCCGCCGCGAAGTCTACGAAGACGTTCTGGCAGAAGAAGACGAGGACGACGTTGATCCTCTGGCCCGGGTCGGCCGCGCAACAAGCGGCGGATGACATGATGTCTGTTCGCGACTTCGTTCAGCCGCGTGCCCCTCATATCCCGGTTCTTTTGACCCCCTTGCTGCAGGCCGTGGCCCCCGTAGTCGGGACCTGGATCGACGGCACCTTTGGCGCGGGTGGTTACGCGCGTGGCCTTCTTGACGCGGGTGCGGACCACGTCATCGGCATCGACCGCGATCCTCTGGCGCTGCAGTTGGCGGCAGACTGGGCCGACCTCTACGGCGATCGTTTGACACTAGTTGCGGGCAATTTCTCGGACCTCGACACGCTGGCGGGCGACAAGGTTGACGGCATCGTGCTCGACCTTGGCGTGTCGTCGATGCAGATCGACATGGCCGAACGTGGATTTTCCTTTCAGAAAGACGGCCCCCTCGACATGCGGATGAGCCAGGATGGCCCCTCGGCTGCAGATCTGGTCAGTGACACCGACGAGACAGCCCTTTCCGACATTCTCTATGTCTATGGCGAAGAGCACGCCTCGCGCCGTATTGCCCGTGCCATCGTCACCGCCCGGGAACAGACCCCGATCACCACAACCCTGCAACTGGCCGAAATTGTTTCGCGCTGCCTGCCGCGTCCGAAACCGGGGCAAAGCCATCCCGCAACCCGCAGCTTCCAAGCCCTGCGCATTGCCGTAAACGCCGAGTTTTCCGAACTGGCTCAGGGGCTTGCCGCCGCCGAACGCGCCTTGCGCCCTGGTGGACGGCTGGCGGTGGTCACTTTTCACAGTCTCGAAGACCGGATCGTCAAACAATACTTCCAGCTGGCCTCGGGGCAGGACCCCAACGCCAACAGATATGCCCCCCCCGCCGCGACCGAGGCCGCACGTTACCGCTTGCTGACCAAGCGCGCCGTCACCGCTGACGCCGGTGAACTTGCCGCCAATCCGCGCGCGCGGTCCGCCAAACTGCGGGTTGCCGAACGTTTGTCTGCACCAGCCCAATCCCTTGACGAGACGCGGATTTCCGTGCCGACACTTCCTGTGAAAGGACGCCGCAGATGATGCGCCCTGCCTTTGCCGTACTGGCGTTTCTGGCCATGATTGCCTCGGGTTTCTGGGCCTATCGGGAAAACTACCAGACCCAGGCCGCCTTGCGCGAATTGCGAGGCTTGCAGACCGATATCGGCGCCCTGCGCGAAGCCTTGGGCGTGCAGCGCGCCGAATGGGCCTATCTGAACCGCCCCGACCGGCTGCGTGAACTGGTGGATCTGAATTTCGACCGGCTTGTCCTGATGCCCATGGATCCGTCGCAGTTTGGACGGGCAGCGCAAGTCGCCTATCCCGCTCTTGCCCCCCAGTTGCCCGACATCACCAGCCCCGTCGATGTCGGCGGCACCGTTGACGGGGGTGAGCTGTGACCCGCACGCCGCTCCGCCCGCTTGCCCATATCCTCAAGGCCCGCCTGCGCGGTGAAAATCCCGACAGCATCGAGCGCGAGAACGCCCACCGGCGCAACGAGATTACCCGTGATCATACGCGGGGCCGGGCGGAACTGCGGCTGCTGATCCTGGGGGCGTTCTTTGCGCTGTCATTCCTGACTATCGGCGCGCGCATGGGCATGTTGACCTGGACGGAACCGGCGGAACCCCAAAGTGCAGCCTCGGGGGCTGCGACTGCAACCACGCGGGCCGAAATTGTGGACCGCAACGGTCGTATCCTTGCGACCAATATGACGACGAATGCACTATATGCGCATCCCAAGATCATGGTTGATCCAGGCCGCGTGGCAGCCGAACTGGCCGACATTTTCCCGGAACTTGATGCGGCCGATCTGGCCCGCCGCTTTACCGACGGGCGCAGTTTTGTCTGGATCCGCCGCGTGCTCAGCCCCGAACAGGCCCAGCGCGTGCATGACATCGGCGATCCGGGCCTGTTGTTTGGTCCGCGCGACATGCGGCTTTATCCGAACGGCCGGCTTGCGGCCCATGTCCTTGGCGGGACCGGCTTTGGCGCCGAAGGCGTGGCATCGGCCGAACTCGTCGGCACGGCGGGCGTTGAGAAGGCATTGAACGCGCGTCTTGCCGATCCCGCCTTGTCCAATGCCCCGCTGGCACTGTCGCTCGATCTGACGATCCAGGCGACCGTGGCCGAAGTGCTGCAGGCCGGCATGACCATGATGAACGCCAAGGGGGCCGCTGCTCTCATCATGGACGTCCGGACAGGCGAAATCCTTGCCATGGTGTCTTTGCCCGACTTTGATCCAAACGACCGCCCGAACCCGCTGGTCAAGGGCGACGCCGCCGACAGTCCGCTGTTCAACCGTTCGGTGCAGGGCGTCTATGAACTTGGGTCGACCTTCAAGATCTTTGCCGTGGCCCAGGCGATGGAGCTGGGCCTTGTGAACCCCGACACCCTGGTCGATGCAAACGCCCCGATGCGCTGGGGCAAGCACCTGATCAAGGAATTCAAGGACAAGAACTACGGACCCCTGCTGTCGGTCCGCGATGTCATCACGAAATCCTCGAATGTGGGCACCGCCCATATTGCGCTAATGATCGGTCCGGTACGGCAAAAGGCGTTCCTGAAATCGCTGGGGTTCTTCGAGCCGACCAAGGTGGAGCTGGTCGAGGCACCAGGGGCCAAACCCCTCATCCCCGCTAAGTGGCCGGAAATCGTCACGATCACCACATCTTATGGGCATGGCATGTCGGCCAGTCTGTTGCATCTCGCCGCGGCCTACGGGGCCATCGCGAATGGCGGGGTCATGCTGACACCGACCTTGCTGAAACACGAAGGCGCGGTGACAGGTGTCCGCGTGATGCGGTCCGAAATCGCCAAGGCGTCGCTGACGATGCTGCGGTCTGTGGTCACCGAAGGCACCGCGTCTTTGGGTGACGTGCCGGGCTACGAGGTCGCGGGCAAGACCGGCACCGCAGACAAGCCCAAACCGACAGGCGGCTATTACAAAGACAAGGTGATCAACACATTTGCTTCGGTCTTTCCCGCGACCGACCCGCAATATGTCGTCATGGTGATGCTGGACGAACCGGTCGAAACCTCGGGGTCAGAGCCGCGTCGCACGGCGGGCTGGACCTCTGTGCCCGTCGCCGCCGAGGTCATTCGGCGCATCGCTCCGCTCTTGGGTGTGCGGCCAAAGGTTGAACCCGCCCCGGCCGATACGCTAACAGCCGTCAGCAACTAGCGCGCGGTCGTCCTGACATGACCGGCGCAATGGCAGGGATGGCAATGCAGATGGCGCAAAAGATGGTCGCTTTGGCAGAACTTGGACTAATGGCGCAAGGCGGGCGCGAGGCGCAGGTTGCCGATGTGACGCTCGACAGCCGCGCAGTCCGTGACGGCACGCTCTTTGCCGCCCTTCCCGGCAGCCGGATGCATGGGGCCGAATTCATCGGCCCGGCCCTGCGCATGGGGGCGACCGCGATCCTGACCGACGCCGACGGCGCCCGCATCGCCGCCGAGTTCCTGTCGACCAGCAGGGCTGCCTTGATCATCGCCGATGACCCGCGCGAGGCCTTGGCCCGCGCCGCCGCCCTGTGGTTTCACGCCCAGCCCGAGGTGATGGTCGCTGTCACCGGCACCAACGGTAAAACCTCTGTGGCGACCTTTGCCCGGCAAATCTGGTCCGCCCTGGACCACCCAGCGATCAACATCGGCACGACAGGGATCGAGGGCGCATGGACCGCCCCGTCCAGCCACACCACCCCCGACCAGATCGTCTTGCACCGCATGCTCGCGGCCGCCGCTCAGGCCGGGATCACCCATGCGGCGATGGAGGCCTCAAGCCACGGCCTCGACCAGCGCCGCCTCGATGGGGTGCGACTGCGTGCGGCGGGGTTCACCAACCTGACGCAGGACCATCTCGACTATCACATTACAATGGAGGCCTATTTCGAGGCCAAGGTCGCCCTTTTCACCCGTATCCTGCCCCCTGACGGGGTCGCGGTCATCAATGTCGATGCAGCGGGCGGTGCTGAACTGCTGGAGCGTGTGCAGGGCAGGGGGCAACGCACGATCACTGTAGGCAAGGGGCCGGACGCGACCTTGCGCATCACCGGACAGCGGTACGACGCGACAGGTCAGGACTTGCGCTTTGAATATGCGGGCAAACCCCAGCAGGTCCGCCTCGACCTTATCGGCGGCTTCCAGGCCGAGAATGTCCTTGTCGCTGCGGGCCTGTGCATCGCCTCGGGCACGCCACCCGGCGATGTCTTCGGCGTCCTGCCACGCCTCACCGGCGTGCGGGGCCGCATGCAGATGGTCGCCCGCCGCGCCAACGGGGCTTCGGTCTTTGTCGATTACGCCCATACCCCCGACGCCATCGCCACCGCGCTCAAGGCCCTTCGCCCGCATGTCTTGGGTCGCATCGTCATCGTGTTCGGTGCAGGCGGCGACCGCGACACCACCAAGCGCCCGCTGATGGGGGCCGCTGCGAAATCCTATGCCGATGTCCTTTACGTCACCGACGACAACCCCCGCAGCGAAGACCCCGCCACCATCCGCGCCGCGATCATGGCCGCCTGTCCCGAGGCGAACGAGGTGGGTGACCGGGCCGAGGCGATCCTGCGCGGCGTCGATGCGCTTGGCCCCGGCGACGCCTTGCTGATCGCGGGCAAGGGGCATGAGACAGGCCAGATCATCGGCGGCGACGTTTTTCCCTTTGACGACGCCGAACAGGCCAGCATCGCCGTCGCCGCATTGGACGGGTTGATCTGATGCCGCTCTGGACCTCCCGCGATGCCGATGCCGCGACCGGCGGCACCTCTACTCGGGGGTGGGAGGCGTCCGGCGTGTCCATCGACACCCGCACATTGCAATTCGGGGATCTTTTTGTCGCCCTGTCGGACCAGCGCGACGGCCATGATTTCATTGCGATGGCCTTGCAAAAAGGCGCATCTGCCGCCCTGGTCAGCAGAATTCCCGATGGCCTGCCCGCCGATGCTCCGCTGTTGGTGGTCCCCGATGTGCTGCAGGCGTTGAACCAGCTCGCCCGTGCCGCCCGGGCCCGCACGACCGCCCGCGTCATCGGGGTCACCGGATCAGCAGGCAAGACCTCGACCAAGGAAATGCTGCGCACCCTTCTGGCAGGCCAGGGCCGGACCCATGCCGCCGAGGCCAGCTACAATAACCATTGGGGCGTGCCTCTGACGTTGGCCCGGATGCCCGCCAATGCCGAATTCGCCGTGATCGAAATCGGCATGAACCACCCCGGCGAAATCGCGCCGCTGGCGCAGATGTCCCAACTGCATGTTGCCGTCATCACCACCGTTGCCGCCGCCCACTTGGAAGCGTTCGACAACATCGAAGGCATCGCCCGCGAAAAAGCTTCAATCCTGGATGGGCTCTTGCCCGGCGGCACGGCCATCCTGAACGCCGATGTCGCCACGGCGCCGATCCTGGTGGCCCATGCCCAAAAAGTGGGGGCAAGGGTCTTGCGGTTTGGCCGCGCAGCGGATGCCGATTACCGGCTGGACCAAGTCACCCTTGCCGCCGATGCCACCGTGGTGCGCGCTTCACGGCATGGCAGTCCGGTGCTCTTCAAGATCGGCGCGCCCGGATATCACTTTGCCGCGAATGGCCTGGCCGCCCTTGCCGTTGCCGACACCCTAGGCTGCGATCCGGTCATCGCCGCCTGCGATCTTGGCCGTTGGGCCCCGCCCGCCGGGCGCGGCACGCGCGAACGCATCATGACCGATCCGGTGGATGAAAGCGGCTTTGACCTCATCGACGATGCGTTCAATGCCAATCCGGCTTCCATGGCTGCCAGCCTTGATGTCCTCATCGCGGCCAGACCCGAGGACGGCATTGGCCGGATCGGGGCCGGGCGGCGCATTGCCGTTCTGGGCGAAATGCTGGAACTCGGCCCGACCGAGTCAGACCTTCATGCCGCCATTGCCCGACATCCCGGCCTTGACAGCATTGCCACCATTCATTGCGTCGGTCCGCGCATGCGCGCGCTCTGGCAGGCCTTGCCGCGCCGGCAGCGCGGCGAATGGGTCGAGACCGCTGCCGATCTGGTGCCCCGCGCGCGCGGATTGATCGATGCGGGCGACATTATTCTGGTCAAAGGATCCAAAGGGTCGAAGGTCAGTCTGGTCGTTGACGCGTTGCGCAAACTGGGGCAGTCCGGCAGCA
>JANPBI010000429.1:0-7792 GCA_031430315.1 Rhodobacterales bacterium | reverse complement strand
TCTCTTCCAGACCCGCAATCAGGCGCAGAAGCGTAGATTTGCCGCAGCCCGAGGGCCCCAGGATCACGACAAACTCGCCATTGTGGATGTCCAGATTGACGCCTTCCATGATCGTGGTCTTGCCAAAAGTCTTGGCGACATTGCGGATGCTGATTTCGGCCATGGGATGCCCCTACTTGTCGGTGTTGATCAGGCCGCGCACGAACCAGCGCTGCATGAAGATGACGATAGCGATCGGCGGCAGCATCACGACCATCGTCGCGGCCATTGCCAGATGCCAGGTTGGGGTGCCGCCGCCGGTGGTCTGCTGGTCCGGCACAAGGTCGGAAAGCTGAACGACGACCATGCCGTAAGCCGCGCGGTCGGTGACCACGAGCAGCGGCCAGAGATACTGGTTCCAGGCATAGACGAACATGATCGTCGCCAGCGCCGCGATGTTGGTTTTCGACAGCGGGATCAACACGTCCCACAGGAAACGCAGCGGCCCCGCGCCGTCCATCCTTGCGGCCTCGACCAGCTCGTCCGGGATCGTCAAGAAGAACTGGCGATACAGGAAGGTGCCAGTCGCAGTGGCGACAAGCGGCAGGATCAGGCCGGTGTAAGAGTTGAGGAGGTTCCATTCCAAGGCCACCTCGATCCCCGAAACCGCGTTGATCAGCCAGCTGATGCCGGTCCAGTCCATGATCTTCTGGAAGGGTGAAAGGGCATTGGCGGCGACGGCATAGGTCGGCACGATGCGGACTTCCAGGGGCAGCATCAGGGTGATGAAGATCATCCAGAAGATCAGCATCCGGCCGCGAAAGTTGAAGAACACCAGTGCGAAGGCGGTGATGCATGCCAACGTGATCTTGCCCACTACGACACCGGTCGAGACGATCAGTGTATTCACGAATTTCTGCCCGAAGTCGGACAATGCCCAGGCTTCCTTGAGGTTCACCCAAAGCTGATTGCCCGGCCAGAACTCGACCGGAGAGGAATTTACCGCTTGCAGTGTGTGGGTGGCGCCGACAAAGGCCAGCCAGATCGGCACCAGGATAATGACCAGCCCGAAGATCAGGATGACATGGGTCAGGATGTTCAGAATGGGGGTGCGTTCGATCATGGCAGGCCCTCAGGTATAGTGGACGCGCCGCTCGACATAGCGGAACTGAACGAAGGTCAGCGCCATGACAAGAAGCATCAGGATGATGGATTGGGCGGCAGCACCCGAGTAATCCAGGCTGCGAAAGCCATCGGTGTAGATCTTGTAGACCATGAGGTCAGTCGCGCGGAACGGCCCGCCACCGGTCAGTGTGTCGACGATGCCGAAGCTGTCGGTGAAGCTGTCGGTGATGTTGATCACGAGAAGGAAGAAGAAGGTCGGCGTCAGCAGCGGCAGTTGCAGGTCGAGCATCCGGCGCAAGGGGCGGGCGCCGTCCATTGCAGCCGCCTCGGTCAGGCTGCGGGGGATGGATTGCAGGGCTGCGAGGAAGAATATGAAGCTGTAGGCAACCTGCTTCCAGGCACCCGCGATCACGATGGCTGTGATGGCCTGCCAGGGGTATTTCGACAGATCCCACCAGCCGGGTGCTACAGTGTTGATGTAGCTGAAAATCCCTGCGCCGGGGTTGAAGACGAACTGGAACGCCAAACCTACCGCAGGGGCCGCCACCGCATAGGGCCAGATGATCGCCACCCGGTAGGCGCGGTAACCGGCAAGCTGGCGGTCCACAAAGACGGCCAGCGTCAGGGCCATGCTCATCGCCAGCACCGTGGTGGCCAGCGCGTAGATCACCGAGACCCGGACCGAACCCCAGTAATAGGGGTCTGACAGCACTTTGCTAAAGTTGTCAAAGCCCACCCAGGTGTTGCCGCCACCCCAAGGCTGCTCCAGCGTAAAGGCCCAATACAGCGCCTGTGCCGAGGGCCAGTAGAAGAAGACGAAGATGATCAGAAGCTGCGGCGCCAGCAGCACGGCGGCGATCCAGCTGAATTTGAAATAGGCGCGACGCATTGTCATCTCCGGCAAAAGGATGGGCGCGGCACCACCTGCCGCGCCCTTTGGTTTGATCAGACCCGATTACGGGAAGGACTTGCCTTCGTAGGTCTGGGCAAAGCGGGCCAGGATGTCGTTGCCACGCGACGTTGCGGTATCCAGCGCCTCTTTCATGGTCTTCTGACCGGCCAGAGCGGCCTCGACTTCAGCGGTCCATTCCGAACGCACCTGGATCATGCCACCCAGACGGATGCCACGGGTCAGCGGGCCGGGCTCGGTGAAGGTCAACGACTTCATCGCGAGGTCACGGTTGATGAAGGGCTCTGCAGAATAGAAACCCTCGTCCAGCAGCGCCTTGTAGGTCGACTTGGTCACCGGGATGTAGCCCGAGTTCTCCAGCAGGAACTGCTGTTCTTCCTTGGTCGCGAGGAACGCCAGATAGGTCGCGGCGGCCTTGTACTCTTCATCGGTCTTTCCCGACAGAACCCACAGCGACGCCCCGCCGACGACGGTGTTGTGACGCTCCACGCCTTCATAAGTCGGGATCATCTGCACGTCCCAAGCGAACGCGGGCTTCAGCTTGTGCACGGTATTGTGGTCGGCGATTGACGAGAAGAAGACAGCGCATTCGCCTTCGATGAAGCTGTCACGCGCGGTCTTGCCGGCCGCCTGAGTGCGGATCGTCGCAAAGCCGCCCTCGATCCAGCGCTGGATGTTCTCCATGTGCTTGACGTGCAGGGTGGTGTTGTACAGCAATTCGGTGTTCAGACCATCATAGCCGTTGTTGTTCGATGCGACGGGCACGTTGTGCGCCATCGAGAACTGCTCCATGTCGATCCAAGACGACGGCGCATAGGCCAGACCGCAAGCGGCACCCGACTCTTTGACTTTCACGAGTGCGGCTTCCATGCCTTCCCAGGTTAACGGCGCCTCGGTGATCCCGGCCTTGGCGAACATGTCCTTGTTGAAATAGTACATCGGGGTCGACGAATTCCACGGCATCGAGAAAAACTCGCCCTTGGACGACGAATAGTAGTTGGCGATGCCCGGGAAATAATCGGCCCAGTCGACGGTGACGCCGGTATCGGCCATCAGCTGGGTGACGGGATAGAACTCGCCCGACAGCATCAGATCGGCAGTGCCTGCGTCGAACGACTGCAACAGGGCCGGGTGCTTGCCGGCCCGGAAAGCGGCAATGGTGTTCTGCACGGCCTTCTCGTAGCCGTCCTGACCCACGCAAACAGCCTCATACTCAGCCTGCGCCGCGTTGAAGCGGTTGCAGGTTTCCAGAACGACCGCGCCCAGATCGCCGGTCAGACCGTACCAGTATTCAAATTTCACCTTCTCGGCCGAGGCAGAACCTGCGGCGGCGAGAAAGACCATGGCAGTGGTCGCTAGATTGAATCGCATCGTCCTTGTCTCCGTCAAATGGGGCCGCAGAGGGTCTGCGACATGACAACACCGGTGACAGATAAATGTAACAGAGGATTGATGCGTATGTGAAATTTATCTATTATAAATAATGACTTATGGTAATTCTCTTTAGCCTGCAAGAAAAGAAGCGCGCAACGAAAGACCCGCGCGCTGATGACGTGTTGATTTAGGCGTCAGTCGTGCGAGAAAAGTCCTGACGCAAGCTCCACATGGCGCTGCAAATAGTCCTGAAAATGGATCGTTACCCCGTCTGCATCGGCCAAGACGACGGCCAACTGCGCAGGGCCTTCCAGCCGTTGTTGATCTCCCGACATGCCCGGCAGATGCGCGTTTACCGAATAATGGCTGCCCGCCAGCGTGGTCATAGGAATGCCGTGCCAATACCCCGAAGTGGTCAGATGCACATGGCCGGAGATGACCATTCGCACATCGGGATGCCGCTTCAACAATGCGGCAAAGCCCGCACCATCGGCCAGCGGGATTGTATCGACGGGCAAAGACAGGACGTTGGCATGATGATGCATGACCACGATCACCGGTTGGTCCGCAGCCTCTTCCAGCCTTGCAGCCAGCCACTCGCGTCGTCTCTCGCACAGGGCCCCCGCATGTGTCCCGGGCGTGGTCGTATCCAGCAAGATCACCCGGTAGCCATCAATGTCGATGACCTTTGAAATCAGTCCGGCAGGATCAAGTAGATCGGCACCAAAAACTGAAAGGAACGCTTCAGGATTGTCATGGTTGCCCACTGTGATGTGACAAGGCACGGTCAGGGGCGCCAGAAGATTGTGCAAGACCCGATATGCCTGAACCTCACCCAGATCGGCCAGATCACCCGCGATGGCCACAAAGTCGGCATTCGCGTGATCGCGGTTGATCGCGTCGACCGCCGCGGCAACACGGACGGCGGGGTCAAGGCCGTTGACCACCATTCCCGGCCGGCCCAGATGCAGATCTGAGAGGACGACGAACTTCACTGCGCAAGACCCAGCGACTGCAGATAACGGGCCGAAGGAATGACCCCGGCCTTGTCGCGCAGTTCAAGGATCAGGCGCGGGTTGGCCCCGGTTTCGGCAATCGCCTGAAAGACCGAAGGCCAAAGGATCGTGCCATGGCCGATCTGCCAGTGGCGGTCGGCAAAACCGTCGGCATCCTGCAGGTGGATATGGCCCAGGCGTGCCCCGGCGGCGCGAATGTAGAAATCGACCGGCGGCCCACCAGTTGACCCATGGGCATAATGCGCGTGGCCGGTATCCACCGAAAGCTCCAGCGCCTGCCAATCCAGTGCCGCACAAAGGTTGGCGCGGTCCTGCGGTTCGATATCCTCTATGTTTTCCAGCACAAAGGTCACGCCCATATCCGCAGCCCGGCTTAGGGCGGCGCCCAGCGTATCGCGCGCAGCCGAAATCATGCGGTCCACATCTTTGGGATAGAGCCCCCGATGGTTGTAACCCCAGGTCGTGAAGGGCGAATGGATCACCACATGCGTGCCCTTGACCGCGGCACAGACATCCAGTGCCTGGTCCATCCGGCGGGCAACAACGCGGCGCACATCGGGGTCGTAAGAAGAGATGGTGAAGCCCCAGAAGGGTCCATGAATGCCGCGCCGACCGGTGTGGCCATCCAGCAGGCGGACGACCTCACCCGCAAGGCCGGACCAATCGCTGTCTAGCACTTCGGCATCGACGAAATGCTGCAATTCAAGATCGCGCGGGGCATCCAGAAGCCAGTCGCGATGGGCTTCAAGGCTGGCGCGATCAAGTGCGGCGCCGAGGATTGGGAGGGAGGTCATAGTCTCAAATCCAATGTTATGTTCAAAAACGTGGTGCCCGATTCTTGTAACTGCGTCGTGAACCCAAGTTCGCACCCTCGTGACAATCCGCTCGTGGTTGGCCGAAGGCTACCAGAAGCAACCCTATTGCCCTTCCTTACGGCGGCACTGGGCCGACCGATATGACTCTCCTTAAGGCGTGGATATCTCAGCCCTTTGGCACCGCGCTGTAGGCGCAGCGGCCCGCGACATAGGTTTGGCGCACAGCGGGCAGACCTCCCTCGGGCCAATCGACAAGCACTAAGTCCGCGCGAAGACCCGGCGCGATCTGGCCGCGATCTTTCAGCCCCGAGGCGCGCGCCGGGTTGGCGGATACCAGCGGCCATAATGCCTCGAGCGGGGCCACGTGATCAGCGCGCAGGCGCGCGATGGCCGACAGCATGGCAGGGTAGTAGTAGTCCGATGCAAGGATGTCGCAAAGCCCCGCACGGATCATGTCAGCGGCTCCGATGGACCCGAGATGACTGCCGCCCCGCGCCGCATTGGGCGCGCCAAGCACGATCGCATCCCCGCCGGCACGCGCGAAATCGGCTGTGCGGCGGTTCATTGGAAATTCCGAGATGCGCGCCCCCCGGTCGCGGAAATAGCTGCGGGTTTCTTGTTGCGTGTCGTCATGGCTGAGCATTGGAGCGCTGGCGGCGCGACCTTTGGCTGCCACCTCGTCGATCCAGGTTGGGACGTCCGGACGGCGTTGCCAGACCGATCGGACCAGATCGACAAAGTCGGCGATCGGCATATGCGAACGCTTCGCCCGTTCCGCCATTTTCGCGGCAAAGGCAGGGCTGTCCATGTCGGTGATCGGAAAATCCGGTATGAAATCGAACGGCCGGTCTTGCAGCGCCACATCGGGGTGCAGAAGCGCCATCGTGGTATGGTCGTTGAAGGCGATGGACGGGGTCAGTGGGCCAGACAGTGCTGCCTCGATCAGGGGGATCGCCTCAACGCAGAACGTCTCCCACCGCAGTTGCAGGCGGTTCTCGACCGTGAGGCGCGGGGCAAGGCGGATCAGCGCGTCATGCACCTGCCAGCCTGTCTCGACCGAGCGCAGGCCCGGCTCCCAGCTCAGCGTCAGGGCGTGGTAGGCGGTGGCGATGCCGTTGGCCGCAAGCTGTCGGTCGGTTTCAAGGAACGCCGCATCGGCGGGCAGGGTCACACCGGGGCGCGGCATCAACTGGCGTTCGAACGCGTCGCCGTGGATGTCAACCAGTGCGGGGGCGAGGATCATCCCCTTGGCGTCGATGACACGCGACCCATCGCGGGGGGCGTCCAGGCCTGTGATGCGGCCGCCTTCGATGCGAACCGAGGTGCGCGCGATTTCACCCGGCAGGATGACCTCGGCGCCTTCGAACACCACGGGTTGGTTCGGATGGGTCATGCCAGACGCTCCGCCAGAAGGTGCCAGTGCCACGATCCGGGTGTATCGTGGATCAAGTCGCGCAGCGACAGCAGTTCGAACGCGGAAAAGAGCGCCAAGAGATCGCGCGCATTGCAGAAATAATGCGGATGCACCTTGTCGCCGGGTCCGTCAAACACCCAGGTGTTGCGCGAGATTTCGCGACCCGTTGCCTTGGCCTGTTCCACGGGCAGGCGGCGGGCCGAGAGCATGGTACCCATGAAGGTTCCCCCCGGTTTCAGCACGCGAGAAATCTCCGCGATGGTCTGGGCCACAATGGTCTCGTCGCCGTGGTAGATCACGTTCCACGACAGGACATTGTCAAAGCTTACGTCGGCAAAGGGCAGGCTGGTCATCAGGCCCTGATGGAGGTCAACAGCCATGTCCCCGGCGTTGGCCCGAATCGCCGCCAGTGCTTCGGGTGCGGCGTCCAGCGCCGAAACCGACAACCCGGCATGCGCCAGCGCAAGCGCATGCCGCCCAATCCCGGCCCCAAGGTCCAGAACGCGGGCACCGGGGGCAAGGGTTGCGGCATGCGCCATAACCTCGGGCTCTGGCTTGGCCCATTTCGATGTGCCGTCAGCCGTGGCCCAATGGGCATTCCAGTAGTGATGCGCGGTATCGGTCGTCATCGGGGTTCTTTCAGATGAGTTTGGAACGGATCCAGCTGCTGCCTTGTTCGACACCCACGACAAGGATCAGCATCATCAGGATGATAGTCAGCGCCTCGTCATAGTTGAAAAGATCGAAGGCCACCTTCAGATCCACCCCGATCCCGCCTGCCCCGACAAGGCCAAGGGCGGCCGAACCGCGCACCGACTTTTCCAGCGCGAACAAGGAGGTGGCGGTAAAGGAAGGCAGGCAAGCGGGAAAGACGGCGGAAAAGATGATGCCCATGCGGCTGGCCCCGATCGCGCGCAGCGCGTCCTGTGGGCCGGTGTCGGCCTCTTCCATCGCTTCGGCGAAAAAGCGGCCGGCAAAGCCGATCTTGTCGATCATCAACGCCAGCACCCCGGCGGCAGGGCCAAGGCCCACGACGATGATGAAAAAGATCGCCCAGACGAGGTCGGGCACCGTGCGGAAGAACGCGATGAGGCCGCGTGCGATGATCTTGATCACCGGATGAGGCGAGAGACGGTCGGTGGCCAGGATCGCAAAGGGG
>JANPBI010000428.1:0-6095 GCA_031430315.1 Rhodobacterales bacterium | reverse complement strand
CAGCCTTGGGCGTCGACATCGACTGGTACGACCAGGAAGTGTACCGCAAAACCTCGACGATCGCGCGGCAGGTCTTTCCGGTCGAACTGGACATCGACCATCCTCGCTGGATCCCCGGCCTTCGCAGGTTTGATGCCGCCTTCAACGCGATGGCGGCGGCGACCAAGCAAGGTGGCATCGCTGGCAGCCTGAAGGGTCTGGCCGCTAGGGCACAGATGCTGGCGGCCTTTGTCAGCCTCTACACCATTCCGGTGATCACCTCGACGCCACCGGTCAATGTCCGGCTGGAGCCGTCCTATTGACCGGACATACCCATACCGCGGTTCCGGCAGCGGGTGGCTTTGCAGGATGGGCGCGTCCTGCGAGCCTGTGCGGCACCCCTGTCACAAGGGGTGCCGCACATGACTAATCCCTGGATTGTGGTCCTGTCAGCGCTGTTTCTGTGGTGGTTTTCCACCGGGGCGATCCTGTGGCGCGTGCGCCGCGCCGACCAGGGTGGCGCGCATGCGCATCTCTGGTCCGTCCTTGGCGGGTTACCTTTGCTGGCCGCGGGCATCTTCGGGTTCTATACGACGCGCGGCGATGCCAGCGTTCCCGGCGTCTACATTGCCTTTCTGTCGGCATTGGCGATCTGGGGCTGGATCGAACTGGCCTTTCTGTCGGGCATCATCACCGGGCCCAACACCCGCACCTGTCCCCCCGATGCCTCGCAATACGACCGTTTTGTGCGGGCATTTGGGACCATTGCCTGGCATGAGCTGCTGCTGTTTGCGACCGTTGTCCTGATGGCCAACCAGTCGGTCGGTGTCGACAATGCCGTGGCGGTGTGGACCTTTCTGGTGCTGTTCTTTGCGCGCATCTCGGCCAAGCTGAACCTGTTCTTTGGTGTGCCGCGTATCCATACGGAATTCCTGCCGCGCCCCCTGGCCCATATGGCCAGCCATTTTCGCAACGCGCCCATGAACTGGGTGTTTCCGATTTCGATCACCTCGCTGTCTTTTGCCGCCGCCTGCTGGATGGAGCGCGCATTTGCCGCGACCTCGGACGCCAGTTTTGTCGGTTTTGTGTTCCTGGCGGCATTGACGGTGCTGGCCCTTTTGGAACACTGGTTCATGGTCCTGCCGCTGCCTGACCAGAAACTGTGGCGCTGGATGTTGCCAGATGCCGTGCCGACCGTCTTTGCCCAACCTTCCAGCGAACCCGCCGTGACGGGTCCGATACGCCCTAGCAGAAAGTGACCCCGATGGACTTTGCCAGCCATTTCAAAAGCCAGCTTGATACCCTGCGTGACGAAGGCAATTACCGCGTCTTTGCCGATCTGGAACGCCGCACCGGTTCGTTTCCGCGCGCAGACCGCCATAAGGATGGCGAGGTGGAAAGCGTCACGGTTTGGTGTTCAAACGACTATCTGGGCATGGGCCACCATCCGGACGTCATTGCCGCTATGGTCGATACCGTCCATGCCTGCGGCACGGGCGCGGGCGGCACGCGCAACATCTCGGGCAATTCGGTACATCACCTGGCGCTGGAGGCGGAACTCGCCGATCTGCACGGCAAGGAAAAAGCGCTGCTGTTCACGTCCGGCTATGTGTCGAACTGGGCGGCGCTGTCTACCCTGGGCGCGCGGATTCCGAATGCGGTGATCCTGTCGGATGCGGGCAACCATGCCTCGATGATTGAAGGTATCCGCCACAGCCGCGCCGACAAGGTGCTGTGGAAACACAATGACTGGCGCGATCTGGACCGCAAGCTGCATGCCGTGGGCGATCGGCCCAAGATTGTGGCTTTTGAATCCGTCTATTCCATGGACGGCGACATTGCCCCCATCCGCGAAATCGTCGAGGTCTGCGAGGCGCATGGTGCGATGAGCTACATCGACGAGGTCCACGCCGTCGGTATGTACGGCTCTCGCGGCGGCGGTGTCAGCGAGCAGTTAGGGCTGGCGCACCGGATCGACCTGATCGAAGGCACGCTGGGCAAGGCTTACGGGGTCGTTGGGGGCTATATCACCGGCACCGAGGATCTGTGTGATTTCGTGCGCAGCTTTGCATCCGGCTTTATCTTTACCACAGCATTGCCCCCGGCAATTGCGGCGGCCGCAACGGCCTCGATCCGGCATCTGAAGGCCAGCGGCAATGAACGCGCGGCGCAAAAGGCGCAGGTCGCCAAGGTCCGCGCCCGGCTGGACCGCGCCGGCATTCCCCACATGGCCAATGACAGCCACATCATTCCGGTGATGATCGGCGATCCGGTGAAATGTCGCATGATCAGTGACATCCTGATGCATGACTGGGGGATCTATGTGCAACCGATCAACTACCCGACTGTGCCCAAGGGCACTGAGCGGCTGCGGATCACCCCCGGCCCCTTGCACAGTGACGCCGATATCGAGCATCTGGTGACAGCCCTGACCGCGCTTTGGTCGCGCTGTGCCTTGGCCCATGCGGTGGCCTGATCGTGAATCATGCCGAAATTGCCGTGCCGCGCCGTTGAATACTTGCCATTCGGATCGGGCAAGTTAGTTTACGATGTCAAAACTCGTTCTGGGAGAACGCTTATGAAATTGACTGCAACTGCCCTTGCCATGGTCCTTGCAACAGGCGCACCTGCCTTTGCAGCCGGTGATGCTGCGGCGGGCGAAAAGGTGTTTGCAAAATGCCAGACATGCCACGTCATCGCAAACGAGGCAGGCGAAGTGCTGGGCGGCAAGAACGCCAAGACCGGCCCGAACCTTTATGGCATGCCGGGGCGCGTCGCTGGGACCTATCCTGACTTCAAGTACGGCGAGTCGATCGTGGCGCTGGGTGCTACAGGCTTCGTCTGGGATGAGGCCAGCTTTACCGAATATGCCGCTGATCCGGCAAAGTTCCTGAAGACCAGGCTTGATGACACCAAGGCCAAAAGCAAGATGGCGTTCAAACTGCCCAAGGCCGAGGAGGCCGCCAACGTTTGGGCCTATATCGCGTCGCTGTCGCCACCGGCAGCACCTGCCACCGAGTAACCCGAGCGCTTGGACTTGCGATGCTGAAATCGGCGGGCCTTCGGGTCCGTCTTTTTCATGCCGGGCGCAGGATCAGTCCGCCTTCGCGTTCCAGGAACGCAACGATCTGGTCCAGCCCAATGCCTTGGCGGATGCGCGCCATGACATAAGGGCGATCGCCGCGTGCTGCCTTTGTATCCGATTCCAGCAGCGCCAGATCGACGCCAACATGTGGCGCTAGGTCGGTCTTGTTGACCACCAAGAGGTCTGACCGTGCCAGCCCCGGCCCGCGTTTGCGCGGAATATCCTGACCTGCAGCGGTATCGATGACATAGATCGTCAGGTCTGCCAGTTCCGGCGAAAAGGTCGCCGCCAGATTGTCGCCGCCTGACTCGATCAGAATCAGATCAAGGCCTGGATGCATCGCGTTCAGATCGGCTACCGCCGCCAGATTGATGCTGGCGTCTTCGCGGATCGCTGTGTGAGGGCAACCTCCGGTTTCCACTCCCCTTATGCGGTTTTCCGGCAGTACCTGGGCGCGAAGCAGGAAATCGGCATCCTCGCGTGTGTAGATGTCGTTTGTGATGACAGCCATGGAACAACGATGCGCTAGCGCACGCGCAAGGTGTTCGGTCAGCGTGGTCTTGCCGACACCGACGGGGCCGCCGATGCCGACGCGCAGGGGACCATGGGTCATGTGCGGTAAATCCTTACATCGAGCGTTTCGTGGCGCATCGCGGCAAGATCAGCGGCCAGCGTGCCGGTTGTCATCAAGGGGATCAGTATCTTGGCCTCCAGGCCATACGCGACGGCCACAGCGGCATCTGCCAGATCGACGATCAAGGGATGAAGGGTTGCGAGGATCCGTTGCCCTTCGGTCTGTCCCAAGGGCACAAACCTGACCGCAACGGAAACTAGGTTGGCGGCAAAAGCATGCAGGTAAAGTGCCGTGATCTCTCTGGCGGGAAGGTCCAGGGTCGACGCTGCTTCGGCTACGGCGAGGGGCAAGGGCCGCGCTGGCAAAGTCCTGCCCGTCACAGACGCCACGGTCTTGGCGAACGCAGAACCCTGTGCCTCGGTCTCAATCAGACGCTCCGACGACGGAGCAAGCGCACGGGCGAGGTCATCCAGCAAACTGCGATCGGCATCTGGGTTCAAGCCTGCCACTAGCAGCAAGGCATCACTGCGCCCTGCTCCGTATTTCAAGATATCGGCCAGCCAATCCTGCATGGCTGCCGCTGTCCCTGCGCGGCCATCGGAAACGACCTGCTCAAGCCCATGCGAATAGGCGAACCCGCCTGTCGGAAAGGCTGGCGACAGCCATTGCATCAGGCTGAGGCGATCCAGCGTGGCGGTCAATGCGCGTGTCCCATGGTGCGACCCAAGCCATACGCGCCGCCTTCGGGGGTAAAGGGCATCCGAGCAGGCGTGACCCCTGCCCCAAGCCCCGCCAGCATCGCGGCCAGCACATGGTCAGCCCGGATGATCAACAGGTCCTCCCGGATCTCGCAAGGTGTGTGACGGTTGCCGATATGCCAGGCGAGGCGCAGCAGATCGCCAGTGATGACCAGCACATCCTCTTCCGCCGCGACGATTTCCACCAACCGACCGTCGCTGAGTTCAAATGCGTCGCCTGCGTGCAGGTTGGTGGTCTCCGGCAGGTCGACCATGAAGCCCTCGCCGCCCGCCATCTCCAGCCGTTTGCGGCGCAGAAAGCGTTCGTCATAGCCCAAAGTAACACGCGCGGTCGCCAGGCGTGGCCACTGTCCGGCGCGGTGGATTTTCGATGTTGTGGCTTGGGTCATTTCGAGAACTTATTTTGCAAAGTCTTAACCATCTGGACGAATGCTGGAACGGTCAAGACTACCTTTCGGAGCCCAGTATGCCCAAACTTTCCCCCGTCGACGAATTGGCTGAAACCCGCGCCGAGATTGCCCGGTTGAAGCTGCGCGAGGCCGCGCTGCGTCAGGGCTTGCTTGCCAGTGACGGCGCGTTGGGCCGGTGGTACCGCGCCGAAGTGCAAGAGGCCAGCGCGCGCATCTTCGATCCCGAATTGCTGCCGCCGCAAGTGCGTGACAACCCGGCTTACTGGCGGGAAAGACTGACCAAAGTGGTGAAATGCCTGCCTGTTCTGGCGAAGGCCGACCGGCCTGGTTGGCCGATCCAGCGTGGAGGGATGCAAGGCGCGCATTTTCAATAAAGAAAATACCGCTGGGCCAGCGGCAACTCCTTGGCCGGTTCGCAGATCAGCAACTCACCGTCCGCGCGGACTTCGTAGGTTTCGGGGTTCACCTCGATCTGTGGCGTTGCGTGGTTCAATCGCATATCCGCCTTGCCGATGGTGCGGGTTCCACTGACGGGCAATGTTTCCTTTGCCAGACCCAGCTTTCCGGCTAGCCCGTCGGCTTGCGCGGCCTGGGAAACGAAATTGACCGACGTCGCGTGCCGCGCGCCACCGAAAGCGCCGAACATAGGCCGCGTGTAAACCGGTTGCGGCGTTGGGATCGACGCATTGGGGTCACCCATCTGGGCCACAACGATCATCCCACCCAGCAGGACCATCTCGGGCTTGGCCCCGAAAAATGCCGGAGACCACATCACCAGATCCGCGCGCTTGCCGGCCTCGATACTGCCGATATGGGCCGACATCCCATGCGTGATCGCGGGATTGATTGTGTACTTCGCGATGTAGCGTTTGACGCGGGCGTTGTCGTTGTCGCCCACCTCGTCGGCAAACCTTCCTCGCTGCTGGCGCATCTTGTGGGCGGTCTGCCAGGTGCGGGTGATGACCTCTCCGATCCGCCCCATCGCCTGGCTGTCGGAACTGATCACCGAAAACGCGCCCATGTCATGCAGGATATCCTCGGCGGCGATGGTCTCGCGGCGGATGCGGCTTTCGGCAAAGGCCACATCCTCGGGCACGCGGCGGTCGAGATGGTGGCAGACCATGAGCATGTCGAGGTGTTCCTCGATGGTGTTCACCGTGTAGGGCATCGTCGGGTTGGTCGAGGATGGGATCACGTTCGGGCTGGAGACGACCTTGATGATGTCGGGCGCATGGCCGCCCCCCGCGCCCTCGGTGTGGAACGCATGGATCGTGCGGCCCTTGATTGCG
>JANPBI010000427.1:0-1648 GCA_031430315.1 Rhodobacterales bacterium | reverse complement strand
CAGCCAGTCGTCGTGCCCTCTTAAACGGCAGCAATCTATGGGGTGAGCAATTTTCACGGATCCGAACTGCATCAGCCTGGGTCTGCTTGTCTCAACGCACATTACAATTAGCGGGGATGCGCAACGAGATTGAGTGATTTGGTTTTTGAACTGGCTCAGTGCTGAGAAGGTTCGCTTCAACAAGCCGGACAGCCTTGTTGACGATGCATGCCGATCGCGACAATCCACAATACGGTTACAAGATTCTCGCCTACGAGACGTCACAAACTGCCCAGATTTCCTTTGCCGTGCATCTTGCGGATGGGTAGCCGGACAACTTGATCAAGGTGAACTCTGTCCATCCGGGCACGATGCGCACGTAACTGGGCGGCGAAGATGCAACCGATGAGTATCCGATGGTTGACGCGGTTCAATAAGTCTTGCCGCCTTGCCCGAAGTCGGCACGAAAAGCGGGTCCTAATTTCAGCAGGATCGGTTGCCTTGGTGACAATTGGTATTCCGACCACCCTCAGCCTCTGATCCCGCCGACATACCCCTTCGGGGTGACATGACGACCAGTGCCCAACTGGCGCAGAGTTGTGGTGGATGGGGCCGAAAGGGGTATGGTTTTGGACAGCGATCAGAACGCCTGTCGACTGGTGGGCCTGAGCCGGACCTATGGCAAAGGAACATCGGCGCATCATGCGCTCGACCGCATCGATCTGACCATCCAGGCGAATGAGTTCTTCACCCTGCTTGGCCCCTCTGGTTGTGGCAAAACCACGCTTCTGCGTTTGATTGGCGGCTTCGACCAGCCGACCGCCGGTGAGATCGCCATTTTCGGCCGCACTGTTGCGGGTCTTCCGCCGGAAGATCGTCCGGTCAACACAGTCTTTCAAAGCTATGCCCTGTTCCCGCATCTGACCGTCGCGCAGAATGTCGGTTTTGCCTTGCGGATGCAGGGGCGGCCAAAGGCCGAGATTGCCGCAACGGTTGGCCGCATGGTCAAACTGGTCGGGTCTGAGGGGATGGAACATCGCCGTCCAGATCAGCTGTCAGGCGCGCAGAAACAGCGTGGCTTTGCCGCGCGCCCTGGCTCCCGGGCCGAAGATCCTTCTGCTGGACGAACCCCTTTCGGCGCTGGACGCCAAGCTGCGGCAACGGATGCGGTCGGAGTTGAAGGCTTTGCAGCGCGAAACCGGCATCACCTTTGTTATCGTGACCCATGATCAGGACGAGGCTCTGGCCATGTCGGACCGCATCGCCGTCATGCAGGGCGGGCGGATACAACAACTGGGCCGTCCCGAGGAGATTTATGAAGCCCCCGCCAACCGCTTTGTCGCCGATTTCATCGGTGGCGCGAACCTGATCCCGGCCCGGCTGGGCGCGCAAGGGGCCGAGGCGGCGGGTCTGGGCGTGGTGCCGGCAACCGGGATAGAAGGCTCCAAAGTGACGCTGGCGATCCGACCGGAGCGGCTGGCGATCCTGCCTGCGCGTCAACAGCAACCGGGGGATCTGGGGCCGCTGCGGGTGGCCGAGCGGATTTACATCGGCAACGAGCTGTCGTTCCGGCTGGAGGGTGCATCGGTACCCCTGCACGTCACTCTGCCACGCGGCGGTATGCGCGGGGCGCAGGATTTCGCCCTCGGCGAGGCTGTTTGTTTGCGGG
>JANPBI010000426.1:0-4290 GCA_031430315.1 Rhodobacterales bacterium | reverse complement strand
GCTGCCTTCGCGCTGCAAGAAGTGGCAATCGGTTTTGGGCGGACCCGGATTGGCGTAGAATCAGGACCTGCCCTTCTGGGCGATGTGGGGCAGGGGGGCCGGACCGACTATACCGCGCACGGCGATGCCGTGAATATGGCGGCACGGCTGCAAGAAGCCAGCAAGACCCTGGGCGTCACCGTGCTGATCGGACCGCGCGCCGCCGGACTGACAAGCCTCGATCTGCAAGATGCGGGCGAGGTGGAATTGCGCAGTTTTGGGCGGGTCGAGGTCAAGACGCTGGCCTAGGCTGGTCCAAGAACCCAGACAAACGCGGCATTGGCGCGCGCGTCTTGCCAATTTTCGACAGGGCCGGGGGCCACGTCTTTGCCGCGCAGATCGACCCCTTGGCCTGCAGTCAGGATACGTGTCACCCCACCGCCCGACACTTCGACCGATCCACGATCCACAAACACGGCAAAGGCATTTTCGCTGGGGCCGACAAAGAACCGCGTGCCGCGCACACCGATGCGGCCAAAATCGGTCTGGAATTCGATATCGACCTTGGCGGCGGCCTCGGCGCGGTCAAAGACGATCGCCCCATCCAGATAGATGACGCCCCCCACCTCGGCGATGAACCTGTCGATCTGCAGCTGCGAGGTCGGCCCCAGATGCACTTCGGTGGCACGGCCAAGCCCCAGATGCGCGCGCCCTTCGGTCCCGGTCACCGCCAGGTCCCCTACGAAAAGATCCATGCCCGCCTGCATGTCTGCCAGCTTGTCCGGCCGACCGACCTGGCCAGGCCCATCGATCTGCACGACGGTGCCGATGCCGGTACCCGCTGCCGACAGACGCGCGCCTACGACAGCAAAAGTTCCCCCGCCGATCAGGCAAATGGCCTGGCGGCGGGGGATGGGGCGGTGGGGATTGAGAAAGGACACTCGTTAACCTTTGGCTGACGCTTCGGTGTGATTCCGCCCCAAGTCTAGCCTGATCTTGCGATCATGGCATCTGTCTTGGGCGCAGACTCAGTAGCCGTTGCCGTAATTGTACTGGTAGGAATAGGACTTGCGCTTGTAATGCTTTTTCACCGGCGCTTCGTAATAGCAGTGGCTGTCATCGCCGGACACATAGCGGGCCGAGACCCAGCCGTAATGGCCGCGCCAGGTCACCTTGTACCAGCTGCCGTATTGTTCATAGACATGGATACGGGCGCAGGCCGGGATGGCAGCGATGACGTAATAGTCCGATCCGGGGCCTTCGCGAAAGTTCAGGTCCTGGGTGGTCCAACCGGGGTTGGCGAGGGCCGCACCCGTGGTCATCACGGCGGCGACAGCGGCAAGGGCGATACGCTTCAACATGATCATCTCTCCATTTGGGCGGCCATCTGGCCGGTTTTGGGTGGCGGACCGGATTACTTGTTGTCGGTCTCGATGGGATGACCATGCAGCAGCCGCAGATTCGGCGCTGTTCCGTAGGGCACAGGGTGGGGCAAGCGATCGATCCTGACGGAGGGGTCAGTCCGTCATCAAGCGCGCGTAAAGAATCAGCTCTGGCCGGTATTCGAAATGCATGCCGTCAAAGTGGTGCCACTTGCCGCCCCAGATGAACCCGAAACGTTCAAAAGTGGCCACGATCTCGGGCGGGATCCGATTGTCATAGGGGCCTGCATCCCCCTCGGCCCGGCCTGACCAGCGCCAATAGCCGCCAAGAGCGGAGTTGAGATCAAACGCGATGCCATAGCTGTGGGCGCTGTAGCGTTCGGTCCCAGCAATCTTGCGCCAGTTGAAGCTGCCCCCGACATCGGTAAAGGCGGCTCCCCAGTCGGTGTCCAGCGCCGCAACCGCCGCCAGCGCGGCTGCCATCTGGCAGGCAACACCTTGCCGCTCCGTCATCAGGAACGTGGCGGAGGCCGCCCCCGTGATCCGCGTCTTTTGCAGTCGGGACTTCACTTCGACCTCGGACCCTCCGTAAAGCGCCTGAAAGAAAGTCTCGACCCGCGCGCGTCCGGGGTCGTACCAGGGGATCTCGCGAGATGTGAGATCGAAGCCCAACGGATAGATGTCGTGGAACTGTTCGCGCAAGGTTGGGTTGGCCAGCCGCTGTTGTGGCGTGCGATCATCATCCGCGTCCAAGGGCAGGCGCAGGCCGTTTGCGGCCACGATGTCATCGCCCTCAAGCGCCAGATCGGGATAAGCGGTCAACAGGGCCGCGATCACGGGATCGGACTGCCCGGTGACCAGGGGCAAGGTCAGAAAATTTCGCGCCCCGCAATCCGCCGCCACGACCGGCTGGCCCAGAAAAGACGCCAGCAGCAGCGCCTGTTGCAAACGTTTCAGCATCCGCGCCGCGACTCTTCAGCCGCGATGGCATCTACGCGCGCCTTTTCCGACGCATCGAGATCCGGGGTCGACGTAAAGCAGCCCTCGTTTGAGAAGTTCGCCTTTCCCTTGGCCGAGCCGAAACAGTAGCCATTGTCGTGGAATATCGAATTCCGCTCGTACCAGAGGTTAAAGCAGACATCGCCCGTCGACGCCGCGACCCGGTCTGCCGTCGGATGTTGGCCCTGGCCATCCTGCAAATAGCGCCCATAGCCCCAGCCCGACACCTGGTTCCAGCTAAGATTGCACCAGCGATATTCGTAGCCCTCGATGGCCTGGCAATCGGTCACAACGATGTCATAGGCATTCGGCACCAGTTCGGCCACAACGGCATATTTCTCGCCGGGGCCGGAACGAATGTTCAATAGCTGGTCGGCCGGATGGTTCACGACTGAATAGAGGCCGGAATAGGCCGAAGGGGCGTTGCCGGCATTTCCCTCGGTCAGATAGTCGCCAAAGGCATAGCCCGAAATGCAGCCATATTGGACCTGGCACCAGCTACCGGTGCAACCATAAAGCGTGATGCCCGAGGCATTGTAAGCAAGTTCGCCCACCTCAGGGTTGGCCTTGCCGGGGCCGGAGCGCACGAAAAGCGTGTCATTCGCGGCGATGTTCCGGACGGACCAGCCGCCGTTCTGCCAAGGACAGCTGCCCAAGGTCGCGGGGTCCGATGGGGGCGGAGCAGCGTCAGGCGCGGGTGCAGGAGCTGGCGCCAGCGCAGCAACCTTGGCCTCGGCCATGGCACGATAGCGCCCGGTCGGAAAGCCCAGGAGATAGCCGCGGTAGGCGTCTTCGGTGTTTTTCGCCAGCGTCGCAGTCCAGAATTCGGTTTCGGCCATGCCTGCCACGACGGCGCGGGCATCTGCCGCGCGGGGATGGTCGGGATAACGGAGGATGAAATCTTCCATCGCAGCGCGGTCGCCTGCCTGCAACGCGGCAAGATAGATCAACAGCGGATCCTCGGCCGGGGAGGGTGAGGGTGAGGGGGTGGGCGTCGGGTTCGACGCGGGTGTTGGGACGGACCCTGCGACCAGGTAGATGTCCTGGTCGGGCAGCTGCGCCTGTTCAATGGGGACCTGCACGCCGCCGGTCGTCTCCTTGACCTTGGCGCGGACGGCCCGGAACATGCGTCCGACCTCCAGCCCCGGCTGATCCAGAACGCCCAGCAAAGCGGACGTATAGGGGCTGTGCTGGGCATCGCCGTCATCCGCCGTCTTACCCGCTTCGGCGGCAAAGGAAATCAGAATCCCGGACTCCCCTTCGACCGAAATCGGGGCCAGCCCGCGCGACACCGACCGCGTGCCATTGCTGCGCTGCATGGTGGCGGCAAAGGGGTTGTTGCGGCAGGCATCCAGCATCACGAGTCCCAACTTGCCCGCCTCGCGCACCGAACCAAGCACCTGTTCCAGGGGGACCGCCTCAAACTGGGCGGTGGCTTCGGATCGCATCTTGGCGTCGATCGGGATCAGGTAGTTCTGGCCGTTCATTTCGATCCCGTGACCGGCATAAAAGACAAGCGCAAGATCAGCATTCAGGGCTTTTTCGGAAAACTCGCCTAAGGCCAGTCTAAAGCCCTGGCCGTCCAGGTTCTCGTGCAGGGCTACGTCAAAGCCGATGGCCGTCAGCTTGGCGGCGATGGCACGGGCGTCGTTGACCGGATTGGCCAGTGCGGTCGTGTTTTGATAGGCGGAGTTGCCGATCACCAGCGCCACGCGGTTTTCTGCGTGGGAGGGGGAGGGGGCAAGCGCGACCAGCAGGAGGATCCAAAGACAAGTCAACATTCTGCGCATCTTCACGTTCCTGTTGCCCACGACCAGTTGCAGCTGCGCGATAACTATATGCCGGTTTGCGTCGATTCTGCGTCGGCAATGTTGTGGTGACGGCGTCGAATGCGGCTCTTAGTTGTTCCATCCCGGATGATCACATAGAC
>JANPBI010000425.1:0-12787 GCA_031430315.1 Rhodobacterales bacterium | reverse complement strand
TGTTTGCGGGCCTCGTCACCATCATCAACGCCGCCCGGCTGCGACCGGTGGTGTCGCAGACCTATCCGATGCGCGACATCGCCCGCGCGCAGGCCGATCTGGCCGCCGGGCGTTACCCCGGAAAACTTGTTCTGATCCCGTCGGAGAGTGACGCATGACCCTTCCCAAAAACGCCCTTCCCAAGCACGCTCGGGCGGTGATCATCGGCGGCGGCATCTCGGGCTGTTCGGTGGCCTATCATCTGGCCAAGATGGGCTGGAAGGATGTGGTGTTGCTGGAGCGCAAGCAGCTGACGTCGGGCACCACCTGGCATGCGGCGGGGCTGATCGGACAGTTGCGCGGGTCGGCCAACATGACGCGGCTGGCGAAGTATTCGGCGGATTTGTACGTGAAGCTGGCGGCGGAGACCGGCGTCGAGACAGGGATGCGCCAAGTCGGCAGCATCTCGGTCGCGCTGACCGAGGCGCGGCATGAGGAATTGCTGCGCCAAGCGACGGTGGCGCGGATTTTCGATGTCGAGGTGCATGAGATTTCGCCGGATGAGGCAAAGGCGAAATATCCGCATCTGAATATCGACGGCGTCGTGGGGGCGGTGGCGCTTCCCTTGGATGGGCAATGCGATCCGGCGAACATCGCGATGGCGCTGGCCAAGGGTGCGCGGATGCGCGGGGCGCAGATATTCGAGCATACGAAGGTTGTAGGCGTCACGAAGGCGGCGGGTCGCGTGACGGGCGTGGACTATGTCGATGCCGCTGGGCAGCCGGGCCACATCGCCTGCGACGTCGTGGTGAACTGCGGTGGGATGTGGGGGCGGGACCTCGCCGAGGCGTCGGGCGTGACGCTGCCGCTGCATGCCTGCGAGCACTTTTACCTCATCACCGAACCCATTGACGGGCTTGGGCATTTGCCGGTCCTGCGGGTGCCGGACGAATGCGCCTACTATAAGTCCGACGCAGGCAAGATGATGGTGGGCGCGTTCGAGCCAAAGGCCAAGCCCTGGGGCATGGACGGCATCCGCGACGACTTCATGTTCGACACTTTGCCCGAGGACTGGGATCACTTCCAGCCGATCCTGGAGCATGCGATGAACCGCCTGCCGCTGTTCCAGACCGCGGGGATCCATACGTTCTTCAACGGGCCAGAGTCGTTTACGCCGGATGATCGCTACTATCTGGGCGAGGCGCCGGAATTGGGCGGGTACTGGATCGCGGCGGGGTATAACTCTGTCGGTATCGCGGGGGCCGGCGGAGCTGGTTTTGCGCTGGCGCACTGGATCACCGAAGGCGAGGCGCCGTTTGACCTCTGGGAGGTCGACATCCGCCGGGCGCAGCCGTTCCAGAAGAACCGCCGTTACCTGAAAGAGCGGGTCAGCGAGACGCTGGGGCTGCTATATGCCGACCACTTCCCTTATCGGCAGGTCGTGACGTCTCGCGGGGTCCGCCGGTCGCCGATCCACGATCATCTGAAAGCCCGAGGTGCTGTCTTTGGCGAGATCGCGGGGTGGGAGCGGGCGAACTGGTTCGCGAATGAGGGGCAAGAGCGGGAGTACCGTTATTCCTGGAGGCGGCAGAACTGGTTCGACAACCAGCGCGCGGAGCATCTGGCGGTGCGGAACGGGGTCGGCCTTTTCGACATGACCTCGTTCGGGAAGATTAGGGTCGAAGGGCGGGATGCCTGTGCGTTCCTGAACCGGGTCTGTTCAGCACAGATGGACGTCGCGGCAGGCAAGATCGTCTATACGATGTTGCTGAACCCTCGGGGCGGGATCGAGGCCGATCTGACGGTGACGCGTCTGTCGGAAACGGCCTATCTGCTGGTCGTGCCTGGGGCAACCTTGCAGCGCAACCTGGCCTGGCTACGGGCGCTTGTGGGGGACGACTTCGCGGTCATCACCGACATGACGGCGGCAGAGTCGGTGCTGTGCGTCATGGGTCCGAAGGCGCGTGAGCTGATGCAGGCGGTTTCCCCAAATGACTTTAGCAATGCAGCGCATCCATTTGGTAGCGCGCGCGAAATCGAGATCGGGATGGGTCTTTCCCGGGCGCATCGGGTGACCTATATGGGGGAGCTGGGGTGGGAGATTTACGCAAGCTCCGACCAGACCGCGCACGTGTTTGAAGCGTTGGAGGAAGCTGGCAGCAGCTTGGGGCTGAAGCTTTGCGGGCTTCACACGCTCGACAGTTGCCGGATCGAGAAGGCCTATCGGCACTGGGGCCATGACATCACGGACGAGGACCACGTGCTGGAGGCCGGGCTCGGCTTTACCGTCAGCCGCAAGAAAACCGACTTCATCGGACGGGACGCGGTCTTGCGCAGAGAGCAGGCGGGACTTGAGCGGCAAATGGTGCAGTTCCGGCTGATCGATCCGGAGCCTTTGCTCTTCCATAACGAAGCGCTGGTGCGGGATGGCAAGATCATCGGGCCGGTAACATCAGGCAACTACGGGCATTTCCTCGGTGGCGCGGTTGGGCTGGGCTATGTGCCCTGCAAGGGGCAGACCGACGCAGATATCCTCGGGTCGTCGTATGAGGTCGAGGTCGCCGGAGTGCGGCACAAGGCCGTGGCGAGCCTTGCCCCCATGTACGACCCGAAATCCGAAAGGATCAGGGCATGACCCTCGCCGTCCGGCATCAGGCGTTCTGGGACCTGCACCAGTCGGGATGCTTTGTCATCCCGAACCCATGGGACGCAGGTTCGGCGCGGATGATGGCGGGCCTTGGGGCCAAGGCGCTGGCGACCTCGTCTGCGGCGCATGCCTTCACGCTGGGGCGGCCCGACATGGGCGGGGTCAGCCGGGACGAGGCGCTGGCGCATGCCGAGATGATGGTGGCGGCGACGCCGTTGCCGGTGTCGGGCGATTTCGAGAACGGGTTTGGCGATGCGCCGGATATGGTCGCGGAGACCGTGCGGCTGGCGGCGGAGGCCGGGCTTTCGGGCTGTTCAGTCGAGGACACGCAGATGGTGGCGGGCAACCCGGCCTATGCGTTCGACCTGGCTAGGGAGCGCATCCGGGCAGGCGCTGACGCAGCGCGGGCGTTGGGGCGGCCGTTTGTCTTCTGTGCCCGTGCGGATGGCGTGATGAACGGCAGATACGACCTGGCCGAGGGCATTCGGCGGTTGCAGGCGTTCGAGGCGGCGGGGGCGGATTTGCTGTATCTGCCGGTGCCGCCGGGGCGGGCGGAATTGGCGCAGGTGATCGCGTCGGTCAAAAAGCCGGTAAATGCGCTGGCCGCCGGCAGTTTGCGCGATCTGACGGTCGCGGACCTTGCGGCCATGGGCGTCCGGCGGATTTCCCTGGGGTCGATGGTTGCGCGGCTGACCCATGCCGCCATTCGCGATTCGGTACAGGCGATGCTGGGACCGGGGTCGTTCGCCCCGCTCAAGGGCGCAGCTTCGGGCAATGAGATTGACGCGCTTTTGGCCAAAGGGGCCGGCGGCTGATCATGGACAGTTTTTCAAAGATGAAAGCAGGAACAAGATGAGCGATATCGGCGAGGTTTGCGAACCTGTGCGCTCGCGGCGCTCTGGTGGCCGTGAGGCGCGCGTGGCAATGCGCGCAGCACCTCTGACGGACGAGATGCGCCCGGTCAGGCCGGGGATGCCGGGGGGGCGGTACAAGCCGCTGACAGAAGAAGGCGTGCAGCAGATCCATCAAAGTGCCCTGCAGGCGCTGGAAGAGATCGGCCTGAGCCAGGCCCCGCCATCGGGCGTCGAAATCATGACCGCCGCCGGGGCGATTCAGGGGGACGATGGGCGCCTGCGGTTCCCGCGTGCGCTGGTCGAGGACATGCTGGCTGTGGCTGCGCGCAACATCACGCTGCATGCGCGCGATCCCCGGTACGATCTGCACTTGAGCGGGTCGAACGTGCATTACGGCACGGCGGGTGCTGCAGTGCATATCGTCGATCCGATCACGCTGGATTACCGCGAAAGCACCGCCCAGGATCTGTATGACGCCGCACGGCTGGTCGACAACCTCGACAACATCCATTTCTATCAGCGCACCATGGTCTGCCGCGACGTGGTGGATAACCGCGAGATGGATCTGAACACGCTTTATGGCAGCCTTTCCGGGACGGTGAAGCATGTGGGGACGTCGTTTAGCGACCCTGCCCATGTCGCCGATTGCTTTGACCTTATCCACATGGTGGCGGGCGGCGAGGAAAAGTGGCTTGAGCGGCCCTTTGTGAGCAATTCCAACTGCTTTGTCGTGCCGCCGATGAAATTCGCCGAGGAATCCTGCATCACGATGGAGGATTGCATCCGCAGGGGCATGCCGATGCTGCTGCTGAGCGCGGGGCAGGCGGGGGCAACGGCCCCTGCACCTATCGCGCTGACCATCGTGCAGGCGGTGGCGGAATGCCTTGCCGGGGTGGTCTATGCCAATGCGATCAAGAAGGGCGCACCCTGCATCTTTGGCACCTGGCCCTTCGTAAGCGATCTGCGCACCGGGGCGATGTCGGGCGGATCGGCCGAACAGGCACTGCTGACAGCTGGTTGCGCCCAGATGCACCGCTTTTACGATCTGCCGGGCGGCGCTGCCTCAGGCATCAGTGACAGCAAACTGCCGGATATGCAGGCCGGCTGGGAGCAAGGGATCACCAATTCGCTCGCAGGTCTTGCGGGTCTGAACATGTGCTACGAGGCGGTGGGGATGCATGCCTCTTTGCTCGGGTTCTGCCTGGAGTCGCTGGTGCTGGGCGATGACCTGCTGGGTCAGGCGATGCGGCTGGTGCGCGGGATTGATGTAACGCCCGACAGCACCAGCATCCAGGCGATGAAAGATGTCTGCCTGGGCGGGCCGGGGCACTACCTTGGGTCAGAACAGACGCTGAAGCTGATGCAGACCGAATACATCTACCCCAAGGTCGGCAACCGGATGAGCCCGAAAGAGTGGAACGAGGCCGGAAAGCCGCTGCTCCTTGACGCAGCCATCGCGCGGAAGAATAGTATCCTTGCCCGCGCGGGCCGCCGCATTGACCCGGAAATCGACGCCGCCATACGGGCGAAATACAACATCTACTTCAAGTGAGGTCTTAATGATCCCCGCCAACATGCTGAAATTCTATATTAATGGGGCGTGGGTCGAGCCTGTCTCGAAAACCCGCCTGGGCGTGGAAAATCCCGCGACCGAAGAAATCGTCTGCGAGGTTGCGCTGGGAGGGCAGGCGGATATCGACGCGGCGATCATGGCGGCACGCGCCGCGTTCGACGCCTGGACCATCCGGCCGGTACCCGAGCGCATCGCGATCATGAAACGCGTGCTGGAGGTCTACAACGAGCGCTTTGAGGATTTCGCGCAAGTGATGTCGACCGAAATGGGCGCCCCGATTGATTTTGCGCGCAGCGCGCAGGCTTGGGCGGGACAAGTTCACATGGAGGCCACAATCAAGGCTGCCGAGGAAATGGTCTGGGAGTACAACCGGGGCACCACGCGGATTATTTATGAAGGCATCGGGGTCTGCGGGCTGATCACGCCCTGGAACTGGCCGATGAACCAGATCGCCTGCAAGGTCGCCCCGGCGCTTGTTGCGGGCTGCACGATGGTGCTGAAGCCGTCGGAAATCGCACCCTTGTCTGGCACACTATTCGCGCAGGTCTGCCACGATGCGGGCGTCCCGCCGGGCGTCTTCAACCTGGTGAACGGTACTGGCCCCGAGGTCGGCGCGCGCATGTCGGTGCATCCCGAGGTAGACATGATCTCGTTCACCGGATCGACCCGTGCGGGGACTGCAGTCGCCGCCGCAGCCGCCCCGACGGCCAAGCGCGTGGCGCAGGAAATGGGCGGCAAAAGCCCCAACATTATCCTGCCGACCGCCAATATCGCCGAGGCGGTGGCGGCGGGTGTCAACGCTGTGATGGCCAATACCGGGCAGTCTTGCGATGCGCCGACGCGCATGCTGGTGCCGCGCGATCGGCACGCCGAGGCGCTCGCGGTCGCGAAACAAACCGCCGAGGCAATCAAGATCGGCGATCCGCGCGACGAGGCGACCGTCATGGGGCCCCTCGTGTCCAAACTACAGTTCGAAAAGGTCCAGCGCCTGATCCAGGCCGGAATCGACGAAGGTGCTACGCTGGTCACCGGCGGTGTCGGTCGCCCGGCCGATCTGAACCGCGGCTGGTTCGTGCGCCCGACGGTTTTTGGCGACGTGGTGAACACGATGACGATCTCGAAGGAAGAAATCTTCGGACCGGTCCTCGCGATCCAGCCCTATGACAGCATCGACGACGCCGTTGCCCAGGGAAATGACACGATTTACGGTCTTGCCGCCTTTGTCGCCGGGCCGGTCAAGGATGCGATCCCTGTAGCGCGGCGCCTGCGGGCCGGGACCGTGAACCTCAACTACCCCGACTGGGACACCTCGGCCCCCTTTGGCGGCTACAAGCAGTCCGGTAACGGGCGCGAATATGCCGACTGGGGCATCCATGACTTTTGCGAGGTCAAGGGCATCGTTGGTTACGGCGCATAAAACATCAGGGCGGGACAATACCTGCCCCATCCACACGGGGACACCATGCATTACGGATATATCGGCCTTGGCAACCTCGGGGCCGCTTGCGCGAGCTGTCTGCTGAAAGCAGGGTTTCAGGTCACGGTCTATGACCTGAACCCAGGCCTTGCGGCCCCTTTGGTCGCAAATGGCGCGACACTCGCAAACAGTGCCGAAGACCTTGCGGCCTCGGTGGATCACGTCATCACCTGCCTGCCATCACCTGCGGTGTCGGAGCGGGTGCTGAGAAACATCCTGCCGCGCATGAAGCAGGGTGCCTCTTGGGTCGAGATGTCGACCCTTGGCCGCGACGAGGTGCTGAAACTGGCGGGCGTCGCGTCAGCGGCGGGCGTGCGCATGATGGAACTGCCGGTCACCGGCGGGGTGCATCTGGCCTATCAGGGCAAGATCACGATGCTGGCGGGGGGCGACAAAGACCTCTTTGATTTGCACCACAAGGCGATGCAGGCGATGGGCGACCGGATTTTCCACATGGGGCCGCTCGGGTCGTCCTGCATCATCAAGGTCATCACCAACATGCTGGCCTTCATCCACCTGAAGGCCACGTCGGAGGCGCTGATGCTGGCCAAACGCGGCGGGCTTGATCTGGCGCAGGCCTGGCATGCCATCCAGGCGTCCTCTGGCAATTCGTTCGTGCATGAAACCGAAGGTGCGCTGATCCTGAACGGGTCCTACGACATCGCGTTCAACATCGACCTGGCCTTGAAAGATCTTGGATTTGCTTTGGGATTCGGAAAAGAGTTCGGCGTGCCGCTGGATTTGGCCTCGATGACGAACCAGACCTACATCGCGGCCAAAGCCGCCTATGGCGGCGAGGCGCAATCCCCGATGATCGCGAAGCTTCTGGAAGATCTACTGGGCACCGACCTGCGCGCCGAAGGGTTCCCGGCGCGTCTTACCTAGAACTTCTTCTCTTTCGAAATATCCCACGGGAGGCCTGGAGGGTGTGAAACCCTCCAGCTGCTTCAACCGGCGCGACGGTGCTTACCCTTCGGTACCGGTGGACTTTTCTTCCGGCTCGTCAGCAGTTTCCGTGCTGATCTGAAAGCTGCGCAGGATGAAGTCCGGCACATGGTCGCCCATGCCGACAACGCCTGAATCGCGGCGATCATCGCGACGGTCGCGGCGGTCATCCGGGCGACGCTCGCGCGGTTCTCGCGGCTCAACCGAGCGTTCGTAGCGGCGCGGTTCTGGTGTCGGCACAGGGGCCGCGACGACTTCGGGCTCTGGTGCAACGGCGACGGGAACATCGACCGGCGTTTGCGACCGGGGCGGGCGGGCCTCACGGACCCGTTCGCCGGCCTTGCGGCCACGTTCAGGCCGGTCGCCACGACCTGCGGCCGGGCGCGGCGCTCGGTCCGACGGGCCATCCTCAAAATCGACGCCCTCGGGCATCGGGGCTGCCGCGATTTCCAGTTTCACCAGTGACTGGATCGCGGCGAGGTATTTCGCATCATTCGGTACGGCGATGGTAAAGGCCTTGCCCGCACGGCCCGCGCGACCGGTCCGGCCGATGCGGTGGATGTAATCCTCGGGATGGGAGGGCACGTCTAAGTTGAAGACGTGGCTGACCGCCGGGATGTCCAGACCCCGTGCGGCGACGTCCGATGCCACCAGCAGATGCAGTGTCCCATCGCGGAAGGATTCAAGCGTCCGCGTGCGCTGGCTCTGGTCCAGATCGCCATGGATGGGTGCTGCGTTGAAACCATGCGCCTTCAATGACTTGGCAACGACATCGACATCCATCTTGCGGTTGCAAAAGATGATCGCGTTGGTGCAGGCCTCGCCCTCAGACTTGATCAGGGCGCGCAGGACGGCGCGCTTGTCGGCAAAGCTGCGATCCTTGCGGGACGGGGTGAAACTGACCAGCCCTTGGGTGATCGTGGTAGAGGCGGTGGCTTGGCGCGCGACCTCGATCTTGACCGCCGAAGAGAGGAACGTGTTGGTGATCCGCTCGATCTCGGGTGCCATCGTCGCGGAATAAAAGAACGTCTGGCGGGTGAACGGGGTCAGCGCAAAGATGCGTTCGATATCGGGGATGAACCCCATGTCGAGCATCCGGTCCGCCTCATCCACCACCATGATCTGCACGCCGTTCAGCAACAGTTTGCCACGTTCGTGGTGATCCAGCAGGCGTCCGGGCGTCGCGATCAGCACGTCCACGCCGCGGTCGATCAGCTTGTCCTGTTCGCCAAAGCTGACACCGCCGATCAGCAGCGCCTTTGTCAGCTTGGTATACTTGGCGTAGGTCTCGAAATTCTCGGCTACCTGCGCGGCCAGTTCCCGCGTCGGGGCGAGCACCAGCGACCGCGGCATGCGTGCCTTGGCACGTCCCTGGCCCAAGAGGGTGATCATCGGCAGCACGAAACTTGCCGTCTTGCCGGTGCCCGTCTGGGCAATGCCAAGCACATCCTTGCCTTGCAGCGCGTGGGGGATGGCCTGCGCCTGGATCGGCGTCGGTATCGTATAGCCAGCTTCCGCAACGGCCTTGAGCACGCGCGGGTCCAGCGCCAAGTCTTCGAATTTTGTCATAAGCGTCCTATCAGATTGCGGCATCGGGCCGCAATGGGACGCTATTTCCGGGCGCCCCGGCGTCGTGACCACAATGGTCAACAGCGCGGGCGATAGCCGAAATCCTGTGTGTGGTCAAGGTATCAGGCTCGGACCTCGCCAGTCACGGTTCGCACTGGCCCTTTGCTCTCACTTGCGCTATGGTCGGGAGATTGGACGATACCTTTTTTACGACGACCATATTAATGGAGAAATTTGATGAAAGCCCTGCTTTTTGCTGGTGTCTGCGCGGCATTTGCTATGTCCGCCCCGGTCTGTGCCGAACCCCAACAGCGTTCTGTCACAGATTTTGTCCTGACCGCCAGTTCCGATCTGCGCAGCTACGGTGTCTGGGTTTCTGCCCCCGAAAAAGGGTGCCGGGTGGTACGCTATGTGGTGGCATCGGCTGGTCGGACGTTGGGCCATAGCCCGCCCCTGCGGCCCGGTGACGGCGCGTTGATCCGGATCGGGCGGGGCTTTGCCACGGGCGAACATTTGCTGGATGTAACGGGGATCGGATGCGACGTCCCCCCGGCCGAGGCCCGCCGCGTCCTTTTGGGCAAGTCCGCGCCTGACCACTCGTGGCTTTGGCGATAGGTCGTGGCGGGCTTGGCTTTGGCACAAACTTGCCGCTGCGTCATTCTGTCGTGACCTGCGACGTGTTTTGTCGGTAGTCTGTCGTCAGCTTTTGCTTGTGTGACGAGGTTGACCATGCTGACGCGGCGCGCCTTTCACGTTCGTCTTCTTGCTGGCATTGCCGCATTGTCCGTACCGCGTGCAGGTTTTGCCGCGAGTGATCCGGGTGCGGACGTGGATGGGCTTTGGCTCAACCGGCTGACCTATGGGGCCACGCCCCCGTCGCGGGCCGAGATCGCTGCGATGGGCCGATTGCCCTGGTTTGAGGCGCAGCTGGCAATGACCGCCGAAGACCCGGATGTGACCAGACGCCTATCGCAAGCACGGCTTCAGATCAGCTATGAGGCAGAAAGCGATCAGGAAGGACACAGTTGGCCCGCTCTGGATGAACTGCGCGGCCTGACATCACTGACGACAAATCCCGCCGACCTCGTCCGTCTGGTCGATTGGTCGATCGGCATGTCCTATGTCGAACGCGCCCGCCCTGCGGATGAGGTGATGGCCGCCACACTGATCCGCGCCGTCCACTCGCCGAACCAGGTGCACGAGGTCATGGTCGGCTTCTGGCACGAGCATTTCAGCGTGAACGCGCAAAAGAACGAATTCACCGCCGCGTTTTTTCCGTTTCACGACCAGGTGCTGCGGACCCATGCCTTGGGCAACTTTCGCGCTATGCTGGGTGCGGTCGCCGGGGACCCGTCGATGCTCTACTACCTCAACAATGACGAAAGCCAGGCGAGCCCTGCAAACGAGAACTACGCGCGCGAACTTTTGGAGCTGCATACTCTGGGGGCCGGGGCCTATCTGAACGATGTCTACGCAAACTGGCGCGAAGTGCCCGGGGCAGAGGCCGGCGCGGCTGAGGGGTACATCGACCAGGACGTCTATGAGGTGGCGCGCGCCTTTACCGGCTGGTCGGTTGGCGATGGTCGCAACCTATCGGAAGGTGTGGATGCGCCCCGAAGCGGCGTCTTCAACTATGTCGAGGCGTGGCACGATCCCTACCAGAAACGCATCCTCGGCCGGGAGTTTGCGCCCCATCGCGGCCCGATGGAGGATGGCGACGAGGTCCTCGACATGCTGTCGCACCACCCCGCCACGGCGCGCTTCATCAGCGAAAAGCTGGCGCGGCGGTTCCTCGCGGATGTGCCGCCCGAGGGGCTTGTCGCGGAACTGGCCGACGTGTTCCTGGCCAATGCCGATGCCCCTGACCAGATCGCGCAAGTGCTGCGCAGACTGGTCGCTTCCGAAGCATTCTCAGCTACGCCGGCCGAAAAGGTGCGTCGACCGTTCGAGTTTCTGACAGCGCTTTACCGTGCGACCGGGGCCGAGATTACGGGCACATCCAATGCTTATGTCTGGCAATTGTCGCGGGCAGGCTGGCAGGTTCACACCTATGGGCCGCCGACCGGGCATCCCGATACGGCAGGGGCCTGGACCGGGGCGAGCACGCTGAACCGGCTGGTCGGTTATGCGCTTGAAGCGCACGAGGACTGGTTTGAGGTTGCGACGGCGGATTTCTCGCCCCTTGGTCCGGATGAAAGCTATCGCGATTTCGTTGCGCGGTTTGCTGGCGCACTGGCACCGGCGCGCGCGGATGAAGTTGTTGCGGTCCTGCAGGAACCCTACGGCTTCGATCCGGCGGCACTTGTGGCGGAAATGCCGGACGAGGACCGCGTGGGCCTTGCCAAGATGGCGGTGGCCTTTGCCGCACTGACCCCCGATGTTCTGCTGCGATAGGTGATGCATGGCGCGTGATCCGATCCTTGTCGTGCTGTTCTTGCGGGGTGGCGCCGATGGCCTGTCCTTGGTCAGCCCGGTCAGTGACGAGAACTACATCGCGGCCCGGCCCGAGACGTTACGCGTGCTGCGCGATGGCGATGGGGCGGGGCGGCTGATCAAGCAACAGAATGCAGATGTAGAGTTCCGCTTTCATCCTGGCCTTGCCGCCTTCGCCGATCTCTATGACGCTGGCGACATGAGCTTGATCCATGCCTCGGGCCTGACCGATGCCACGCGCAGCCATTTCGATGCCGAAGCGCGGATCGAGGCGGGACTGTTGGGCGCATCGCTGCCGCCGGGCGATCCGGGTGGCTGGATTGGGCGCTGGCTCGCGGCGGCCAGCCCCGGTGGCCCGATGCCTGCGCTCGCTGTCGGGGCGATGCGCCCGGCTAGCCTGATCGGCGCGAAGGCCGCGGTGGCCGAACGGCTGGAGGATTTGCTGATCGGCGCGGGCAACTGGCTGGCCCCGCAACTGCGCGCGCGGCTGGCGTCGGGCTTCGGGGATCATGGGCCGCTGACGGTGCCCATGGCGGAACTGGTAGGCCTGAGCGATGCCTTGAATGCGCGGATCTGGAATGAGGCTGAAGGTGCGGTCAAAGCCTATGCGCCCGATCAACCTTATCCTGAAGGCAATGGCCTCAGCGAACCCCTGATGACTGTGGCGCAGACGATCAAGTCTGAAATGGGCCTGCGGGTTGCGACCGTCGATGTGCCGGGCTGGGACACGCATGTGAACCAGGCTGACCAGTTCAACGGCCTGACGCGCAGCCTGTCCGAGGCGGTGATGGCGTTCTGGCGCGACCTTGGGGCATGGCAGCAGGATGTATCTGTCGTGGTGATGAGCGAGTTTGGCCGCCGGCTGCGGTCCAACACCGCAGGCGGCACAGATCACGGGCGCGGCAATGTCATGATGGTGCTCGGGCCTCAGGCACGGGGCGGGCGGATGGTCGGCCAATGGCCCGGTCTGACGAATGAGGTGCTGGAAGAGGGCGCCGATCTGGCGGTGGTCACGGACTACCGCTCGGTCCTGTCGGAACTGCTGACCGGGCATCTGGGGCTGGCCGATCCGGGGCTTGTTTTCCCCGGCTTCAAGACCTCGCCCATCGGGCTTTGGAGCTGATCAGGCCACGATGACCTCGACCCCCTGCGCTGCTAGGAAGTCGGCGATGTCGTGGACGGGAGCGGCATCGGTCACCAGCCGCTTGAACCGGTCGGGCGGCGCGATGCAGATAGGGGCGGTGGCGTTGAACTTGGTCGCATCGGCTACCACGATCGCCTCTTCCGCCGCGTCAATAATGGCGCGGCTG
>JANPBI010000424.1:0-3286 GCA_031430315.1 Rhodobacterales bacterium | reverse complement strand
CTGCCCGAGAAAGTGGCGACGACACCGTTGGATGGTCCGTCGGCAGATGGAACAGGTTTGATTCCACCTGCCAAAAGCGGCTTTCCGGCTCGGCTGTGGGGGGTCGGCCTGACCGATGAAATTGCCGCCCACCTGACCACTGAAAAAGTGGAAACGCTCCCCTCCTTGCAAAGGCTTTTCGTGACAATCCTTCTGGCCGAAGCCCGCCCGCCGGTCGATTCCGATGGCTCGGGCAGACTATTGCTGGCGCGGATCGACAAGCTGCTGGCACTGGGAGCACTGGACGAGGCGCAGGCCCTGATCGAGGTTGCGGGGGCCACGGGGCCAGATCTTTTCCGACGCAGTTTCGATGTCGCGCTGTTGACCGGGGCCGAGGACCGCGCCTGCGAACAGATGCGCGCGGCCCCCGACCTTGCGCCGACCTTTCCGGCGCGAATCTTTTGCCTGGCCCGGTCTGGCGACTGGAACGCCGCCGCGCTGACGCTGCGCACGGCGCAGGCACTTGGCTATATCAGCCCCGAACAGGATGCGTTGCTGTCGCGGTTCCTGGATCCCGACCTTTACGAAGGCGAGCCAACTCCCGCCCCGCCGGACCCGGTCACGCCACTGGATCTGCGGATGTTTGATGCCATCGGCGAGCCTTTGCCCAGCCTTGGCCTGCCTTTGGCCTTTACCCGTGCTGACCTGGCCCCCGACAACGGGTGGAAAGCCCAGCTTGAGGCTGCCGAACGCCTGGCGCGGGCCGGGGTTCTGGATGCAAATGTTCTGCTGGGTCTTTACACCGAACGCGATCCGGCTGCATCGGGCGGGATCTGGGACCGGATCGACGCGTTTCAAAAGTTCGAGGCGGCGCTTGATGCCGGTGATGCGACCCGGATCGCAGAATCCCTGCCAAGTGCCTGGGACCGGATGACCGAAGCCGAAGTGGAAACAACCTTTGCCAGCCTTTTTGCCAAGCGCCTGCTGGCGATGGATCTGCAAGGCGAGGCAGGACGTATTGCGTTTCGCGTTGCCCTTTTGTCGCCGGAATACAGCCGGGCGGCGAAGGCACGGAAATCCGAAGACCTGGTTGAGGATTTTCTGATCGGTCTGGCCAAGGGGGATGTGACCAACATGATCGCGCCTGACAGCTTGGGCCGGGCGATTGCGCCTGCCTTCAGCGGACCAGCCAAGTCCGTTGACGGGACCGACAGTGCAAGGCTTCTGGCCGAAGACCGTTTTGGCGAGGCCGTGCTGACCGCCATCGAGCGCGTCTCGACCGGGGTGCAGGGCGACCTGCGGCAAGTGACAGAGGGACTTGCGACCTTACGCGCAGCAGGACTTGAAGACATTGCCCGCCGCACAGCGCTGGAGTTGATGCTGCTGGAACGGCGGGGCTGAACCCGCGTGGCCGCACCCAAGCTTTCGGATCAATGGATCTCGACCTTCCTTGAGGCGATGATGGCCGAGCGAAACGCCGCCCGCAACACGCGACTGGCCTATGGGCGCGACCTGATCGACCTGAGCACCTTGTTGACGCGGCGCAACACTGACTTTGCCGCTGCGACCAGGGCGGATATCGAGGCCTATCTGATCAACTGCGATGCGATAGGCCTGTCCAAGGCCACGCGGGCACGGCGGCTATCGGCCATCAAACAGCTTTTCCGTTTTGCCCATGACGAAGGCTGGCGAAATGACAATCCCGCGCTGCGGCTGCCCGGTCCCGGCAAGATGCAACGCTTGCCCAAGACCCTGTCACATGACGAGATCGACCGGCTTTTGAAATCGGCCGAAGCCCATGGTCGAACAGATATGGACCGGCTGCGCAACCGCGCGCTGGTCGAACTGTTGTACGCAACCGGCATGCGGGTGTCGGAACTTGTCGGATTGCCGGTTGCGGCGGTGCGGGGGGATCCCGCGATGATCCTGGTGCGCGGCAAAGGCGACAAGGAACGACTGGTGCCGATGTCACGGCCAGCCCGTCTGGCCATCGGCGAATGGCTCGTCGTGCGCGACGCCGACCTTGCCCGACGGAGGGCGGAACGCCTGCCGACCAACGCCAATGCTGAACGCGCGCTATTTCCGGGGGCCGGGGTTGATGGCCACCTGACGCGGCAGCATTTCCATGGCTTGTTGAAGGACATCACGGCACTGGCAGGGATCGACCCGGCCAAGGTCACGCCCCATACGTTGCGCCATGCTTTTGCAACCCATCTCTTGGCCGGGGGGGCCGACCTGCGCGTCATACAGTCCCTGCTGGGCCATGCCGATGTCGCCACGACCGAAATCTACACGCATGTGATGGATGATCATCTCAAGGATTTGGTGCTGCGTCACCATCCTCTGGCCAAGCCTTCCAGACGACCCAAGTCTTGATTGCCGGGCCGTGAAACCCGATAACCCCTGACAAAGACGCAAACGACAAAGGACCCCATGCATTCCGCACAACTTGATTTCGCCTTTTGGGCGACGGCCGGGATCATCCTGCTGCTGCTTTTGGCATCTGCGTTCTTTTCCGGATCAGAGACTGCACTGACAGCGTCTTCTCGCGGCAAGCTCAAGGCCCAATCCGACCAAGGATCACGCGGGGCCAGGCAGGCGCTGAAGATAACCGAGGACAACGAGCGCATGATCGGCGCGCTATTGTTGGGCAACAACATCGTCAACATCCTGTCGGCAGCGTTGGCGACCGCGCTTCTGACGCGGATGTTCGGCGATAGCGGGGTTGCGATTGCAGCGTTCGTGATGACGGCGCTGGTGCTGGTCTTTGGGGAAGTGCTTCCTAAAACCGTCGCCATTACCCATCCCGAGTTTGTCGCAACTCGTGTCGCCCCGATAGTCCGGGTGCTGATCATGCTATTCTCGCCGGTCGTGACCCTGGTGCGGGCGCTTGTGCGAGGCATCTTGCGGCTGGTCGGAATCAGGGCGGACCCTGCGGCACATGTTCTTGCCTTGCGCGACGAAATCCTGGCGGCCATAGCCCTTGGGCATTCCGGTGGAGCCGTGGAGAAAGAAGATCGCGACCGCTTGCTGGGGGCGCTGGATCTGTCCGATCGCACGGTCGATGAAATCATGCGCCATCGACGCCAGATCGAAATGATCGACGCCGACAAATCGCCCGATGCCATCATTACCCAAGTCCTGGCCTCGCCGCACAGTCGCCTGCCCGTCTACCGCGAATCCGACGACAACATCCTTGGCATCATCCATACCAAGGACCTCCTGCGCGAGGTGGATCGCCTGATGCGCGGCGACGAGGCGGCCCCCGACGGTATTGACGCGTTGGATATCGTCCGAATCGCGATGA
>JANPBI010000423.1:0-5766 GCA_031430315.1 Rhodobacterales bacterium | reverse complement strand
GCACCAGTCCTGCCCCGCCTCGTCATCCTCGGCGATGGCATTGCAGGAGGATGCCAGTTCGGCGAAGTCGATCTTTTTCTTGGCAAGTTCATTCACCTCGGCGCGGTAGAGGCGCGTGACGAACAGGGATGTGATCTGGGGCATGGCGTCGATCCGGGTGATGGCCTGACGGACACTTAGCAATAGCACAGTGCGAAAGCAAAGCTGACCGGCGCCAATACACTGAGGGCGCTTAGCCGCTAGCGCCCTCGCATCACTTTTTCCTCAATCGCCTCTGATAGGGAAGAAGCCCGAGGAGAAACGTGACTGCATAGCCAAGAAAAGACGTAGCCGCGGCCGCGAGCCAGATGATCGGGACAACAATCAGTGTGATCCCTTCCATTCCGGTCCAATCATCCCGACTGCGAAAACCGAAGTACCATATCAGTTGCGCCGTGAAGAGAACCGCCAGGCAGCCTAGAGCAAAAAGAAGTCCGCGCGCGCCCCAAAGCGACGCGATAACGATTGTAAAGGGTACCACCATCAAGGCGATGAAAAGCCCAATGCCGGCGGCGGGAATGTCTCCCAGCATAATCCGACCCCCTCCCCCGTTAACGTCCGAGCTAAAGAACGGCGGATTTCTAACCCGCCCAACAACTGACACCGATGCAATTCATCTGACTGCTAGCTCTAAGTGTCTAGCCAACTCATGGCCCATCAAATGAAAAAGCCCCCGCCGTTTCCGGCAGGGGCCCTGTCGCAGATCGGGCAATGCCCGACCGCCCTTACCAGTCTTCGCGGATCACGACGCGGGTCGTCACCGGAAGCTTCATCGCCCCAAGGCGCAGGGCCTCGCGCGCGATGACTTCCGACACGCCGTCGATCTCGAACATGATCCGGCCGGGTTTGACCTTGGCCGCCCAGTAGTCGGTGGAGCCTTTGCCTTTACCCATCCGCACTTCGACCGGCTTGGCCGAGACCGGGACGTCCGGAAAAATCCGGATCCAGACACGGCCCTGGCGTTTCATGTGGCGGGTGATCGCGCGGCGGGCCGCTTCGATCTGGCGCGCGGTGACACGCTCCGGTTCGGTCGCTTTCAGGCCAAAGCCGCCAAAGTTCAGCTCAAAGCCGCCCTTTGCCTCGCCATGGATGCGACCCTTGTGCATCTTGCGGAACTTGGTCCGTTTCGGTTGCAGCATCTTGTTCTACTCCCTTACGCGCGTTCGCGGTCGCGGCGTGGCGCGCGCGGCCCGGGGGCATCTGCGGCTTCGGCCAGACGGCGATCATGCGCCTGCGGATCGTGTTGCAGAATTTCGCCTTTGAAGATCCAGACCTTGACGCCGATGATCCCATAAGGGGTCGTCGCCTCGGACAGGGCATAGTCGATGTCGGCCCGCAGCGTATGCAGCGGCACGCGGCCCTCGCGGTACCATTCGGTCCGCGCGATTTCTGCGCCACCCAGACGGCCACCCACGTTCACACGGATGCCCAAGGCCCCCATGCGCATCGCGTTCTGCACGCCCCGCTTCATGGCGCGGCGGAAAGACACCCGACGTTCCATTTGCTGCGCGATGGATTCTGCCACCAGCTGCGCGTCCAGTTCCGGCTTGCGGACTTCGACGATGTTCAGGTGCAGCTCGGACGCCGTGAAAACCGTCAGCTTCTTGCGAAGCGTCTCGATGTCCGCACCCTTTTTGCCGATGATCACACCAGGACGAGCGGTGTGGATCGTCACGCGGCATTTCTTGTGCGGGCGTTCGATGATGACGCGGCTGATACCAGCCTGCTTGCACTCTTCATGAATGAAGGCGCGCATGCGCAGGTCTTCGAGCAGCAGATTGCCATAGTCCTTGCTGTCGGCGAACCAACGGCTATCCCAGGTACGGTTGACCTGCATACGGAACCCGATCGGATTGACCTTTTGACCCATTATGCAGACTCCCCGATTTGACGCACTGTGATCGTCAATTGGCTGAACGGTTTCATGATCTTGCCAAAGCGACCACGGGCACGCGGACGGCCCCGTTTCATCACCAGGTTCTTGCCGACAAAGGCATGGGCGACGACAAGGCTGTCTACGTCCAGTCCGTGGTTGTTTTCGGCGTTCGCAATCGCCGACTGCAGGCATTTCTTCACATCACCGGCTATGCGGCGCTTAGAAAAGGTCAGATCAGCCAGGGCCTTGTCGACTTTCTTACCGCGGATCAGACCCGCCACAAGATTGAGCTTTTGCGGGCTGGTGCGCAGCATCTTTGCGATGGCCTGTGCTTCGCCTTCGTGCACGCGGCGCGGATTTTTATCGTTTGCCATGGCTTACTTCCGTTTCGCTTTTTTGTCGGCAGCGTGGCCATAATAGGTCCGCGTCGGCGAATATTCCCCGAACTTCTGACCAATCATTTCCTCGGTCACGTTGACCGGGATGTGCTTTTTGCCATTATAGACCGCGAATGTCAGACCGACGAACTGCGGCAGGATGGTGGAACGACGAGACCAGATCTTGATCACTTCGCTGCGGCCGGATGCGCGGGCGGTCTCTGCCTTTTTCAGCAGATAGCCATCGACAAATGGGCCCTTCCAGATAGAACGTGCCATGGATTAGCGCCCTTTCTTCAGGTGACGCGACCGGACAATCAGCTTGTCCGAAGCTTTGGCTTTGCGGGTTTTGTTGCCTTTGGTGCCCTTGCCCCACGGCGTAACCGGGTGGCGACCGCCCGAGGTGCGGCCTTCGCCGCCGCCATGCGGGTGGTCAATCGGGTTCATCGCAACACCACGCACCGTCGGGCGGATGCCCTTGTGGCGCATGCGGCCTGCTTTGCCGAAGTTTTGGTTGGAGTTGTCGGGGTTCGACACGGCACCGATGGTGGCCATGCATTCCTGACGAACCATCCGCAATTCACCCGACGAGAGGCGAATTTGTGCATAGGACCCGTCACGACCGACGAATTGTGCGTAGGTGCCCGCGGCGCGCGCCAACTGGCCGCCCTTGCCGGGCTTCAGCTCGACGTTGTGGACGATGGTACCGATCGGCATGCCGGAAAACGGCATCGCGTTGCCCGGCTTCACGTCGGTCTTCGCGCCAGCGATGACGCTGTCACCAACGGCCAGACGCTGCGGTGCCAGGATATAGGCAAGCTCGCCGTCGGCATACTTCACCAGCGCGATGAACGCGGTGCGGTTGGGGTCATATTCGATGCGCTCGACTACGGCGGCGATGTCGAACTTCGTGCGCTTGAAGTCAACAATGCGATAAAGCCGCTTGGCCCCACCGCCCTTGTGCCACATCGTGATGCGTCCGGTGTTGTTGCGTCCACCCGTCTTGATCAACCCTTCCGTAAGGGCCTTGATCGGACGGCCTTTCCACAACTCCGAACGGTCGATCAGAACCAGCCCTCGCTGGCCAGGCGTCGTCGGCTTATACGACTTAAGTGCCATGCTTTCTGTCTTCCGTTTTGGGGGGTCCAGCGTTGCGGACCCGAAAGTTAAAGGGCTCCGAAGATCCCCGATTTGGTCTTGCTGGCAACGTCGGCCCGGCAACCGTTCAGCGGCCGCTTGATCCCGATCCTGCCAATATCAACGGCCCCGAAATCCGGGGCCGCTGGATTTGCCGGTCTCTATCAGAGGCCGGTCGACACGTCGATGGTGTTTCCCTCTTCGAGGGTCACATAGGCCTTCTTCTTGTCGGAACGCTCACCGGCGCGGCCACGGAACTTCTTGGCCTTGCCTTTGGTGATCGTCGTGTTCACGGCCTTGACCTTCACCGAAAAGATCGCCTCGACGGCTTCCTTGATCATCGGCTTGGTCGCATCCATGGCAACCTGAAACACCACCGCGCCATTTTCCGAGGCCATGGTGGCTTTTTCGGTGATGACCGGCTTTTTGATCAAGTCGTAATGTTCAGGCTTCACAATCGAAGCGATCTTGGGCGCCTTGCTCATTTCAGTTCACCTTTGCCAAGACGGGCCTCCAGGGCCTCGACACCTGCCTTGGTGATCACCAGGGTGTCACGCTTCAGGATGTCATACACATTCGCGCCCATCGTCGGCAGCACATCGACGCCTTCGATGTTGCGGGCGGCCAGGGCGAAGTTTTCGTTGACCTGTGCGCCGTCGATGACCAGGACCCGCTTCCAGCCGCGTTCCGAGACGACCTTGGCCAGCATTGCGGTCTTGGCTTCGGCCATGTTTGCCGCATCCACGATCACCAGCTCACCCGCCTTGGCCTTGGCCGACAGCGCATGGCGTAGGCCAAGCGCGCGGAACTTCTTGGGCAGATCATGCGCGTGGCTACGTGGGGTCGGGCCTTTGACCACACCACCGTGACGGAAGATCGGGGCCTTCTTGGACCCGTGGCGTGCGCCGCCGGTTCCTTTCTGCTTGTAGATCTTCTTGGTCGAGTACGAAACCTCGGCACGGGTCAGCGTCGAGTGGGTGCCGGCCTGGGCTTTCGCCCGCTGCCAGCGCACGACGCGGTGCAGGATGTCGGCGCGCGGCTCAAGGCCAAAGAGCGCCTCGTCCAGATCGATGGAGCCGGCCTTGCCGCCGTCCAGTTTGATCACATCAAGTTTCACGCTTCACCCCCTTCGACGGCCACTTCAACCGCCGGAGCCGCTGCTGCAGCAGTTGCCAGGCTGCGGATCGCTGCCGGTTTCGGCAAATCTGCCGGAGCCGCCTTCTTGACCGCGTCCTTGATGGTGACCCAGCCGCCCTTCGATCCGGGGACAGCGCCCTTGATCATGATCAGCCCGCGGTCGGCATCCGTGCGCACGACTTGCAGGTTCTGCGTGGTCGAACGGATCGCGCCCATATGACCGGCCATCTTCTTGCCCTTGAACACCTTGCCGGGGTCCTGGCACTGGCCCGTGGACCCGTGCGAGCGGTGCGATACCGACACCCCGTGGCTGGCCCGCAGACCGCGAAAGTTGTGCCGCTTCATCGCGCCCTGAAAGCCCTTGCCCGACGAAGTCCCAGCGACGTCGACGAACTGGCCTGCCAGATAATGGTCGGCGGTGATTTCGGCGCCCACGTCGATCAGGCAATCGGGGGTCACGCGGAACTCTGCGATCTTGCGCTTCGGTGCCACGTTCGCCTTGGCGAAATGGCCACGCTGCGCGGCAGTCGTCCGTTTAGCCTTGGCCACACCGGCACCAAGCTGGACGGCGGTATAGCCATCCTTGTCAGCGGTGCGCTGTGCCACGACCTGAAGGCTGTCCAGCTGCAGAACCGTCACCGGAACCTGCTTGCCGTCCGCCATGAACAGCCGGGTCATGCCCAGCTTTTTTGCGATTACGCCAGAGCGCATGGGTCTAGCTCCCCTTAAACTTTGATTTCGACGTCGACACCGGCAGCCAGGTCGAGCTTCATCAGCGCGTCCACGGTTTGTGGTGTCGGGTCGACGATGTCGAGAAGACGCTTGTGCGTGCGGATTTCCCACTGGTCGCGCGACTTCTTGTCGATGTGCGGACCACGCAGAACCGTGAACTTCTCGATCTTGTTCGGCAGCGGGATCGGGCCGCGCACTTGCGCACCCGTCCGTTTGGCCGTGTTGACGATTTCCTGCGTGCTGGCATCCAGCACGCGGTAATCAAAGGCTTTCAGCCGGATACGGATCGTTTGACTTGCCATTTTTCTTAGCCTTCGGTTCGTAGGATGGGCGACGGATGGGCGCGTTCGCCCATCCTACTGTCCCGATTACTCGATGATTTTGCTGACGACGCCTGCGCCGACGGTGCGGCCGCCCTCGCGGATGGCGAAGCGCAGCTTTTCTTCCATCGCGATGGGCGCGATCAGC
>JANPBI010000422.1:0-18877 GCA_031430315.1 Rhodobacterales bacterium | reverse complement strand
CAGGCCCACAGCCCCTTCGGGCCCGGACAAGGCGCCGGGGATCAAGGCGGCAACGGTCGTCACGTCGTCGGGCGCGATCATGGACCTCGCGCGAATGGTCCTGGTTGCGACAAGGCTGTCAGCCACGGCCGTGACCGGCGTCGTCCCCACCAGCAATGAAAGGAAAAGCCACCGCATCAGCGCAACTGCGTGGTGGCCGACAACATCTGGTCGGCGGCGGTGATGACCTTGGCGTTCAGCTCATATCCGCGCTGGGCCTTGATCAATTCGGTAACTTCTCGCACGGCGTCGACCGAGCTTTCCTCCAGATAGCCCTGGCGCAGCACGCCCAGACCATCAAGGCCCGGCCCCCCGGTCAAGGCGGGGCCGGAGGCCTGTGTTTCCAGGTAAAGATTGGAGCCAATCGCTTCCAGCCCTTTTTCGTTGGTGAAACCGGTCAGCGACAACTGCCCCAAGAGCTGGGGATCGACCTGGCCGTTGAAAGTTGCATAGACATCGCCTGTGGAGCTGATCGTCAGGGTCCGGGCATCCGACGGAATGGTGATGCCGGGGGCCACTGGATAGCCATCGGATGTCACGATCTGCCCGTCGCCCGACCGTTTCAACGCGCCGTCGCGGGTATAGGCGGAGCCGCCCGATGGGAGCGTGACCTCGATATAGCCGCGCCCCTCGATCATCACGTCAAGGTCGCCTTGCGTCTGAAGCGGCCCGCCTTGCGCCAGCATGACCGAAACCGACGTGGGTCGCACACCCAAACCCAACTGGACCCCGGTCGGCAGGATCGTGCCATCCTGGGCCGAGATCGTGCCCGGGGCGGCAAGCTGCTGGTAGTGCAGGTCGGCGAATTCGGCGCGACGTGCGTTGTAACCGGTCGTCGACATGTTCGCGAGGTTGTTTGACACGACATCGACCCGCATCTGCTGGGCCGCCATGCCTGAGGCCGCAATCTGAAGCGCCTTCATCTTTATGTCCTATCGTCCAAGGGTTTGGATAACGCCGCGGACGCGTTCGTCCTCGGCATCGAGGAATTTCTGGCCCATCTCGTAGCCGCGCTGGACTTCGATCATGCGGGCGATTTCTGATACGGGCTGGACGTTGCTGTCCTCAAGAAAGCCCTGCATCACGGTGCCGGATTCTGTCGGTTCCACCCCGTTCGCGCTGAACAAAGTGCCGGACTGATGGCGCAGGGACAGCGGATCGGCGGGTTGCCACAGGCCAATCTGGGCGACGGGTTCGCCATCCGCCGACATCGTGCCGTCGGTGCCGATGGCGATGTTGCGCGCACCGGGGGGGACGAAAACCGGTCCACCACCGGCATCCAGCAAACGATCGCCATCCGGTGTGACCAGTTCGCCTTCGGCGGATGGGGTAAAGCTGCCTGCACGAGTCAACCGCTCCCCTTGCGGCGTTTCGACCAGAAAGAACCCATCGCCCTGGATGGCGAGATCAAATCTGCCGCCGGTCTGCGACAGGCCCGCCTGCGTCAGATCGACATGCCGCCCGCTGGCGCGCGCCATCGACAAAGAGGGATCGTCCTCCATCTGGTTCACATATTCCGAAAAAATCACGCCTTCGCGCCGGAACCCGGTGGTGGAGATGTTGGCGATGTTATTTGCCACCGTCTGCATTTCGCGCATCAGGCCAGATTGGCGGGTCAGGGTGGTATATCCAGCAGCATCCATGGTCAGCCTCCAGCGATCATGGGAATGATCTGATCGTGAAAAAAGCTGACCAGCGTGGAGGTCATGAAGCTCATGGACAACCAGAATACGGCCAGCATTGCACTGACCTTGGGCACAAAGGTCAGGGTCATTTCCTGCACCGATGTCAGCGCCTGGAACAGTCCGACAAGCACGCCCGCAACCAGGGCTACGGTCAAAAGCGGAGCGGAGATCATAACCGCAATCCACAGACCCTGGCGCAGCGTGTCAAAGATCATGTCTTCGGTCATCATGTGTCAGACCGGCATCCGCAGGATTTCCTGGTACGCCTCGACCACGCGGTCGCGCACCGTCGCGACGGTCTCAACTGCCAATTGCGACGAGGCCAGCGCCTCGACCAGAGCATGGGGGTCCGCACCGCCGGTCATGGCCGCCCGCGCTGTCTGTTCGTGCTGTCCCAAGGCTTCGGCAAAATTCTTTGCCATCGCCTCGAACCTGGATTCGCCGCCACCGGGTTTGGGGGTCGCGGCCGTTTTCCCCTGGGCATAGGTCTGGGCGGCAAGTGAGGTTCTGATATCCATGGAGGCTGCCTTTCTAGCGGCGCAGAAGGTCGAACAGGCTTTGCGTCATCTGCCGCGCCTGATCGAAAATCCGTAGGTTGGCGTCATAGCTGCGCTGCGCCTCGCGGGCGTCTGCAATCTCGATCACCAGATCGACGTTTGATCCGTCGTAGAAACCGGAAGCATCGGCCAAAGGGTGGCTTGGTGCGTAGATCCGCTGCAGTTCGGTTTGGTCCAGGCTGACATCGCCCGCAACGACGCGACCGGTATCGAGATCCTCACCAAAGCCGATGACTTTGCGGTGGTAGCCGGGTGTGTCGGCATTGGCGATGTTTTCGGAAACATGGCGCAGGCGGGTGGCCTGAGCCTCCATCCCCGAAGCGGCGAAAGACAGCGATGTCAAAAGGTCTGCCATGATGCGCTATTTCCGCCCCAGGCTGGCGCGGATCACGTCTGACGTGGCCCGATAGATTGCCAGCGCCATTTCGTGGCTTTGCCGCGTCTCGACGGATTTCACCATTTCCATTTCCAACGAGACGGTATTGCCGTTGGGAGAAGCGGAGCCGCCCGAAAAGATCGGGGTGTTGGCTGCCTCAGAGGCTTGGCTACCGACATGTGCGGGCCGCGTGGCGCGCATCTCGACACCATCATCCGCTGCATAGGAAACAGCAAAGTCCGGCAGGTCCTGGGCCTTGTAGCCGGGTGTGTCGGCATTCGCGACATTGCGCGCGATGACCCCAAGACGGGCCCCTGCATGGGCGGACAGTCCCTGCGCCATGCGTGTGAGTTCAAGCTTTTCAAACATCTGGGATTCTCCCTGGGGCCGACTTCACCAAGGCTTAAGGGTGATTCCTTTAGAAACGGTAATTGCGGAACAAAGGGAGACTCCGATGACAACCATCCTTGACGGACTGAGAGCCGAAATCGCGCGGGTGCGGCCCATGATGCGCATCGGCCGGGTCAAGGAAGTCGGCGGTGGAACCTTGGTCGTTTCGGGCCTGTCCGGTGTGGCGACCTTTGGTGATCGGGTCGAGATCGCGGCGGCAACAGGCCCCTTTGGCGGCGAGGTCCTGCGGCTTGCGGCAAACGGCTTGACGATCCTGCCTGACGCGCAAGCCGAAGGCGTGGCCATCGGCGACAGGGTGGACCACCTTGGGCCCGCCGAGATCGCGCCGGACAATTCCTGGATCGGACGGATCATCGACCCCTATGGCCGAGCGCTGGACGGGCGCCCGCTGTTTCGCGGGATGACCGCGCGCAAGGTCCGGGCCCCGGCTCCGGCTGCAGCGACCCGCAACCGGCTGGGCACGCGCCTTGAGACTGGCGTCGCGGTCTTCGATACGCTTTTGCCATTGGTCCGTGGGCAGAGGATCGGTCTCTTCGCCGGGTCAGGCGTCGGCAAATCCTCGCTTTTGGCCAAGTTCGCGCAACGGGTCGACGCGGATGTCGTGGTAATCGCGCTGATCGGGGAACGTGGCCGCGAACTGCGTGAGTTTACTGAACGGACACTAGGGCTTGCGGGCATGGCGCGGTCGGTAGTTGTCACTGCGACCTCTGACCAGTCGCCGTTGATGCGGCGGCATTGTGCGCTTGCCGCAATTACCGTGGCTGAGCATTTTCGCGACCAGGGCATGCAGGTGCTGTTTCTGGCCGACAGCATCACCCGCTTTGCCGAGGCGCATCGTGAAGTGGCGCTCGCGTCCGGCGAGACAGCGGCGCTGCGGGGCTATCCGCCGTCGCTGTCGCCCGAAATCATGGGCCTTGCCGAACGCGCTGGGCCCGGTCCTGACGGCAAAGGCGATATCACGGCGGTGTTTTCCGTGCTGGTCGCGGGGTCGGACATGGAAGAACCAGTGGCCGACATTCTGCGCGGGGTATTGGACGGGCATGTGGTAATGGACCGCAAGATCGCCGAGCGCGGGCGCTATCCTGCGATCGATCTGTTGCGATCCGTGTCGCGCAGCCTGCCAGAGGCCGCCAGCGCGGACGAAAACCAGCTGATCGCCGAGGCGCGCAGGCTTTTGGGAGCCTGGGACCGGGCCGAGCTGATGATCCAGGCAGGACTCTATGCCAAGGGATCCGATGCGCAGGTGGATCAGGCGATCAAGGTCTGGCCGGCGCTGGACGGGTTTCTGGCCGAGGATGCCCCGGTCGAGGGCGTTGCGGGCAGTTTCCGGCGGCTGGCGGCTTGCCTCGCGGTGTGATGCCGTTCCGGCGCAGCGGTCGTCGGCGCTAGGTCAGCGGTCGTCAGATCCGCGCAAACAACGACGAAGATTGCAAAAGCTGCAAGGCGGTTGTCCCGGGGGCAGTGGTCGCCTTTGCCGCATTGGTTTCGGATGCCACCAGAAAGCTGCGGATCAGGCCCTCCAGTTTCTTGGGATCCTTGAACTGCGACAGGTCGGCAGAACCGAACTGCGATTCGGCCCGCGCCTTGAAGAACTGAAGCTGCTTGTCGACGTCGATTGCCCCGACGCTGGCGGGCAAACGCAGTGTCGCCTCGAACACCTTGCGCAGAGGCGTGCTGCCCAAAACGGTGAACCATTTCGTATCGCCGCTGACATCGCGCGCCGCCAGAGCTGCGATCTCGCGCTCCGCATTCAGGGCCAGGCGATAGTCGCCGTTCTGCTGGCCAACCGCCGCTTCGAACTGGCGCGTGCGGTATTGGCCAATGATCTTTTCGGCAAATGTGGAGCTTTTGGAGCAGGGGATCGCAAAGTCGCCAAATCCGAAAGCGGCAGATAGCTTCTGGTACTGCTTGTCGGCCAGTCGGTTGGCCAGGCTGCCGGCTTTTAGCGTGCCATCCTCCAGGACTTTCTGGATGAAAAAGCGGCTGTTGATATCATTTTCAAGTCCAAATGCCCCCAGCGCGACACTCAGCAATCGACGATCCTTTACAAGGTCGGCGGCGGAGTTGATGCCGCCAATCTTCTCACGGAAATAGGCCTCATCCCGCTGGTTTTGCGGCGACGCCTGCAACGTAGCGGCTTGCGCCGTCATGGTGCGTTTCAGAAACGCCCAACCCGCATAGCCCGGCAAGGGAACTGCGGGCGCAAAAGTCATGCTCGATGGGCGGCGAACAGCCGTTCCTCGCGTGGCAACAGGCTGCGCAGGGCCCGCAATGCAGCATAGTGCTGATCGTCCAACACTGCCTTGCTGGCGATGGTCAGTTGCGTGCGGCTGTCATGGTCGGTCAGGACCTGGCTCAGCTGTTCGATTCCGCGGAGCAGCTGCAGCCGCGCGTCGGCCGGATCCGCATCGCCCGACAACACCAGTTGCGCGATGTAACAGACGCGGCGGACCGGGGTTGTCACCTCTTCGGGGTGGATGGCGTCGCGCAAGCGCAGGATATGGGCGTTCGGTGTCTTGATCGCCAGCCGCGAGCGGCGTTCACCGTTTTCGATCACCGCGCCATTGATCAGCACCCGTTCATGCGGTCCAAGTTTGAGGATAAGGCCGGTCATGCCGCGCCCCCGTTTCCACGTAAGCCGCGCATGACAGCGGTGTTGATGTCGATCAGGACGTCGACGCTTGCAGAGCCGTCCAGCACTTTGGGACTATGCTGCCCCGTGAATTCATAAAGATAGTAAAGTTTTGCCCGCAGCGCCTGGGGCAAGGTGTTGCCCGGCTCGGCGACATCGACGGCAAAAGTGCGCCACATCTGCAGATTGTCATGTAGGGCCGAGACCAGGGCCGCATATCCGGTACCTCGGTTCGCCCATGCCTGTGCCATCTGGCGGGTAATTCGCGTCAGAAGTTCGTATTCGACATCACGCGCTGACCGGGCAGGAGTGTCGGGGCGGGCATAGGTGCGGCGCGCCAAATCAAGGGTGTTCACGAAAATTCCTTTCGCACTGGGGGAGATCGGCGTGGTGGGAAGGCGGGGCGTCACGAGGACGCCCCGCCCCGATCATGGCTTAGCGGAAGAGACCCAGGATGCTCTGCGGCGCCTGGTTGGCGATGGACAACGCCTGGATGCCCAACTGCTGTTGCACCTGAAGTGCTTGCAGCCTTGCAGAGACTTCTTCCATATCGGCGTCGACCAGCGTGCCGATGCCGGCCTTCAGCGCATCCGACAGCTTGGAGACAAAGTCTTTCTGGATGTCGATCCGCTTTTGCGTTGAACCAAAGGCGGCAGAGGCGTCGATTGACCGGTTGATCATGTTTTCGATGTTCTCAAGCCCCGACTTGGCGCCTGCAACGGTCGTCACGTCGATGCCATCGAGACCAAACAATCCCCCCGAAGCCTCGCCGCCCGCGTTTCCGACCGCCGCCAGCGTGCGTGCGCTCGCGGTGCTGTTGTCGATCTTCAGCTGCCAGGCACCGGTGGAGTTTTGCGCCACCGATGTGGTGATCCCGGTCATGCCACGCCCATCGACTGCTGCTTTGAGGCCGCGCGCGATATCCTCGAAGTTCTGGTTCGGGCCGGCCACGTAATCGAACTGCTCACCGGCAAAGCTGACACGATAGCTGTCGCCATCCTGAACGGCGGCGGCGTTTGAGAAGGTGACGTTGAGCGAGCGTTCGGCAATGGTGGAGTTCGTTGCCGTGTTTGCGCCCGAAGGTGCCGCACCGTTGACAGCCGTGATCGACGACGTGGCCGCTGCACCGCCGACCGAGTTAACCTGGACGTTGGCACCTTCAAACGCCTTAGCCGACGAAATGGTGACCGCAGCGCCCGTAACCGACGCCGTGATCCCAGTGATGCCAAGGGCGTTGATCTTGGCCGACAGGTTGGCTGCTGCCACGTCCTGGTTATCTGCGGCCCCACCAAGTTCCCCGGCGGCAAAGCTGAACTGCGTCCCGGCGACGGTAAATGTTGCGGTGCCGGTGCTGTAGTTTGCCCCTGCGGCCATGGTGATGACGGCGGTGTTGCCGACATTGTCCAGGGCACCCGGGCCGGTATTGCTGACCGCCGCGTTGGCGTTCAGAACTGTGCCCGCGCCAAAGGTGCCGCCCCCGGTCGTCAGGTCGCGGCGGTTGACGGTGATCTGTGAGGCGGTGACGTCACCATTGCTGCCACGGTCCAACGACGACAGGACGCTGACATCGTCGGTGCCCTTGATCAGGTTCAACCCGTTGAACTGGGCGGCATTGACCACGGTAGAAATCTGGTCGCGCAACGCCTTGATGTCGGTCTGGATCTTGGCGCGGTCAACGTTGCCTTCCTGTGCTGCGACTACCTTACCCTTGATCTCGGTCAAGAGGTCGGTGACCGTTTCCGAAGCCTGGCGTGCAACGGAAATGGTCGAAGAGCCAAGCGCCAGGCTGTCCGAGATGCCCTTGAAGCCTTTGACATCGGATTCCATGACCTTGGAAATTGCCCAGACCGCGGCGTTGTCCTTGGCAGTTGCCACGGATTTTCCGGTCGAGATTTCCTGCTGCGTCATGTTCATTTTGGCGTTGATCCCCTTCATCGTCTGAAGGGCAACCATCGCGCTGGTATTGGTCAAGATGGACGACATCGTTCAAATTCCTTCGAAAAGCCCGCGCTTTGCGTGGGGTGTTGATGCCGCCGGACGGCGGCAGGAAGGGCGTTCTTTCCGGTACCAAGGGGCTGTTGCCGCACGGTGCCATCCCGGTCTGGGATGCAAGTCCGATCAATGGCGGCGAAGTTCTAAAGCTTTGCTAAGCGCCAAGTGCCATTTCCGGCGGATTTGAATGGATTTCAAAGCCGCGCCGAATGTCGTGCGACGGCTGTGCCAACCATGGTTTTGCGACCATCGGCCCCATAGGTCGACAACCGTAAGCCCTCGGCCGACAGTGCAGTCACGCGGGCAATGGCGGCACGTACACCCTTTGCCGCGGCCTGAAGGCAGGCGTCGTTTCGGGCAGCGCGACGGCGTACCCCTTCAGCCTGAAGGGCAGTCATCGGCGGCAGGTTTTCGGACGCCGCCTCGATGTCGCGTGCCAGACCACCAAGGTCGCCGATTGCCCCCTTTTGCAAGGCATTCGCCATTCGGTCCAGGGCGTCTTCCAGATGATGTACGTCATTCATGTGCGGCCGCCGATTTTTTCTGCTGGTGAAGAAGAGCGTTGAAAATCGATTCGGCCAGGCCGATGCCTCCGCGTTCGGCCATCAGTTGCGCCTGTTCTTGCCGGAGAAATGATGAAAACTGGTCTTCACCGATGCCGCCGCCAAACTCTTCGCTCGACTCTCCCAACCCGGTAAACTGCAGCATTTCCGCCAAAAACGCGGCCTCCAGCTCGGTCGCCTTGACGCGCAGGGCGTCGTCCTCATGCCTCTGAGCAGATTGCGGCACAATAGTCGGTTGCGGTGCAGAGATGTCCATCGGGATGCTTCCTTGATCCGATCAGATTTTCACGACTATCCGCGATGCCGGTAAACAGGCGGTAACCAGTTGCATGCTCTGGATGATGCAGGTTCATGGCAGAAGTCATTCGAAACATGATTGCAATTCTAGAGACGCCGCTTGCCTTTCAGCCATTGCGTGAGGCGCCGCAGATAGAAGAAAGACCGGATGCGGATGCATTTGGTCAGGTCTTTGACGACGGGCAGGTTTTTGAAATGCCGCCCGATCCGAACGAGGGGTTCGTCGGAGTTCCCCCTCTTTCCATGCGCGGCGTTCTGGACGTTGCGACCGCCGACAGTGGATTGACTACCGTGCGCGATGTATCCTCGATCGCCGTCGCACTAGGACAAGCGGACACTGGCCCGGCGAAGGATGGGTCGGAAATCCCGGCACCCGACATCGCAACGGATCGTCCTGACACTGTTACGCCGAAGTCGCCTCATGCTTTGCCGGATCTTGCAACCGACGATGTTGCGGCACTGTCGGAGGCTGACCTAGACAGCCTTGCCAGGCAAGTCGCACCTTCGGCAGCCCAAGTGAAAGAGCCTGCCCCGGCTATCTCGCAAAATCCGAACGATGCCGCAGTCAATTTGGCGGGTCTGCCGGGTTTCACTGGACCAAAGTTGCCAGTGTTCTCTGCTGCCCTTGGAAAGGATATGCAGGTCAAGGCAAGAGAGCTGGAAGACCAGCACGATCTGTCGCATGGCAGTCCAACAGGGGACACCGACACGCCCATCGGGTCAGGTATGTTCCGGCTGATCGCTAACGGCAGTCCTGCAACACATGCTTGGTCAGGTCTCGCGAATATGCTTGGCGCAAGACAGGGTCAGACGGACTCGGCATCGGATGCAATGGAACAAACTGGCCCTGCTTGGGACCGTTCTGCCGATATGGTGGTCCTTGCCCAGTCTTCCTTTGCGGGTGGGCGCTTTGGGGATGTCCTTATGGCACCGCCAGGGTCAAATCTACCGTATCAAATTGCAGTACCTTTGCTCGCCGTCGCCGCGCAGTCGCCCGGACAACCGGGACAGGTCGAGGTGATCTTGTCGCCGCAGGAACTGGGTCCGGTGCGGCTGGAGTTCCGTACAGTTGGTGACACGCTTCACGTCCTGCTTGCGACCGAGCGGCCAGAGACGCTGGATCTGATGCGCCGACACGGAGATGCGCTTGTCGCCGAATTGCGGCAGGCCGGATATGCTGGAGCGTCGCTGTCTTTTGGTCACTGGGGCCAGTCGCAACGGGGCTCGCGCCCTGCCCCGACGCCTGCCTTTGCCATCGCAACGGTGGACAATGCAACAGACCTGCCGATCTCCATGCCATCCCGGCCATCCACCCAATCTGGTGAACTCGACCTGCGCTTTTGAATAGGAGGCGATAATGCTTGTTACCGCAGCAAATACGACCACGACCGCCGCATCCAATGATCCGGCCAAAGTCGAAAAATCCGCGCTCAGCACGGATTTCACGATGTTCCTGAACATGCTGACGACGCAGCTCAAGAACCAGGACCCGCTGAACCCGATGGATTCGGCCGAATACTCCTCGCAGCTTGCGGCATTTTCCAGTGTCGAACAGCAGTCCAAGACAAACTCGCTTTTGACCGAACTTGGGGCACAGTTCTCGCTGCTTGGCATGTCGCAGCTGGCAGGCTGGGTCGGTCAGGAGGCGCGGGCGGATGCGCCTGTCTGGTATTCCGGTGCGCCTGTAACCATCGCGCCCAACCCGGCACAACGGGCGGACAGGGTGGTCCTGGTGGTCCGCGACATGTCGGGTGCGGTCGTATCGCGAGAGGATTTGCCGGTCAGCACGGTCCCTTACCAGTGGTTCGGCGCGAATGCTGCGGGCGATCCTCTGCCCGAGGGCCGCTATCAGCTGAGCCTTGAAAACTACAGCAACGATCAGCTTCTAGGCGAAAGCCCGGTTGAGTCCTATCAGCGTATCCTTGAGGCACGTGGCGGGCCGAACGGGACAATGCTGGTGCTTGCGGGTGGCGTGGAGGTTCCTGCGACAGCGATTACCGCCTTGCGCAAGCCCTAGCGGGACAAGCTGCCATCAGCGGGTCAGCCAGAACCACATTCCGACCGCGCCCAGACAGATGCCTCCGACAAGCCACAGCGACCACAACAGGCCGACGCGCCTTTTTGCGGGGCGCGGCGGATTGCCCAGGCGGACCAGCTGCGCCTCGACCAATGCGGGAAGTTTCGGACCAAACCGGGCAAGGACGCTGGCAGTCTTGGCCAGGTCGCGTAACAGCGCGCGGGGACCGATGTTCTTGGCGATGTAACTTTCGACGATCGGTTTTGCAGCGTCCCAGATGTTGATGTTGGGATCGAGCGACCGGGCGACCCCTTCGACAACGACCATCGTGCGCTGCAGCAAGATCAACTCTGTCCGTGTTTCCATGCCAAACCGTTCGGTCACCTCGAACAGATAAGCAAGCAGACGGGCCATGGAAATGCGGCTGGCATCCATGCCAAAGATCGGTTCGCCTACAGCACGAAGCGCGCGGGCAAATTCGTCTATGTCGTGGTCGGCGGGGACATAGCCTGCCTCGAAATGCACCTCGGCGACGCGGCGGTAGTTCTTACGGATAAAGCCGAACAGGATCTCGGCATAGACGCGGCGGGTATATTCGTCGATCCGCCCCATGATACCGAAGTCAAAGGCAATGATATCGCCATTTGCCGCGACCTTGAGGTTGCCTTGGTGCATGTCGGCGTGGAAATAGCCGTCGCGTAGCGCGTGGTTCAAAAACAGGGTCAGCACGCGATTGGCCAGCACGCGACGGTCATGCCCAGCAGCATCCAGCGCCGCATTGTCCGCCATGTTGATGCCCTCGGCCCAGCCCATCGTCATGACCTGGCGGCCCGACAGGAACCAATGCGGTTTCGGCACCTTGAACCCGGCATCCTTGGCCGTGTTTGCAGCAAATTCTGCGGCGGCAGAACTTTCCAGCCGCAGATCCAGTTCGCCCATCACCACGCTTTCGAAATGGGCAATGACGTCCATCGGACGCAGGCGTCGCGCCGCAGGGGCAAGGATTTCGATAGTCCGCGCCATGAAGTAAAAGGCGTCGATGTCGGTGCGGAATGCGCGGTCGATCCGGGGACGCAAGACCTTGACCGCGACCTCTTCGCCGGTATCGGCAAGCCTTGCGTGGTGGACCTGGGCGATGGACGCTGCCGCCACAGGTTCTGAAAACGTCCTGAAAATCTGGTCGACGGGCTGTTCCAGTTCCGCCTCGATCATCTTTTTCGCGATCTCGGTCGGAAAGGGCGGCAACTTGTCCTGCAGATACTTCAGTTGCAGCGCCAATTCCTCGCCCACAATATCGGGACGGGTCGACAAGATCTGGCCGAACTTGATGTAGGCAGGCCCAAGGGCGGTCAGGGCACGGGTTGCGGGCGGCAGGTCCGGGTCGCCTTTAAGTCCCAGCCATTTGAACGGCCAGCCCAATGCGCGGGCGACAAACCGCAGGCGCGGCGGGGCGCGAAACGCCTCCAGCACGACATCCATCGCACCGGTACGTTCGAGCGTCGCACCCGTCCGGATCAGCCGCCAGATGTTGTGGGGTCCCCGCACCTAAAGCTTCCACCCCGAATGCAGGGCGGCCACACCCATCGTCATGTTGCGATAGCGGACCTGATCAAAGCCAGCTTTGCGGATCATTCCGGCAAAGGAGTCCTGATCTGGAAACTTGCGGATCGATTCCACCAGATATTGATAACTGTCGCGATCCCCGGTCACGACCTGTCCCATCACAGGGATCACATTGAACGAATAGAGGTCATAGGCCTGTTGAAGCAGGTCATTCGGGATGCGACTGAATTCCAGCACCATAAGCCGCCCGCCGGGCCTTAGCACGCGGTAGGCCTCGGCCAGGGCATCGTCGATGCGGGTGACGTTCCGGATTCCAAAGGAAATCGTGTAGACGTCAAAACAGCTATCGGCAAAGGGCAGGGCCATCGCATCGCCAACAATCCAGTCAAGGCGGTCGGCCAGTTTTTCGGCGTCGGCCCGTTTGCGCCCCTCGACCAGCATCTGTTCGGTCATGTCCAGCACCGTTGCGGTGGACCCTGCCGCCCGCGCCAAAAACCGGAACGCCACGTCCCCGGTTCCCCCCGCCACATCCAAAAGGCTTTGCCCTGGGCGCGGGGACAACCAGTCCATCATGGCATTTTTCCACAGCCGGTGAACGCCGACCGACATCAGGTCGTTCATCACATCGTATTTCGACGCGACGCGCGTAAAGACATCGTGGACCATTCCGGCCTTGTCACCCTCGGCGACGTCACGAAACCCGAAATGGGTGGTCTTTTGTTCGCCGCCGGTCATGCCCTGCCTTTGCCCGAAATTCGCCGTGACCGGGATATAGCGCTGCCGGACAAGATTGGGAAACCGCAAACTGCCGCACCATAAGGGCAAGACAAGATGAACACCGCCGTCAGCGAACAGATCGGACAGGCCTATCAGGGGATTTTGTATGGCATCGTCCTGGCTGCGGTGCTTTACTTTCTAAAGGTCATCCTGGCCATCGTGCTCAAGCGCCGCGTTGCCGCTGGCCTTGCCCCCGGATTGGATACTTCCGACAGCCAGACGTTCTTTCCCCGCATTCTGTCCCTGGTCGGCCTGAACGGTCGCCCAACCATCAGTCTGAATCGGACCGAACTGCGCACGACCTTTGGCATTCGGGCGTTTTGCTGGGGGATCACTGCCGCCGTGATCCCGATTGCCATCTCGATGAACGCCAAGGTGATCGGTCCTGAATCCTTGCTGTTCGTGCTTGCGCTGGTCCACACAGTGCAGATCACGACCTATCGCATCACGTATGACAAGTCCGACGTGACCCTGCCCCGCTGGTGGTTCGGCACCACGAGCCGGCCTTGGAAAAGGCTGGTCGCTGTTACCGACAAGGACCCCTACTTTTACACCTTTCACTTTGCGGACGACGTCCGGGTGAAAGTACACAAGTACATTGTGGGCCATGCCGAATTCATGGCAGTTGCACGGGACGCTGTCCGCAATATCTAGGCCGCCCATGCCCGAACTTCCCGAGGTTGAAACCGTCCGCCGCGGCTTGTTGCCGGTGATGGAAGGTCGCGTGATCACCTTGGCCGAGGTGAACCGCCCCGATCTGCGCTGGCCTTTTCCGCATGGCATGGCCGATCGGTTGACGGGCAAACGGGTTCTCGCCCTGCGGCGCCGGTCGAAATACATTCTGGCCGACCTGTCGTCGGGGGAAACCCTGCTAATCCATCTGGGCATGTCGGGACGGATGCTGATCTCTGGCGGTATTCTCGGCGATTTCCACTTTGCCCACCCGGCCGCGCAGAAACATGACCATGTCGTTCTGCATTTCGACGGTGGGGCGCGGGTCACCTTCAACGACGCCCGAAGGTTTGGGGCGATGGACCTCATGCCGACCGACAAGGCCGAAGATCACCCATTGCTGGCTGTCCTGGGGCCCGAACCTATGGGAAACACTTTTGACGAATCCTATCTGATCGCTGCCCTGCAGGGGCGCAACACACCCATCAAATCCGCGCTTCTGGACCAGCACCTGATTGCGGGACTGGGCAACATCTACGTCTGCGAGGTCTTGTTTCGCGCAGGCATCTCCCCCTTGCGCCGCGCGGGGCAGATCAGTGCCAAACGGACCGCGTCCTTGGTTCCCGTCATTCGGCAGGTTCTGGCCGAAGCGATCGACGCTGGTGGATCGTCGTTGCGGGACTATCGGCAAACCGATGGTGAACTGGGCTATTTTCAGCATCGTTTTCAAGTCTATGACCGCGAAGGCCAGCCTTGCATCACGTCAGGATGCCACGGGACCATTGCGCGGATCGTACAGTCGGGCCGGTCATCCTACTACTGTCCACATTGTCAGAGGTGACTTGCCATCCGGCCTTTTGCTGATAGGAGTCACGCTAACGTGAAACAGCGGAGCCGCAAATGGCCTACGAGACGCTGATCGTCGAGATCGAGGACTACACCGCCCTGATCCGACTGAACCGGCCTGACGCCTTGAATGCCCTGAATGCCAAGATGATGCAGGAACTCGCCGCAGCGGTGACGACTGCGGATGCCAACGACAAGGTCCGCTGCATTGTCCTGACCGGCAACGAAAAGGCCTTTGCTGCCGGTGCAGATGTCCGGGAAATGGCGGAAAAGACCTTTACGGACGTCTTTTTTGACAACCTTTTCGGGGCCGAAACGGATGCAATTGCGCGCGTCCGCAAACCCATGATCGCTGCGGTGGCGGGCTATTGTCTGGGGGGTGGATGCGAGCTGGCGATGATGTGCGATTTCATCATTGCGGCAGACACCGCCAAATTCGGTCAGCCCGAAATCAACCTCGGGATTGTGGCCGGCATGGGTGGCACGCAGCGTCTGACGCGGGCAGTCGGCAAATCGAAATCCATGGACATGCATCTGACGGGCCGGTTCATGGACGCGGCTGAGGCGGAACGATCGGGTCTGGTTTCCCGCGTCGTGCCGGCAAAATCCCTGATGGAAGAGGCGATGAAGGCCGCGGGCAAGATTGCCGAGAAATCGGCAATTTCGGTCATGGTGGTGAAAGAAACGGTCAACCGCGCGCAAGAGACGACCTTGCAAGAGGGCCTCTTGTTCGAACGCCGCATGTTCCACGCGCTTTTCGCGACGGACGACCAAAAGGAAGGCATGTCCGCCTTTATGGAAAAGCGCCAACCGCAGTTCCGTGACCGCTAGCGCAAGGCTTGGCTTTGCGTGGTTGACACCGCCCCGAGTCGCGCCTATAGCCCCGACTTCAAATTGACCAAGATGCGAAGCTGAGAGCTCTGAACACATGGCTAACACCGCCCAGTCTAAAAAACGCGCCCGCCAGTCCGAAGCAGCCTATGCTGTGAACAAGGCGCGCCGGTCTCGCATCCGCACCTTCCTGCGCAAGGTCGAAGAGGCGCTGGCTTCGGGCAATCCCGACGCTGCAGCCCTCGCGCTCAAGAACGCGCAGCCTGAACTGGCGCGCGGTGTGTCCAAAGGTGTGCTCCACAAGAACACCGTCGCGCGCAAAATGTCGCGCCTGTCGTCCCGCGTAAAGGCTTTGCCTGCGGCCTGATCGACAGAATCCGTCACGCTGTAAACGGCGCGCCTTGTTTTGCAAGGCGCGTTTTTTCTTGTCCAAACTGCCGTATCGTCGCTTTTCGCGAAACAGTCTTGCGGGGCAGTTGCCGATTTGCATGAGCGACGGGATTCGGTTGCCGACAACGCGTGTCAACTGCGAAGATAGGTTGCGGACGCCCAAGCCACATTGCTAGCGTCAACAGGCGATTCACTGCGTCTGGGGGACAAAGGCTTTCGCGATCAAATGTACAACCGAACTGTGCCGAAAGCCCGGCGCAGACGACTGCTTTTGATTGGCAACGAAGCATGCTGCCACCATCATAACTGGTGGTCAGGCAGGGCTGATTTTGTACAGCGGGCATTTTGCTCCTGACAATATCGGCATGTCCCATGCGCTGCCCATGACCGCCGCCTTGCTGGCGCGGTTAAGGGTGGCCACAGACTCAGGAGGCAAAGAGACAGGAAAAAGCCTTGCCGAGAGTTGCGGCGAGGACAAAGAACAGGTTGGACGGGAATGACGAACGAGTCTTGGGGCCAGGTCCGTGAGGGGCTGATCAAACGTGTTGGCAAAAACAACTACGTGACTTGGATCGAACCATTGCGGATGTCTGGATTGAAAAACGGGGTCGCCCGTTTCGAAGTTCCCACCACGTTCTTTGGCGACTGGGTCTCGCGTAATTTTGGCGACCAGATCCGTCTTTTGTTGTCGCAGAACGGCCAGACCGTCGACCGGGTCGAATTTGCCGTCGAAAGCGTCCGGGTCGCGCGCCAGGCTACAAAACCTGTTGCAAGAACAGCGGCAGCAACTTCTCGGGCTGATCTGCCCGAGGTTCTGCCGGGCGGACCATTGGACAGCCGCTTTACTTTTGACAGTTTCGTCGTCGGCAAGCCGAACGAATTGGCCCATGCCGCTGCGCGCCGGGTGGCCGAGGGCGGACCCGTGACATTCAATCCCCTGTTTCTTTATGGGGGTGTCGGTCTGGGCAAGACCCACCTGATGCATGCCATCGCCCATGACCTGCAGTCGAAATCTCCAGAGCTGCGTGTCCTTTATCTGTCTGCCGAACAGTTCATGTACCGCTTTGTACAGGCGTTGCGTGAACGTCAGGTCATGGACTTCAAGGAAATGTTCCGGTCCGTCGACGTCTTGATGGTCGACGACGTGCAGTTCATTGCAGGCAAGGACAGCACTCAGGAAGAGTTCTTTCACACCTTCAATGCGCTCGTGGACCAAAACAAGCAGATCGTCATTTCAGCAGATCGTGCCCCGGGCGAGATCAAGGATCTGGAGGAACGGATCAAAAGTCGCCTGCAATGCGGTCTGGTCGTCGACCTGCATCCGACCGACTACGAGTTGCGCTTGGGCATCTTGCAGCAAAAAGTGGACTACTATCGCCAACAGTATCCGGGTCTCGTCCTCGCGGATGGTGTGCTGGAGTTTCTTGCGCACCGCATCACGACGAATGTCCGCGTTCTTGAAGGTGCCCTGACGCGGCTTTTTGCCTTTGCAAGTCTTGTGGGGCGCGAAATCACCCTGGACCTGGCACAAGACTGTCTTGCCGATATCCTGCGCGCCTCGGACCGCAAGTTGACGATCGAGGAAATCCAGCGCCGCGTGGCTGACTATTACAACATCCGTTTGTCCGACATGATCGGGCCGAAACGCTTGCGCAACATTGCACGCCCACGCCAAGTGGCGATGTTTCTGTCTAAACAGATGACGACGCGAAGCCTGCCCGAAATAGGTCGCAGGTTTGGTGGGCGGGACCACACGACGATCATCCATGGCGTGCGAAAGATCGAAGAGCTGATGGCGCTGGAAAGCCAGCTTGCCGACGATCTGATTTTGCTGCGTCGGTTGCTGCAAGGCTAAGCGCATTCGCTTGACGGGCGCGGCAAAGACCCTCAAAAACGCTTGAGAACGGCCCGGAACGGGTTATGGTCTGCCTCCCCATCCGGGGAAGTGACGCAGGGGGAATTGGCATGAAAATCAGCATCGAACGCGGGACGCTGCTCAAGGCGTTGGCTCAGGCGCAATCGGTGGTCGAACGGCGCAACACGATCCCGATCCTTGCCAATGTCCTGATCGAAGCCAACGGCGCCGAGGCCAGTTTCCGGGCGACAGACCTGGATATCGAGGTCCTGGACCGCGCTCCCGCGATGGTGGAAAAGCCGGGAGCGACAACTGTGTCTGCCGTGATGCTGCACGAGATCGTCCGCAAGCTGCCTGATGGGTCGCTGGTCAGTCTGGCCGAAGATGGGGCTTCGGGGCGGCTGAACGTGACGGCGGGGCGGTCAAGCTTTTCGCTGGCGACGCTGCCCAAGGAAGATTTTCCGGTGATGGCAAATTCGGAATACTCGTCGAATTTCACCGCGCCTGCACCTGTTTTGCGTCGGCTGTTCGACAAGGCGAAGTTCGCGATTTCGACCGAAGAGACGCGCTATTACCTCAACGGCGTCTATATGCATGTGTCGACGGGCGACTCCGGCCCGGTTTTGCGCTGCGTGGCAACCGACGGCCACCGATTGGCCCGCATCGACGCGCCATTGCCCGAGGCTGCTGCCAGCATGCCTGGCGTTATCGTGCCCCGCAAGACGGTGGGCGAACTGCGCAAACTGCTGGACGATGACAGTGCCGAAATCGCGGTGTCCGTATCGGAAACGAAAATCCGCTTTGCCACGCCTGCGATCACCCTGACCTCCAAGGTCATTGACGGCACTTTTCCCGACTACACGCGCGTCATCCCGACCGGCAACACCCGCAGGCTGGAAGTTGACGCGGCCGAGTTTGCCAAGGCGGTTGACCGCGTGGCCACGGTCTCTTCTGAGCGTTCGCGCGCGGTGAAGCTGTCGCTGGACGAGGATCGTCTGATCCTGTCGGTCAACGCCCCCGACAGTGGCGCGGCTGAAGAAGAGCTTGCCGTTGCCTACAGCGACGAAAAGCTGGAGATCGGCTTCAACGCCAAGTACCTCTTGGAAATCGCCAGCCAGGTGGATCGCGAGAATGCGGTGTTCCTCTTCAACTCCTCCGGCGATCCGACCCTGATGCGTGAAGGCAACGACATGTCGGCGGTCTACGTCGTCATGCCGATGCGGGTCTGAGGCCGGGCGACGCATCCCCCATTCTGGCGAAAGGGCAATCCGTGAGCGGGCTTGCCATCACCTCCCTCACCCTGTCGCATTTTCGCAGCCACCGCGCGACGCGACTGGCCTTTGACGGGCGGCCCGTGGCGATTGTCGGGCCGAA
>JANPBI010000421.1:0-7939 GCA_031430315.1 Rhodobacterales bacterium | reverse complement strand
AGACCGCCAAAACCCACCCTCGCCGCACCCACCCGGCGGTCAGGCGCTGCCCTCTTTGGCCACCCGCCCCAAGTGCCCCACACCACCCCGCCCGCCTCCCGGCCCTCGCAAGCGTGCTCGGGCGTTCGCCGGGTAAACGGTCCACTGGACCGTTTCCTGATCCGGCTCACCCCCCTCGGGCGGGCGCTTCTGGACCGTCACCAGCAGAACCACCGACGCCAGACGCTGACCCATAAACCGCCCAAGAACCGCCGCCGCAGCAAGCCGTAGGGTGGGTGCCAACCCACCATCCTCCGTGCGCCACAAAAATGGTGGGTTCCACCCACCCTACTCGCCAAAATCCCACTCCGGCATGGCACCAGACCATTCCGGCTCCACACGTCCTAGCCGGATGTCCCGGCGGATCGCCGAATACGGCCAATCCACCGCCCGCTCGACAAATCCGTGCTTCACCGGGTTCCCCCAGCAATACTGCACATGCGCGACGAAATCGCGCTTGGCCCGGATGTGATGCTCCCAAAACCGGCGCTGCCAAATCCCCGCCTCGCCCTTTGCGATCTTCGACGCACTTCTGCGGCCCACAATACCGACCGATTTGGTGAACCGCGTCTTGATGTCCTTCCACCGCACCGAATAATCGCTGTCGCCCGTCGGCAAGGTCCACACCGCGTGCATATGGTCCGGCAACACGACCCAAGCGTTCACAATAAACGGCCGCTCCGCCCGCACCACGGCCACCGCCTCGCGCAACCGCGTGATCTCCTCCACCAACACTTGCGATCCCCGGTCAGCCAAAGTCACCGTGAAAAACACTGAAGCGCCTGATACTTTGGGGCGGATGTAGACCGACATACCCCGACCCTGCCCCATCAGGGTTAACGAACCCTTGCCCTCTCCCCCGCCGTCCCCCCGGAACCATTCCCCACTCTCACGCGTTCTCTTTCATACCGCGCCGTTCCGGCCGCGGCCTCGAAAGGCGCATCCCATGTCCCTCGGCACGATTCTTCTCATCATCCTCATCCTCGCCCTGATCGGCGCGCTGCCCACCTGGGGGCACTCGTCGTCCTGGGGGTACGGCCCGTCCGGCGGCCTTGGGCTGATCGTCGTCGTGGTCCTGATCCTGGTCCTGATGGGCCGGATCTGACATCGCGCGACGCGAGTCTGATCCACATCAATGCCGCACTCACGATTCGCCGCGATACTCATCTCCTCAATCCATTTGAGAGGCCCGCCATGACCGACCCGGAAACCGTTCTCAAAGACCCCCAATCCCCTGAACCGCCGCACAAGAAACGCACCTGGACCGAAGAGATCGAGGTAGCGGGCGACCAGCTCGTCGCCTCGGTCAAGCGCCTCGCCGCCGAGGGGCATGTGAAACGCATCCGCATCACCGAACCGGACGGCGATCTGCTGGTCGAAATTCCCCTGACCATCGGCGCCATCGCCGGGGGTGCTGTGGTCATCGCGGCCCCGCTTCTGGCCGTGATCGGCGCGCTCGCGGCCTTTGTCACCAAGGTCAAGATCGAGATCATCCGTGGCGGCACCGACGACACGCCCAAGGCCTGACAGGCGACGGCCGGAAATTCGCAGCCGTGCCACGCGCCCTTGCCAGATGGGGCCGTATTCCGCTGCCTTTCCCGCAGTCATTGGCATGCAACCATCTTTGGCATGGCACCCGGAACCCCCTCCCCCCGTTGGGCGTTGACCGTCGCGGCCAACCGGGTCGCTCCTGAAAGGTTCACCCCATGTCCCTCGGCACCATCCTTTTGATCATCCTTGTCCTCGTGCTGATTGGCGTCCTGCCCACCTGGGGCCATTCGCGGGCCTGGGGCTTCGGGCCGTCAGGCGGCATCGGTCTTGTCGTCATCGTCCTGATCATCCTGCTGATGATGGGCCGCATCTGATCCTCGATCCAGCGGCTCCGGTGTGAAGGCGCCGCTGCGCGGCCACGGTCGATCCGTGCGGGGGGGGTGTGGCAACTGCCGCGCCCAGGCTTGGCACCCGTCAGGCGCGGGCGCGCACCGGCCAATTATTCATCTGCATAACAGCGCCAAACCTGCTGGCGGAAAATGCAGAAAGGTGCGCCTTGCGGCACACCCTTTGCGTGTGTCTATAGATGCGGCTTGCCGTCTTCAGGCAATAAAGGCGCCATCATTCCGCCGTGCACGGCTCGAAAAGAATATGACCTTTTCGTGGCCGGCCGAGACGCGGTAGCGGACGCCGACGCCGACAGAACTGGCCATTGCGCCTGGCTTTCCGCTGAGAGATGCCAGTGCTGCGACGCGACCTAGACGAGCTTTTTCCATGATATCAGACATTTGGACTTCCCCTTGTTATGTTTTCTTGGCGTTTCATTCTTCCGCCACGTTTGTGACTTGAATTTAACTTGTTGCCGGATTGAGGCGGAAAAGTGGCACGATTGTGTGCACTTTCCGGTCATTTCAAGGTCATGTTGTGACAACCACCGGTTGTGCTGTTTTTGGCTGAACCTATCTAAAAAGACAGGTACCCCACCCTGGAAACACCGAGACGGGAACCAATTCCTTTTGCACCCGAGCGGAAACGATTGAACTTGTGCCAGCGACAGCATTCTTTGAACTGACGCTCTGGTCACATCCTCGCAACAGTCAAAAGGACACTGCCCTCATGGTCATAGAATGGTTAAAAATTCCCGTGCCCCCGGAACAACAGCCCGACTATCTGCACCACGACGCTGAAATCTGGACCACGACCCTGTCAGAACAACCAGGATTCGTCGGCAAAGAGGTCTGGAGGGATGCCTCTGACCCCGGAATCCTTCACTTGGTCATCCGCTGGGAATCACTTGCGGCGTGGAAATCGGTTCCCCGTCCTGTGCTCGACGGCGCCAGTACGCGATTTTCCCGTGCGATCAACACAACCTATGCGGTTGCAGATTGCTTGACCTACGACATTTTGTCCGCCGACCCTGCATAACTACGCTCGTTTCTGCAGATGCCAAGGGCGATTCTTCGCCGATCCCTCGTCTTGCAGGAATTGTTACTTCCTTAAGGTTTTGGGCGCAGGAATACTCCATTGTGGGATCCTGCTGCGGGATTGCGCGCCCAAAAGGAACGTCTGCCAGATCAAGACCAGACTGCTTTTCAGCATGCCCGGCCTCGATTTCATATACCTTCCTTGATGGTGCCGCATTTCAGACAGAATCGTCGCAGTAAATCGGTCTGCAAGCTAAGGGAGAGTAGCCATGGCAATCGTGTGTATCCTTGCAGGAAGTTTTGTCGGGTTCTTGCTCGGATTGGTCAGCCTTGCTTTGGGGTCCGGACTGACCTTGGCCATGCTGCTCTGGATGGGTGTCGGACTTCTCGCCTCAGTGCTCAGCACGGCGCTCACGCTCTTTAAACCGATGCCGCGGCACGAAGGCATGACCCTGTCGGCCTGAACCTCCAGACTTTCGTTCGCGAAGACAACGTCAGGCTACTGCGGATGGTTGTGGGTACCAGTCCCGCTGAAGGCAGTACGCAGTCGGGCGAAATGGCCAGCCTGACACCATGACGCTGGTCCGGTAGCCGGTCTATTTTGTTCTTTGGCCAGAACCCGCACGACGTAACCGATTTCCCGAACCAATTTACGCCTCGATCGATATCTGGCGGACTCGTCTGCCCCGTGATCCATGGGGCGTTCTCGCGCAGTCGGGCTTTCTGACCTGCGATCGGGACAGGATGGCAGTCTAGCTGGCCCGAGTGATACGCGACGAACCCGGCGATCGCGCCCACAACTCTGTCAGATCAGGCCCGCTGTGGCGACTGCAATCACCAACCTGTTTGCCGCTCATGCATCTTGCCAAATGTATCGATCGCGCAAAGCATGGTGCACCGCGCTTTGGACCGTCGGCCACCCTTGCGTCGGATTGACCACGACGGGGCCATCGCGCTGATCTTGAAGGCTCGTTGTGCCGGATTTTGTCAACAGCACCACCGCTACCCGCGGCAAATACCCTTGCAGACGCTTGCCAAGACGCTGCGCTGCGCCAAATCCGCCGGCACAGTCGCAATCGAGGACGAACAAGGCCAACCCCGATGGATCATCCAGCATGTCGGAAAACGCGGTAAAAACTTCCGCATAGGGCTCAACCTGCAAGCCAAGCGCATTCAGGCACGGTTCACTTTCAGTGGCGGACACAACAACGGCGCGCCCCCGGTGCAAGTTCCGTGGGCTTTCGGCAAAGTCTCTGGGATGGATCGCCTGCATCGCCTGAACCTAACATCACCCGTCTGAGCTGAGGGTTAACACTCGTTTTTGTCAAAAATGCGCGGCATCTGCGGCACTGGTCATTCATCGCAACATTGTGCCCCCCTCATCCGGTGAATTGCTTTTCTTTCGATCGACCAGAAAAAATGCGCTATCGTCCGACTGCCACAGGAACATTTCAGTCCCTTCTCCAATGTTGATGCGAGGTCTTGTTGAACAAGCCGATGACTCAAACACATCTGGCCCTGCGCCTCGATCTTGCTGCTGCCTTTCGATGGGCGGCAAGGCTGGGTCTGCACGAGTCCGTGGCAAACCATTTCTCGGTGGCGGTGAACCCCACGGCCACCCGTTTTCTGATCAATCCAAACCTGCGCCATTTCAGCCGGATCACTGCCTCGTGCCTGGTCGAGATCGACGCGAATGACCCCGCCACGATGGACCGCCCCGATGCCCCAGACCCAACCGCCTGGGGCCTGCACGGCAGCATCCACCGCGCCTGCCCGCACGCCGTCTGCGTCATGCACGCTCACTCCATCCACGCGACGGTACTGGCCAGCCTTGCTGACAGCTGTTTGCCAGCGATCGACCAAAATTCCGCGATGTTTCACAACCGGATGGTGATCGACGACTCCTACGGCGGCATGGCCTTTGGAGATGAGGGCGCCCGCTGTGCCGCCCTTTTGACCGACCCAAAGGTCCACACCATGGTGATGGGCAACCACGGCATCCTGGTGATCGGGCGCACTGTGGCGGATACCTTCAACCGCCTCTATTACTTCGAGCGCGCGGCCGAGACCTACATCCGCGCGTTGCAGACCGGACGCCCCCTGAGGGTCATGCCCGACTCCATAGCGGAGAAGACCGCACAGGAATGGGAGGCATATCCCGGTTTTGCCGACGCGCATCTGGCGGAACTTCGGGCGATCCTGGATGTTGAAGACCCGGGATATGCCGCGTAGCCCGATACAAGCCAGTCGACAATCGACCCCTAATCCGGTATGATAACTCCCATTGAACCATGACGCCTTTGTCTTAGACTTTTGCCGCAATCTTATTCAGAACGTGAATTGACGCATGTCCGGACTTTCCCCCGAAACCGTCTCGCGGACCATTGGACGCATCTACGATTGCGCCGTGGACCCCACTATGTGGGAACCGATGATGTGCGACCTGCGTGACCAGATGAATCTGGCCTACGTCCAGATATTCCTGATGCCAGACGGGCTGAACCTTGCAAGCGCCGTTAACTTAGGAACACCATGGGACACCACCGCATTGGATGCGTTTCGACCAATCGCGCGTGACGCACCGGGTTTGCAGGCTCTGCTGAGCAGGCCAATCGACCAGCCCACATCGCAGTATGATGTTGTATCTGAAGCGGAATTCCAGACGACGGACTTTTACCGTCACTGGGTTCAGCCGCAAAGTCTGCGCGACAACCCGTATACTGCACTCCTTGCACGTCCCAAAATGCAGGCCGGTATCGTCGCCACAACCTATGCCACGCGCGACCTGATTACACAGGCCGAGCGCGACGCCATTCGTTTCTATGCCCCTCATATCCGCAGGGCGCTTCTCATCTCGGAAATGCTCGACGAGGGGCGTCTGCAACTTCAACTTTACCGCGCTGTCCTCGACACCCTGACCGTCGGCGTCTTCATGGTCGATGAAGACGCCCGCATCGTTTTGTCCAACGGCACGGGCGACGCCATGCTGGGAACAACAGGCCCGTTGGGCGAGGTGTCAGGGCGCCTATGGCCGCATTCCGCTCTGCATCGTCCAGCCCTCCATGACGCCATCTTGCGCGCCTCACGCGACAATGGAGACGGTCTGGGAACTTGGGGCAACGGTATCGCTCTGCCCGCCAGTGATGGCGCAATATCGATCGCCTACGTCCTGCCGCTCGGCCGGTCCGAACGCCGCCGCGCGCTCGGTCCGGGGCATGCCGCAGTCTTTGTCACCGACCGCAGTGGCGCGCGCCCACCGGCGGCCGAGGTGCTGACCGCAATGACCGGTCTGACCATGGCTGAGGCGCGCGTCGCCCTCGCCGTGGCCGAAGGTCGCACCACTGCCGACATCGCGCACGAAATGGACATTTCCGTCCATACCTTGCGCAAGCATCTTGCAAACATCTACGAAAAGACCGGCCTTGCCACGCAATCCGCGCTTGGTGCCTTCATCAACCGGTTCCGACTGCCCCTTGCCTGAACGAGGCGCAACGATCCGCCGTTCGACCCGACTTTCTGCCGATTTGCCAACTGCCTACCTCATTTGAATGATCCGCCCACGTTTTTCACAGGGCATCCCTATTGAACTGATCCCGCCCAGAGCGGCATTTTTTGACAGGTAATTTGCATGACCCAGTTCATACTTCTGGTCGTCTTGTCTGCTGCATTTCTCGACGCCGTTCAGCATTCCCTGATCAAGTCGCGAACCGACGCCTTTGCGATGGCGCTGGTCGTTGCGATCCTGGGCGGGATCGTTGCCATTGCCGTTCTGGCGGTGACGGGCTTGCCCGATCCCGCCGCCTATCCTTGGCTGGTCGTCTCGGTCGCGCTGGGATGCCTTTATTGGGTGGCGCTCGGCTGGGCTTACCAGACCGGAACGCTGGCCCTGGTGTTTCCCGTCTCGCGCGGAACCGGCGTACTGCTGACCACCTTGGGCGCGGTGACGCTGATCGGGGAAAGCCTTTCGACGGTGGAGGTCCTGACCGTCCTGACGGTGCTTGCGGGCCTTACGCTGGTTGCCTTGCAGGGCACCAAGGGGAAAGGCTCATGGCGCGGGATCGGCCCCTCGCTGGTCCTCGCGGTGATCATCTCGGCGTTCACGCTTGTCGATGCGTCTGGCGTGCGTGTCGCGGGTTCGGCGGCCGCCTATTGCGGCGTGCTTTACCTCGGCAACGCGATTGGCATCGGGCTTTACGGGCTCACCTGCTATCCCTCGCGGATCAGGGCTTTGGGCGCTGGGGTGATCCCGCCCGCGTTTGCTGCGGCCGGTCTGTCGCTCCTGACCTATTTCCTGATCCTTTACGGCATGAAGCATGCGCCGGTCGCCGTGGTGGCTGCACTCGCCGAAACCAGCATCGTCTTTGCTGCGATGATCGGCGTCCTCTGGCTGCGCGAGCCTGCACGGATGGGGCACCTTGCGGGCATCGCGATGGTGGCGTCGGGTGTCGTGGTGTTGCGCCTGACGCATTAGGCCTGCCAAGAATTCGGCAAAGGGCCATCGACATTTCCGCGCGAAAAGCGTCGTTTCTGCGCACGCCCGCCACTGCGCGGCAACCGAAGAACGATGCCAGAGCGGAGATGCCGATGACCCGACCGAATATCCTCATCCTGATGGTCGACCAGCTGACCGGCACGCTGTTTCCCGACGGCCCGGCGGATTTCCTGCACGCCCCGAACCTGCGTGCGCTGGCCGCCCGGTCGGTGCGGTTTGCCAATGCCTACACTGCCAGCCCCCTTTGCGCCCCCGCCCGGGCCGCGTTCATGTCGGGCCAGCTTCCCCACCGCACCCGCGTCTACGACAACGCCGCCGAATTTGCCTCCGACATCCCGACCTACGCCCATCACCTGCGCCGCGCTGGCTACCAGACCGCGCTCTCCGGCAAGATGCACTTCGTCGGCCCCGACCAGCTGCACGGGTTCGAGGAACGCCTGACCACCGACATCTACCCCGCCGATTTCGGCTGGACCCCCGACTACCGCAAACC
>JANPBI010000420.1:0-2958 GCA_031430315.1 Rhodobacterales bacterium | reverse complement strand
CATCGGCATCAGGATGCGGTTGACGATGAAGGCGGGGAAATCTACGGAACTGGAGGCTGTCTTGCCCAGTTTGCGAACCACCTCGTGCATCGAGTTCCAGGTGTCTTGATCGGTCGCGATTCCACGGATCAGTTCCACCAGTTGCATCACCGGTACGGGATTCATGAAGTGAAAGCCCATGAATTTCTCTGGCCGGTCGGTGCGGCTTGCCAGCCCCGTGATGGAAAAGGATGACGTGTTCGACGTCAGGATGGTCGATGGTTTCAGATGCGGCAGCAATTCCTCAAAGATCGCCTGTTTCACTGTCTCGCGTTCGGTTGCGGCTTCGATGATCAGATCGCATTGCCCAAGGTCGGCCAGCCGCAGCGTCGTCTTGATCCGCGCCAGTGCTGCCGTCTTGGCGACAGGCGGGATTTTCCCCCGCGACACCTGACGTTCGATGTTGCGGTCGATCAGGGCCAGCGCTATTTCCAGGCTGTCCTGCGAGATATCGGTCATCAGGACATCATAGCCCGCCAGTGCAAAGACATGCGCAATGCCGTTGCCCATCTGGCCCGCGCCCACTATCCCCACCAACTGGATGCTCATCTGCCCGCCCCTTTGCTGCCGCCGCACCATAGGCCCGGGCCATCGCAGGGCGCAAGATGGGCGGCCAGCGGTCTTTTGTCTCCAAGGCGGTTCAAATGCCGACTTTAGCAAGTTCGAAAGGTTGCCGCGTCAAATTGCCCCTTGGGTGAGTGACGATCTGGGGTGAACGGGATGGCTTATGCTTTCCAAGGCGCGGGGGCGCTTGACTATTTTCCATGCCGTTATGGCAGTTCGCGTTTGATGTTTCGCGGTCCTCGCCGCGACCTTGACCAGCCGCATGTCTGCGTGTTCGGCGGATCGGAAACCTACGGCAAGTTCGTGCCAAGTCCCTATCCCGCTTTGCTGGAAGAATGGCTTGGCCTGCCGGTCGCCAATCTGGGATGCGTCAACGCCGGTCCAGAAGTTTTTGCGCAGGACCCGGACCTGATCGCCGTCGCCAACCGCGCCGAAGTGGTGGTGGTCCAGATCCTTGGGGCTGAAAACCTGTCGAACCGCTTTTACGCAGTCCATCCGCGCCGCAATGATCGGTTCCTTGGCGCAACCACGGCCCTAAAGTCGTTGTACCGCGAAGTGGACTTTACCGAATTTGCCTTTACACGTCATCTCTTGACCACGCTGCAGCGGATCGGGCCGGATCGTTTTGCGCTGGTGGTCGCCGAATTGCGGCAGGTGTGGTTACGTCAGATGCGCGATCTGTTGGCACAGCTGACCCGGCCCGCCGTGCTTCTATGGGTTGGCGATCAGGTTCCGCGTGTCACGGCGCGAACGACAGATGGGTCGGGCAATCCGGCCCTTTCCGATGCGGATATGCTCTCAGTCCTGCGACCAAAGGTGGATGCCTTGGTCGAGGTCGCGATCAGCCCTTCTGCCCGCGCCGCCGGCCTCTCAGGCATGGCCTTTTCCCCGCTCGACCGTTCCGTTGCTAAAGGCCTGCCGGGGCCGGATGCGCATCGCGAAATGGCCCTTGCCCTCCGGCCAATTCTACAACCTATGATCCAACCGGTCTTGCCTCAAACAGAAAACGCGCGCCACGGCGGGCGCGCGTTCTGACCCTGTTGATCTGATGAGTCAAAGCTTCTTGATCAGCTCCGGCACCAGGGTGAAGAGATCGCCCACCAGCCCGTAATCGGCGACCTGGAAGATCGGCGCCTCTTCGTCCTTGTTAATGGCGACAATGATCTTGCTGTCCTTCATCCCCGCCAGGTGCTGGATCGCCCCCGAGATGCCGACCGCCACATAAAGGTCCGGTGCCACGACCTTGCCGGTCTGCCCGACCTGCCAGTCGTTCGGTGCATAGCCGCTGTCGACTGCCGCGCGCGAGGCACCGACTGCGGCACCCAGCTTGTCTGCCAGACCCTCGATCAGATCAAAGCTTTCCTTCGATCCCACGCCGCGCCCGCCCGAGACGACGATGCCTGCACTGGTCAGTTCCGGCCGATCGGACGACGCCACCTTATCCTCGACCCAAGACGACAGGCTGCCATCTGCAGCCGTTGCGATCTTTTCGACCGGCGCAGACCCGCCCTTGCCCGCTGCATCAAACGTGGCGGTGCGGATCGTCATGACCTTTTTCGCATCTGAGGATTTCACCGTCTGCACAGCATTCCCGGCATAGATCGGGCGGTCAAAAGTGGTTGCGTCATGCACCGCGACTACTTCGGAAATCACCATCACATCCAGCATCGCGGCCACGCGCGGCAGAACACTTTTGGAAAACGCGCCCGACGCTGCCGCGATATGCTCATAATCGCCCGCCAGCGAATGGATCAGCGCCGCGGTCGGTTCTGACATGCCGTGACAATAGACATGCGCATCGGCAAACAGCACCTTAGCCACGCCGTCCAGTGTCGCCGCCTCGGCCGCCGCCGCCTCGCCGCCCATGCCCGCGACCAGTACCGTCACCGGTCCCAGGCTTTTGACCGCCGTCAGCGCTTTGGCCACCTGATCCTTGGCCAAAGCGCCGTTTACCACATCCGCCAACAAAAGAACGGCCATGTCAGATCACCCCCGCTTCGTCGCGCAATTTTGCAATCAGTTCATCCACCGATGCGACCTTGACCCCTGCCTTGCGCCCCGCAGGCTCGACGGTTTTCAACACGCTCAGGCGCTGAGCCACGTCCACCCCGTAATCGGCGGGCGTCTTCAGCGCCATCGGCTTGGTCTTGGCCTTCATGATGTTGGGCAGGCTGGCATAGCGCGGCTCGTTCAGACGCAAATCCACCGTGATGATCGCGGGCATCTTCAGGGTCAGGGTCTGCAAGCCGCCATCGACCTCGCGTGTGATCGTTGCGGTGTCGCCCGCGATGTCGATCTTGGAGGCAAACGTGCCCTGGCTCCAGCCGAGCAGCGCCGACAGCATCTGTCCTGTCG
>JANPBI010000419.1:0-14870 GCA_031430315.1 Rhodobacterales bacterium | reverse complement strand
GACTCAGGCCGAAATCAATTCCTTCCTGGCGCTGCACGTTGCCATTGCGGAATGGCTCACCCCCGCCTCACCACCCGATCCAGCACCTCCAGAAACCTGCTCCGGTCCGCCTTGGAAAACAACCGCCCACCACCCTGCCGGAACGGGTCCGCTTCCCGCAAATCCGACATCAGGTCCCGCGTCGCCAGCACCATCCCGATATTCGCGCCCGTCAGCTCCTCGCCATTGTGCTTGACCACGCGTGCCCCCTTGGCGACGCACTTGGCCGCCAGCGGGATATCCCCCGTCACCACCACATCGCCCGGACCACAGGCCTCGGCGATCCATTTGTCGGCCTCATCGGGGCCATCGGCGACGAAAACACTGCTGACCAGCGGGTTCGGGCTGGGCCGAATGCCGCCATTGGACACCAGTACCATCGGCACCTGCAGCCGCGTGGCGACCCGCTCCGCCTCGGCCTTTACCGGGCAGGCATCGGCGTCGATGTAGATCGTCATTTGGCCTCCTTTCCGGCGTCAAAGGTTAAGAAAGTATGAAAACGGCTACCCCAACCCATTGAAGATAAAAGAGATAAAAAACGTCCCGACTCGGGACGCCTCAGGCATGCAAGGCCCCGGCATGAAAGGCCAGATGCTCCTCCATGAAGGTGCTCACAAAGAAATAGCTGTGATCGTACCCCTTTTGCAGCCGGAACGACCCCCCCTGCCGCCGCGCCACCATCGCCCCAGCCAGCGCCTCGGGGCGCAAGAGGTCGATGAACTGATCCGACGTCCCCACATCCACCAGCATGGGTCCGTCAAACCCCCGCTTCTTCATCAAAGCCGTCGCATCATGGGCCGCCCAGGCCGTCTCATCCGGCCCCAGATACGCGGTGAATTGCTTCCTCCCCCACTCACTAGCGGAGGGCTGACAGATCGGGGCAAACGCTGACACAGACCGGAACCGCCCCGGGAAACTCATCGCGATCGTCAGCGCCCCGTGGCCGCCCATCGAGTGCCCCATGATCGCCTGCGCCGCCTCCGCCACGGGGAACGCCTTGAACAGCTGCCCGGGAAGTTCCTCCGTCACGTAGTCCCACATCCGGAAATGCGGTGCCCAGGGTTTGCGGGTCGCGTTGACGTAGAACCCCGCCCCCTGTCCCAGATCAAACGCGGCGTCGTTGGCGACCCCCTCCCCGCGCGGGGAGGTGTCGGGGAAACAGAGCGCGATCCCCATCTCTGCCGCCCACCGCTGCGCCCCCCCTTTGACCATCGCGTTCTCGTGCGTGCAGGTCAGGCCCGACAGGAACCACAGGATCGGCACCGGCCCATCCTCGGCCTGTTCGGGCAGGAAAAGCCCGAAGGTCATGTCGCAGGCACAGGCGGTCGAGGCGTGGGAATACACCCCCTGCACGCCGCCAAAGGCCCGGTTTTCCGAGATCGTCTTCATCATCGTCCTTTCATCAGGTGACCCAGGCGATGACGCCTGTGACAGTCAGGATGCTGACCGCGGTGGAGATCAGGATCGCCGAAGATACCCGTTGCGGGGCCACGCCATAGTGCTGCGCCAGAATGAACACGTTGCCCGCGACCGGCAAGGCCGCGGCGGCGATCATGACGCCTGCCGCATAGGGATCAACGTCGAAAATCCAGAACGCGGCGACCGCAACGGCGAACGGATGCAGGATCAGTTTGGCAAAGGACAGCCATGCCGCAACCTCTACCCGCTCCGCGTGGCGACCCGCCAGAGACGCCCCGATGGCAAAAAGCGCACAGGGCGTGGCTGCGGCCCCCAGCAGCGTGAGGAATTCATTCACCGGCACGGGCAGGGTCCATCCGGTCGCACCCCAGCCGAGGCCAAGGACGACCGACACGATCATCGGATTGCTGACAAGACCGACGCCCAGAATTCGGAACGTCCCAAGGCTTACCCGCCCGGATCGCAGCCCTGTCACCAGCATGGTCAGGATTGATGAAAAGACGATCAGGTCAACCGCCAGAACCAGCAGAACCGGCCCTACGGCATTTGGCCCCAACAGCAGGGCCAGCATCGGGATGCCAAGAAAACCGACATTCCCGATGACGCCGGTATGCGCCTCGAACACCGCCTCTTCGCGGGTTGTCCCGCGCCACAGCGCAACCAAGGCGATGGTGATCCAGACAGCCGTGCTGGCAAGCAGATAGGCAAAGACAAAGGACCATGTGAAGACCGATGCCAGCGACAGGTTGGCGGCAAACCCAAACAGCATCGCCGAAAGGGCAAAGTAGAACACGAATTTGGTCAGGTAGGCTGTTGCCTCGGTGCTGAAGAACCGCGTCCGGCCAGCGACATAGCCAAGCCCGATCACAGCAAAGAACGGCAGTGTCTTCAGAAGGATCGCCAGCATGGGCAAGTGGTGTCACGCCGGGCGGGCGAGGGCAAGGGTCGCGCCTGTGTCAGGACCAAGTCAGATCAGTCATCTGATCTAAAGAGACTTCTCCATGAAGACGATCCGACCTTGGTAGAGTGCGGGTAGGTCTGGCGGAGCGGGCACGTCGATGAAACCCAGACTGCGATAGATTTTGTGGGCGCCCGTCATCGTGTGGTAGCTGCTGAGTTCCATCCGTTTGCGCCCCTGTGCGCGGGCCAAGGCGATCAACTCCTCTACTATCTTCAGCCCAAGCCCATTGCCACGCTCAGCCGGGCGGACATACATCCGTTTCAATTCGACCGTGTCTTGATCGACCTCACGAAAGGCGACGCAACCAACCGGTCTGTCGCCATTCAAGGCCAACAGGAAACTACCGGTGGGGGGTGCGTAAATGCCGGGCAGGGCAGCAAGTTCTGCTTCCAGATCCTCGAACGTCGCAGCCGATGCAGCATCGGGATCTTGGGTATGGGCCCAGGCCACCAATTCAAGGACCAGCCCCCTGACCGCAGCGCATTCCGCTGGCGTCGATATCTGGCGAATTATGATCATTCCAAAACGTCCCGCGCCCCTTTCGGAATTTCATCTGGTTTTTCCAAGGACAGCTGCCAACCGTCGGGGGATCTTACGCCCGAAACACCGTCATGATCTGGTCCAGCGGCTTTTTCCGCTTGGCCACTGCGGGGACGGTCGCATCCTCGGCTGGGTGGCCGACTGGCAGGATCATGACCGGCTTTTCATGCGCTGGGCGACCACACATTTCGGCGAGAAACTTCATCGGATTAGGGGTGTGTTCGAGGCAGACCAGCCCCGCCTGATGGATCGCCGCGATCAGAAACCCGGTCGCGATTCCGACGCTTTCGGGGACATAGTAGTTCTTGTAGCGATCACCATCGTCCGACATCCCATAGCGCTGTGCAAAGACGACGATCAGCCAGGGCGCATCAGTCAGATGAGGCTTCGAGGTGCCGGTCCCGATGGGTTCTAGCGCAGCCAGCCATTCATCCCCCGCGCCACCGGCGTAGAACGCAATCTCTTCTTCCTCGGCAGCCATACGGATACGGGCCTTCATGTCAGGGTCGGCGATGGCCACGAAATGCCAGGGCTGGTGGTTGGCTCCGCTGGGGGCGGTGCCTGCAACCGTGATACAGGCGGCAATCACCGCCTCGGGCACGGGCCGAGGAGAATACTGCCGCACCGAATGGCGCTTTTTCATGTAGTCGGCAAAGGCGGTGACGTCGGCAAGCGCCTGATCGTCCGGCTTTTGGACGCGATGCGGCAATGCCAAAGGCTGGTAGGAAACCTCGCCCTTTTTGTACATCACCCGCCCCCGATCAGTACCCCTGCGGCAAAGACCAAAGCACCGCCCAGCACGACCTGCAAGGCGGCCCGGACAAAGGGCGTGTCCATGAAACGGTTCTGGATCCACGCGATGGCCCACAGTTCCACGAATACCACGACAACGGCGATGCTGGTGGCGGTCCAGAAATCGGGGATGAGGTAGGGCAGCGCGTGGCCAAGGCCGCCGAGGGTGGTCATCACCCCGGAGGCAATACCGCGCTTGAGCGGGCTGCCGCGACCGGACAACACACCGTCGTCATGCGCAGCCTCGGTAAAGCCCATGGAGATGCCAGCACCAACAGACGCCGCGAGGCCCACAAGAAACGTGGTCCAGGTGTCTTGTGTGGCAAAAGCCGTCGCAAAAATCGGGGCGAGGGTTGACACAGATCCATCCATCAACCCGGCCAGACCCGGCTGAACCCAGGTCAGGATAAACTGCCGTTTTGCCGCGCCATCCTCGGTTTCGCGTGCATCCTCGGTCAGGTGCGTATCGGTCAGGTGGTCGGCCTTGCGCTCATGGCCCGCCTCTGCTGCCGCCAGATCCCCAAGCAGCTTGCGTGTCGCGGCATCCGGAGTGCGGGCGGCGGCGCGTTCATAAAAATCGCGCGCGGCGGTTTCCATGGCTTTGGCTTCGGCGCGGATCTTGTCGAGGCCAAGGTTCTTGGTCAGCCAGACTGGGTTGCGCGCATAAAACCCCGCCACGTGCTCCCGCCGGAGCAGAGGGATCACCTCGCCAAAGCGGGCGCGATGCAGGTCGATCAGGCGTTGGCGATGACCGTCTTCCTCCACCGCCATGCCGTCAAAGATTGCAGCCGAGGCAGGGTAGTCCGCCCGCAGCCGCTCGCCATAGCTGCGATAGATGCGGGCATCGTCCTCTTCGGAGGAAATCGCCAGGGCGAGAACTTCCTGGTCGGAAAGGTCAGCGAACCTGCGGCGGGATGTCAAAGACGTAAGCATGGGGACCCCAAATTGGAACTATTCTAATCTAGTGGGAAACCCCAGTTGGGCAACAACCAAAAGTGAACTTTGCAGTTCATTCTGGACTTGCGAATCTGAACCGGCGAGTTCATTTATATTTTTGAACCGAAGAGTTCAGAATTGAGGTTTGAAATGAGATCGATCGTTGCTTTGGCTTTTGCCGTTACTTTTTTGTCGACCCCCCTTGTGGCGCAGACCATGACCGTCTTGCTGCCAACGCTGACTTATCCCGAGACGGTGACCGTCCCATCCGATCCTGACCGGCCAAGCTATCCAGAGACGGGTCCTGTCACGGCCCCGACCGTCGCGGCCTCGAGCAAAGACTGCAACGCTGCGGCACCTAAGTCGGTTTGCGTGATCGAAGGTCCGTCGGATTGACCCTGCCGCTTGCCGCAACCTTGCCCGTTGGTCTATGTTCGCGGGATGGGGGCAGTATGGGCATAGCCGCACTGGAACAGACGGTCCGCAAGGGCCGGAAATTCGTCCAGGTGCTGGACGGTGCCCGGACGATTTTCCTGCGTGATGGGTTTGGCGGGGCATCCGTTGATGACATCGCCCGCGAGGCAGGGGTGAGTAAGGCGACGCTTTACGCCTATTTTCCGGACAAGCAGCTGCTTTTTCTGGAAGTGGCCCGCATGGAATGTCGTCGGCAAGTCGAAGACGCTGAGGCTATGATGGAGGGCGACGTTCCTGTCCAAGCGATGCTCACCGTCGCTGCGGAACGGATTGCAGCGCTTTTGATGTCGGACAGCAGTCGCAGGATGTTTCGGATTGTCATTGCTGAAGGTGAACGGTTTCCATCCCTTGCGCGGGATTTTTACCAGTTTGGGCCGGGCCTTATCCATGATCGGCTGGTTCATCACATGCGGTGCTATGCCGAGGCAGGGCAGCTGGTCATCCCCGACCTTGACCTGGCCGCAGCGCAGTTTGCGCAGCTTTGCAAGTCGCTGATCCATGAAAAGCTGATGTTCGGATTGGTGCGTGGCGTGACCGAAGCCGAGGTTCACCGGACGGTCCAGGGAGCGGTCGACATGTTTCTGGCTCGCTACGGCGCGGCCCCGCGCGGCTAGCCGTTCTGGCGCAGGATCGCCCCTGCGAGATACAGCGATCCACAGATCAGGACGCGTGCGCTTGGGTCGCGGGCGGCAATGTCGCCCAGTGCGTCTTGAACGGATGCGGCCGTGACAGCATCCATTCCGACAGCGTTTGCCGCGTCGCGCGTAACTTCTGCTGGCAGCGTGTTCTTCTCGCCGGGAATAGATACGGCCCAAAGGCGCAGGACATGCGGGGCCAGCGGTGCCATGTAGCCCGCGACATCCTTGGTGTTGAGCATGCCGCAAATCACATAGGTCGGGCGCTTTGGCATCCGGGCCAGCGTCACCGCGACCGCCTCAGCCCCGGCGGGATTGTGCCCGCCGTCCAGCCACAACTCGACCTTTGGGGCCAGATCGACCAATGGGCCATGGCGCAGGCGTTGCATCCGCGCAGGCCATTCGGCACGGGTGACGGCAGCCTGGCAGGCGGCTTCGTCAGCCCCTAAGTGACGCAAAGCCGCAATCGCAGCCCCGGCGTTCTGAATCTGGTGCGGACCAAGAAGATTGGGCAGCGGTAGGTCCAAGAGGCCGCTTTCGTCTTGATAGATCAGGCGTCCGCGATCTTCACCCACTGACCATTGCTGGCCATAGGCCAGAACCGGCGCGCCCAACCGAGCCGCGCGCGCCTCGATCACGGCCAAGCCCTCGTCGGTCTGCGGGCCAATGATCACAGGTATGCCGCGTTTGATGATCCCGGCCTTTTCGCCCGCAATCTGCGCCACGGTGTCGCCGAGAAACGCCTGATGGTCGAGGCTGACCGGCGTGATGATGGTCAGCTTCGGATGGTCCACCACATTGGTCGCATCCAGCCGCCCGCCAAGGCCGACCTCCAGCACGGTCCAGTTTGCCGGGGTCCGGGCAAACGCCAGGAATGCAGCACAGGTGGTGATTTCAAAGAATGTGATCTCATCGGGGCCGTTTGCCGTGACACATTCGTCCAGAAGAGCGGTGAGCAGTTCTTCGGAAATCAATTCTCCAGCCAGCCGGATACGTTCGTGAAATCGCGCCAGGTGCGGCGAGGTATAGGCGTGGACCAAGGCCCCCGTCGCCTCCAGTCCTGCGCGGATCATGGCCTGGGTGGAGCCCTTGCCATTGGTCCCGGCGATATGGATGACCGGCGGCAGGTTGCGTTCGGGATGTCCAAGGGCGGCCAGCAGGCGTTCGACCCTGCCCAATGTCAGATCGATCACTTTCGGATGAAGGGTCATCATCCGCTGCAACAGCGCGTCGGAACCAGTGATCACCCCTTGACCCCGGCGACAGCGGCATCCGGGATCGGTTCGGGCGTCGGCCCAGGTGCCGGCAAATCGCCCTTGATCGCAGGTGGCAGGGCCATCAGCATCCGGGTGATCGTCACAAGTTCCTCGCGCATGTCCTTGCGGTGGATGACTCGGTCCAGCATGCCATGGTCCAAAAGGTATTCGGCGCGTTGAAACCCTTCGGGCAGTTTTTCGCGGATGGTCTGTTCGATGACCCGAGGACCGGCAAAACAGATCAGCGCCTGCGGTTCGGCAATCTGCACATCGCCCAACATCGCATAGGATGCCGTGACCCCTCCCGTGGTTGGATGGGTCAGCACGACGATATAGGGCAGGCCCGCCTCACGCAGCATCTGCACCGCCACAGTGGTGCGGGGCATCTGCATCAGGGACAGGATCCCCTCTTGCATCCGCGCGCCGCCGGCAGCAGCGAACAAGATCATCGGGCGGCGCAGTTTCACGGCACGCTGGGCGGCTGCGATGATCGCGTTGCCCACATACATGCCCATGGACCCGGCCATAAAGCTGAAATCCTGCGCCACGGCAATGATGGGGGTGCGGCCCATTTCTCCTTCGGCCACCAGCATCGCTTCTTTCTCGCCGGTGGTTTTCTGCGCGGTTTTCAGACGGTCGGGGTACTTCTTCTGGTCGCGGAAATGCAGCGGGTCGGGCACAGGTTCCGGAACCCGGATTTCGGTAAAGATGCCAGCATCAAAAAGGGCATTGAACCTTTCACGGGGGCTGATCGCCATGTGGTGGTTGCAGTTCGTGCAGACATTCAGGTTGCCTGCCAGCTCGCGGTGAAACAGCATGGTGCCGCATTCGGGGCATTTGGTCCAAAGGTTCTCGGGCACTTCGCGCCGCGAGAACAGCGAGTTTATCTTGGGGCGGACATAGTTGGAAATCCAGTTCATCGCCTGGGGGCCTTTCGGTCGCGGCTGTCAGCAGTGGAAATAAGCGGACGGGGGCGGGAATGCAATTGGCGGCAACATGTCAAAAGTCCTTGCGGGCACGAAGGGCGGCCCCGATGGTCCCGTCGTCCAGGTAGTCCAGCTCACCCCCGATCGGCACGCCTTGGGCCAGAGAAGTGATCTTGACGCCCTGAACCGCTAGCGTATCGGCGATGTAATGGGCGGTGGTCTGGCCATCCACGGTGGCATTGAGGGCCAGGATAACCTCCGTCACGCCATCCTCGGCGACACGCTGAACCAACCTCGGAATTCGCAGATCGTCCGGGCCGACCGCATCCAATGCCGACAGGGTGCCGCCCAGCACATGATAACGCCCGCGAAAGATCGCCCCACGTTCGATCGCCCAAAGGTCTGCCACGTTTTCGACGACACAGATTTCAGGCGTCTTGCGACGGGGGTCGGCACAGATGGCACAGATGTCCGAAGTGCCGATATTGCCGCAGATGGTGCAATCGCGGGCGGTGCGCGCCACGCTGCCCATCAGGTCGGCCAGCGGTGCCATCAGGCTGCCGCGCTTACGGAGCAGTGCCAGCACCGCCCGCCGCGCAGATCGCGGTCCAAGCCCAGGCACCCGCGCCATGAGGTCGATCAGCGTCTCGATACTTTCGGTTTCGCTTGCCAACGGGCAGTCGCCTAGAACGGCAGTTTCATATCGGGCGGCAGCCCCAGACCTTCGGTCAGCTTGGCCATTTCCTGCTTGTTGCGTTCTGCCGCCTTGCCTTGGGCATCCTTGATCGCCGCGACGATCAGATCCTCGACCACTTCCTTTTCCGACGCGACCAGGATCGACGGGTCGATATCCAGGCCGGTCAGTTCGCCCTTGGCGGTACAGCGGGCCTTGACCAACCCTGCGCCCGCCTCGCCCATAACGATGGTTCGGGCCAGTTCGGCCTGCACTTCGCCCATCTTGGCCTGCATGTCCTGCGCTGCCTTCATCATCTTGGCCATGTCACCAAGCCCAGCGAGCCCGCCTAAACCTTTCAGCATGTCGTCGTCCTTTCAGTCATCTTCAAAGGGGTCCCATTCGTCATCAACCTCGGGCAGGGCGTCATCGCGCGCCTGATCGATGCGGGCGTCAGGGGTACGGATTTCGGTGATGCGCGCGCCGGGAAAAGCGGCCATGACGGCGGCGACCAGCGGAATTTGCGCGGCCTCGTCATTGACCGCGCGCAGTTCGGCCTGCCGTTGTTCGGCAATCGTTGCATTGCCGCCAGTGCCGACCACCGACACGCCCCAGCGAGTTCCGGTCCAGGTCGCCAGCCGTTGACCAAGCCGCGCAGCAAGGTCGGTGGGTGCCGCAGGGCCGGGTTCGAATTCGATCCGGCCAGGCGCGAAATGCACCAGCCGAAGTCCGGTTTCCACCTCGTGCAGCAATTTCAGGTCGCGCCGGGTACGGATCAATTCCATGACCTCAGCAAAGCTTTGCGGCTGGGGCAGGCCAAGCGGATCAACCCGCATCGCAAGTGCTGCGGACGGGCCGCCGGTCGATGGGGATCGCGGTGCGGTGACGAAGGCGCGGGGGGCAGAGCTGCCGTTGCTTGAAGGCACCGTCGGCTGTGGCATGGCAGGCGGTGCGCTCGACTGCAGTTTGCGGACCAGCGTTGCGGGGTCCGGCAGGTCGGACACATGCGTAAGTCGGATCACTGCCATTTCGGCCGCCATCATCGCGTTCGGGGCCAGCGGCACTTCTTCGATGGCTTTCAGCAGCATCTGCCAGGCGCGGCCAAGGACCCGCTGCGGCAGGCGCCCTGCCATGTCTCGGCCCCGGTCACGCTCGGCCGGGGGCGTTGTCGGGTCATCTGCGGCATCGGGGGCGATCTTGATCACCGACAGCCAATGGCTGATTTCGGCCAGATCGCGCAGGACCGACATCGGATCGGCTCCGTCCGCATATTGCGCGCCGAGTTCCTGCAGCGCACCAGACGCGTCGCCCTGCAGGATCAGGTCGAAAAGATCCAGCACACGTCCGCGATCCGCAAGGCCCAGCATGGCCCGCACCTGGTCCGCTGAGGTCTCCCCGGCACCATGCGAAATCGCCTGATCAAGGATCGAGGTCGCATCCCGTGCCGAGCCTTCAGCCGCCCGCGTGATCAGCGCAAGCGCTGCATCGGAAATCGCGGCCCCTTCGGCAGTGGCGATCTTGCGCAAGAGCGTCAGCATCACCTCCGGTTCAATTCTCTTGAGGTCGAACCGCTGGCAGCGCGACAACACGGTGACAGGAACCTTGCGGATTTCTGTCGTAGCAAAGATGAACTTCACATGCTCCGGCGGTTCTTCCAGCGTTTTCAGCAGCGCGTTGAATGCGGCGGTCGACAGCATGTGCACTTCGTCGATCACATAGACCTTGTAGCGGGCGGACGCCGCCCGGTAATGCACGCTTTCGATGATTTCGCGGATGTCGCCGACACCGGTACGGCTGGCCGCGTCCATCTCCATCACGTCGACATGGCGGCCTTCGGTGATTGCGCGGCACGGCTCGCAGACCCCGCAGGGTTCGGTCGTCGGGCCGCCCTTGCCGTCTGCACCGACGCAGTTGAGGCCTTTGGCGACGATCCGCGCCGTGGTGGTCTTGCCGGTGCCGCGAATGCCCGTCAGCATGAAGGCATGCGCGATCCGGTCCGCCGCAAAGGCGTTCTTCAGCGTGCGCACCATCGCATCCTGGCCGACCAGATCGGCAAAGGTCTCGGGGCGGTACTTGCGGGCAAGCACGCGGTAGGCTGGGGCTGGATCAGTTGACATTCGGCCTCTTCGGATTCGTCGCCCTCCAGACTAGGGCGATGGTCCAGCCGCGTCCACCGCACATCCGCCAGATCGGAAGTCGCGCCCAATTCCGCAGAGCCGCGAATAGGTCCGACAGCACGGCCTCGATCTGGAGGATCGGCATCACTCGGACGTCGGCCCAAGCTTCAGGCGTTCGGCCAACGTCGTCTTCTGGTCGGGCAAGATATCCCGGAACCTTCGTGCCCGTTTGACAAAGGCCGCGTAATCGTCCGGAAACAGGTCACGATACTGTGCAAGATGCTTTGCCAGTTTCTCTTCAAGCGCAAGACGGGAGCAGAGCCAGGCGAGCCGCTCGAACCGTTCCTTGCGGGGCTTGCTGATCCGGGCAACCACTTCGAGACAATCCAGCAGCAGCCGATGTTCGCCCTTTGCATCGAAAATCTTCGCAGCCAGTGACAGCACTTCCAGTCCCGCCCCGTCCGTCAACTCCATGCGCCTTGTCCGCGCAAACGCCTCGGCCTCTTGCCCGCTGTTGAAAAGGCGCGAAAGATAAAGATACGCTGAGACACCTGTTGCGCCAGAAAAGTCTGCCGACGTGCAGTAGCGCGAATAGTCGGAAATGGCGTCGATCGACATTTGTGACAAGGCTGGTGGAACGATGCTTTCGACCGTGAAATCAGGTTCGATCAAAGCGTCGGTTTTATTGAAATCAACGAATATGTTGGAATAGCTGCAAGTCGCCACGTGGGCCAGTGGAACGAAATTGCCCCAGCGCGACCGGCAGGTCTGCAAGGTGCCGATTTCCACGACGGCTGTTTGCGGAGCTGCAAAGATCATGTTGGCCAGACCGGCACCGTGTGATGCCACCACTTGTTGCGCCCGGTGCATCAAGGCCACCTGCTGCAAGGGCGAATGATCTTCGAAATGGACGGTTCGAAAACCCTCTGCGGCAAGGCGCTCTTCGAGCACATCTTCCATGGCGGTCTTGCGGTCGCGACTCTGTCCGGGCTTGCGCTTGACGAAGATCTTGTCTGAAAAGTCGTCGTTTCCGTGGATCCGCTCGGCAACAGAAATGGCTTGGGAACGAAAATCCATCAATGCCTGGTCACAAGCCGCAGCGCCTGCCTTTCCGACTTTGCCTGCGGGCCCCAAATCCATATTCTCGGCGTCGATATCAGCTTCGGCTTCTGTTTCGACAGGAGCATCGGTGGCAGGCCCCTCAGGATACCAAACGTTGAAAGAAAAGGTGCTCAGCACCCTGTCGTAGGTCTGCGTGCCGCTTAGGAACCTGACCTTGGGCGCAAGCGCCGGAAAGTAATCCGCGATCATTGCCATAGCAAAGCCCGATACTTTGGTGCTGCGACAGTGAAGATTGAGGGTATCGAAAGCCAGACCGCTTGATGCCAGCACATGGATCTGCGGAATCGTTTCCGTCAGAAAGTGAAAGTAGTTCTTCGGGTTGCCCGACCAGATCGCGGCGACCTTCGGAAGGTTGCCAGGATCGTTCCAAATTGGCATGTCAAAGGCCGTCTGGCGCTTTTCGGTCAGGAAAGCGTCCACCGACTGGCGGGCAGCCCGGTAGCCGACTGCGGCATTGATAGCAAGGGCGTTCCTGATCCGGTGCGCTGCCGCACCTGTCGCAAGCCACTTGCTGCCAATGCGGGGCTGCGGTCCGTCGAAAGTAACATCCGTCAGAACAGCGACTGCGGTTGGGAAAGCCAAGGCCCTGCCAAATGTTCCGGATCTCTGCCGCAGCGAGATCTGCAGCCAAATCTTCGCGGCAATCTCGGGGTGGGCGCTGACCCCGACACCCGCGATCTGTCCGACAGGCACCGGACGCCAAAATCCGCGTGGCGGCGCCAGAAAGAAAATTCCCCTGTCCGCACCAGGTACAAACAACACATCTTCCGGTGAAAGCGTGTGCCCCTTGCGAAACAATGTCTTCACGCGGAGTAACCCCAGTTCCGTTTCTGCAATCGGCCGAACGCTCCCCACGGCTTGTCGGGCCTGTCAAGATGCCAGGCCCAGTCGGGGGGTTACCCCGAAATGTGTATGTCGCGACGCGATTTCAATCGGCGTTCTTAGCCATGTGCAACAGACAGACAAGCCCGGAGTCTACTGTGGTGGCGGCCACACGAGCCCCGAGGATTGCCCTACCCTTTGCCATCAAAACGCGACTTTAGCGTAAGGCTTTTCTTGATGACCTTGCCGAATTTGCGGGCACGTTCCCGGGCCTCGGCCGGGGTTTCATTGTGGAAGCGGTCTTCGCGCTTCAGCTTGTCCCAGCGGTTCAGGCGCGCTTCGTCCAGGCGGCCTTCGTTGATCGCCAGACGGACGGCGCAGCCGGGTTCCGACTGGTGGGTGCAGTCGCGGAACCGGCAAAGGCCGACCAGTTCAGTCACGTCCTCGAACACCGCATCGATGCCGTCAGAGGCATCTGCAAGGCTCAACGACCGCATGCCAGGCGTGTCGATCAGCCAACCGCCACCCGACATCGCGTGAAGCGACCGGATCGTCGTCGTGTGCCGCCCGCGCGCATCGCTTTCGCGGATCGGCCCGGTCGGTCCGGCAAGTCCTGTCAACGTGTTGGTCAGTGTTGTCTTGCCCACGCCAGAAGACCCAAGCAGCGCCACCGTCTGGCCCTCGCGGCACCAGGCGCCCAGCGTCGTTGCCACCTCGACATCGCGGGCGTCGAGGGTCACGACGATCAGGTTCCGCCGCAGTTTCTCTGCCTCGGCACGGTAGCCGTCGGCGTCGGCGCTGGTGTCGGCCTTGGTCAGCAGGATCACTGCTTCGGTGCCTGCCTCGGCAGACAGCGCCAGATACCGTTCCAGCCGGGCAGGGTTGAAGTCGGCATTGCACGAGGTAACGATAAACAGCGTATCGACATTGGCCGCGATCAGCTGGATGGCATTGCCGGTCCCTGCCGCACGCCTGCTCAGTTCTGTCTTGCGGTCGAGAAGGCGGCAGATGCGTTCCCCATCCGACAGAACCCAGTCGCCAATGGCAAGATCGCCTGCGCTGATTGCGCCAGTAAAGGGCAGGGTGACGGGGCCGTCCTCGGACAGCCCGTCGATCCGCGCCCGGTGTACCCCGGCGATGCGGACCGGGGTCAGGGACAGTTCAGTCTTGTCCAGTTGCGACAGAAAGGAATTGGTCCAGCCAAGGCCGGAAAGTGTGTGTGGTTGCGTCAACGGAATCGTTCCTTGCAAACATGTAAGGTGCCCGTTGCAGGTCCGATGCGGACATGCGGGCGGCCAGTTCGGGCGGGAACGTCGGCGAGGCCTAGCCTCAGCGCGCCCCGGCCCGGAGCGATGCAACGACAGTCATGGGCACCCTCCGTTTCCACAGGTTCACAAGGTGAGAGGCTGGACAACGACCCAAGCGGGGCTCGTTACGGCTGCTTCCTTCCGGACCTGACCGGGTTGGCGAGGCGCTTACCCGCGCCAACCTCTCGTCGTTCCATATAGGCCCGGACGGCGTTGCGCGCAAGCAGGCTGCATAGATGGCGCAGACTGCCAGAACGCCGATACGAAAAGATTTCCGGCAGGGCGGACATTGCCTATGACTCTTGTATGCCATCTCGAAACGGAGAACCGCAATGCCGCGCATGATCACGATTGACTGGCCCGACCACGGGACACCTGGCGTACCTGCAGAGCCTGACGTGACAGAATACACGCGAAGGTTGGCGACATTTCGCGCAGCACTGGCGCGGCGAGGCTATGATATCGGGGTTGTCTACGGCGACCGCGAGCATAGTGCGAACATCCAGTGGCTGACCGGATTCGACCCGCGGTTCGAAGAGGCGGTGCTGGTGATTGCCCCTGATCGCGCGCTGCTGCTGGCGGGAAATGAATGCCTGCCCTACACGCAGACGTCGCCATTGGTCGTGTCGGGGGCGATTGCGGTCGGTCATGCATCCAGCCTTTCCTTGCCGTCAACCAGAATGCGCAGCTTTGCTGCTTGATAGGATTGGCGAAGGAGAGACACTTCGTTGATGGCATTGGCTTTGTAAGCTTTGCCACTGGCGTCTTGCGCGACCATCTCCAGCGGTCGAATAGTTTCAGGAGTTGCCCAATTAATGCGTTCAAGCAGTCCCACATCGCGAAATTCATTC
>JANPBI010000418.1:0-10224 GCA_031430315.1 Rhodobacterales bacterium | reverse complement strand
GTCTCCATGCCGATTTCCTCGGCGACGCGCACGGTCATCAGGTTGCGCGATTGTTCGACCCCCGTCCGCAGCGGCGTCGGACCATAGAATTTGTTCGAGGCATTCTTGGGCGTCCAGAGACCCTCGGCGGTCTCCACCTCGATGGGGGCGTCGATAACGATGGTCGCGGGCGTAAAACCACTGTCGAGCGCTGCCGCATAGACAAATGGCTTGAAGGACGATCCGGGCTGGCGTGTGGCCTGTGTCGCGCGGTTGAATACCGAATCCTCATAGGAAAATCCGCCCTGCATCGCCAGAACGCGTCCTGTATTCACATCCATCGCCATAAAGGCACCCTGCACCTCGGGCACCTGGCGCAGTGACCAGCGCTGGAAACTGCCGTCGTCGTCCGATGTGACAGCGCGGACCAACACCACTTCGCCGACCTGTACCAGATCCGCCGGTGCACGTGCCTTCTTGCTCAGCGTACCGTCAGCCTGGCGTTTGCGCGCCCAGGTGACATCGTCAGCCGGGATGAAATGACCGTCGGAATCCTCGTCCACGCCTTCGATGCCGACGCGCGCAGAATCTTCGCCCAGATCCAGGATCACAGCGGGGGACCAACCTTCAATGTCGCGCGGTACTTCCGCGGCCGCCAAGGCTGCCCGCCACGCTGTTTCTGACCCAAGCTGGTCAGCCGCAACCGCTTTGCCCGTGCCGCGCCAGACCCCCTGCCCACGGTCATACTTTTCGAGGCCCGCCCGAAGTGCCGCCGCCGCGGCATCCTGCAACAAGGGATCGACCGTCGCCCGGATGGTCAGACCACCGCCAAAGAACTCCTCTTCGCCAAACGTGCCTGAAAGTTGGCGGCGGATTTCGTCGGTGAAGTAGCCCCTAGGAGGCAGAGATTCGCGGAAACTGGGATAATCACCGTTCTGCACCGTCTTGAGCGGCAGGGCCTTTTCCGATGTGTAGGTCGCCTCGTCGATGTAACCGTTCTGCCACATCTCGCGCAGCACATAGTTCCGTCGGTCGACAGCGGCATCGTAGTTTTCAACAGGGCGCAGACCTTTGCCCGGTGACTTAGGCAGGGCCGCGAGATAAGCCGCCTCGCCCGCAGACAACTGGTCGAGCGTCTTGTTGAAGTAGGTCTGCGCTGCCGCCGCCACGCCAAAGCTGCGATAGCCAAGGTCAATCTCGTTCAGATAAAGTTCAAGGATCTTTTCCTTGCTCAGCACGGTCTCCAGCCGCGAGGCCAGAATGATTTCCTTGATCTTGCGTTCGACATTGCGGCTGCCGTCCAACAGGAAATTCTTCATCACCTGCTGCGTGATGGTCGAGGCCCCGCGCATGTTCTGGCCGCGGGACTTGACCGCCTCGATAAACGCCGCCGCGATCCCGCGCGTGTCATAGCCGTGATGGGTATAGAAATTCTTGTCCTCGGCACTGACAAACGCGTATTTCACCAGCTCGGGCGTATCTTCTGCCGGGACGAACAGCCGGCGTTCGCGCGCATATTCGTCGATGATGTTGCCTTCGCCCGAGTAGATCCGGCTAATCGTGGGCGGCGTGTATTGCTCCAGGCTTTCATAGCTCGGCAAATCCCGCGCATACATGTAGAAGATGGCCCCGATGCTTAGCGCGCCAAAGAACAGCCCAAGCGTAATCGCTGTAAAAATCGCCCCAAGTGTCGAAGCTATGAACCGGACCACGTGCGCCTCATCCTAACCAAGGGAGAACTATACACGCAGCTGTCGCAAGAGGCAAAGCGGCCCCCTTCCCATCGGCGTGATCGGCAGGCATCAGCCGTCATTGGCACCGGTCAACGTCGCATCTGCATCGACCCATCCGACAAGACCGTCCCGCAGGGCGGCAGCCATTTTCGCCCGCCATTCCTTGTCCTCCAGCCGCGCCAGATCCTTGGCCGATGACAAAAAGCCCAGTTCGATCAAGACCGAAGGGATATCAGGGGCCTTGAGAACCGAAAAGCCCGCGAACTGTCGCGGATGGCGATGCATCTTGATGCCGGCTGTCCTGATCGACATCGCCAGTGCATCGGCCAGCCTGTCGATGCGCGGCATGGTTGAGGTGCGCGCCATGTCCATCAGGACCGCAGCCACCTGGTCGTCCTGTTCCTTCAAGTCCACACCCGACAAAAGGTCATCGCGCCGATGTCGCTCCGCAAGGGCCGCGGCCGCCGCATCCGTAGCTTCGTCGGACAAGGTATAGATCGTTGTGCCGGTGGCCTCTCCTTCGGCCAAAGCATCCGCATGCAGCGACAAAAGGACGCTGGCCCCGGCAGCGCGGGCGATGGAAATGCGCGTTTCAAGCGGCACAAAGACATCCTCATCACGAGTCAGCACGACCTGGAACCGCCCGTCGCGCAACAAGACCTCTTTCAGCTCGCGGGCAAAGGCCAGCATCAGGTTGGCTTCGGTTTGACCATCACGCTCGGCACCCGGATCGATGCCGCCATGGCCGGGGTCGAGGACGACGATGACCGGCCCTGTCCCGGCGGTTTGCGGCGGAGGTAAATCCGCTGCAACCGGCATCACCCAGCCGGGCGGGTCCGCCTCTGCGGCAGCAAGCGCAAAGTCCTCGGACGTGGCCAGGTCCAGCCGCAGGATGACGCGGGCGGTACCGTCGCGGGTCTGCATTTCAGCCTGTGTAACGGTCATGTCCTGCGCCAGTTCCACCACCAGCCGCGACCAGCCGGGACGAACCGTGCCTGCCCTGGCGCCGGTGACAAACGATTTGGGGACCTTGAGCGTGGAGATCCCGCGCCAGTCCACCTCACGCAGGTCCAGAACCAGCCGCGCGGGCTTGTCCAGGACCCGCACCCGCCAAGGTACGGGTTGCGACAGCATCAGGTTCAGATCCAGCCCCGACCCATCCGTGGTGATGGCCGAAGCTTCGGCATCGAACCGCGCCAGTGCCGACAGCTCCTGCGCCTGCACCAGGGCGGAACCCAAGACCCAGACGACAAGGCCGACCATGGTCCGCGCGAAAAGGCTCACACCCGCTCCCCTGCCAAGCTGCCGTCCTTTCGTGCAACTCGCCTTGTGCTACCATACTCAGCGGCACACTGCGACAGGACAACCCGCCTGACATTCTGGCGCAAGGGTCCTTTTCGCGATGTCACAATCCGGGGATGTCACCGGCAGCGCCCTTGATCTCGACTTGGTCGAGCCCTTAAGGTTGCTCGCACTTGTGCCGCGCCTGCGCAGCCGCTTTCCATTGAAAGGACGTCGCCTGATGCGTCGATTTAACTTGCTGGCCCTGACCCTCTGTCTTGCCTGTCTTGCCGCGCCCGTCGCATTTGCCGCGGGACTGGAAGACATGACAGAAGCCGAACGCGCCGCCTTTCGCGAAGAGGTGAAGGCCTATCTGCTGGAAAATCCAGATGTCATCGTCGAGGCCATGGATGTTCTGCAGGCCCGCCAGGATGCGACGGCGGCGAACCGGGACGTACAGCTTTTGCAGGCCAACGCCCCCGCGATCTTCAACAGCCCGTCAGACTGGGTCGGTGGCAATCCTGACGGCGATATCACAGTCGTCGAATTCATGGACTACCGGTGCGGCTATTGCCGAAAGGCGCATGACGAGGTGAATTCACTGGTCACCACCGACGGGAACATTCGCTATATCCTCAAGGAATTTCCAATACTTGGGCCGGAATCCCTGATGACATCCCAATTTGCGATCGCAGTCCGGATGATTTACGGCGATGACGCCTACAAGTCCGCCCATAACGCCCTGATCAAGCTGCGCGGCGATGCGACGGCGGAAACCCTTGCCCGGCTGGCGACAGATCTGGGTCATGATCCCGACGCCGTCATGGCTAAGATGACGGATCCGGATATCCAGGCCGTAATCGACACCAACCATGCGCTAGCCTCGAGCATGGAAATATCGGGCACCCCAACCTTTGTGATCGACCAGACCATGCTGCGCGGATACGTTCCCCTCGATGACATGCGCCAGATTGTTGCCGACCAGCGCGCCGGATAGCCCGGTCCGCTCGCCGGGGTCCTGCCAAACCTACACTGTTTAACGAAACCCGACTGAAGCAACCTGGCCCATCCACCGCGTTGCGCGGCGTAACGGAACTGCATCTTGATGACGAACAGCAAGCGCGTCGTACTTTCCAGCGACCATGCCGCCATTTCCCTGCGGCAGACCATCGCCCTGCACCTTGGTGCACGGGGCTGGGAGGCAGTCGATATCGGACCGACGTCGCCGGAAAGCACCCCTTATCCCCATCATGGCGAAGCCGCAGCACGGCGAGTCGCCTCTGGCGATTGCCGGTTTGGCATCATCTTGTGCGGGACCGGCCAGGGCATCATGATGGCGGCAAACAAAGTCAGGGGCATCCGCTGCGGTGTCTGCAGCGACACCTTCTCGGCCCGCATGATCCGCCAGCACAACGATGCCAACATGTTGGCAATGGGCGCGCGCGTCGTGGGTGAGGGTTTGGCGCTCGACATAGTCGATGCCTTCCTGAATGCCGATTTCGAAGGCGGGCGGCACGCGATGCGCGTGGACATGATCAACGCACTGGAAGGCTAGGTTCGGTTGCAACGATCCCTTTGGTGGATCCCGCTTCGTCACCGAATGCCGATCTGACACGCCACAGAAGTCTGTTCAGGCCTTAGCCAGCGATATGGCTGCCCGAGACAACCCGACAGCCCCCTTTGCGGCTACTCTGCCGCTTCTTGGGCCGCCAATGCGTCAATTTCGGCGGCCTTCTTTTCCACCAGGTCGACGATGTGGTCGATCATGCGGTCATTGCCCAGTTTGTGGACCTGCTTGCCCGCCAGATAGACCATGCCCGACCCTGCGCCGCCGCCGGTAAAGCCGATGTCGGTCATCAGCGCCTCGCCCGGTCCGTTCACGACGCAGCCAATGATCGACAGGCTGAGGCTGGTTGTCACATGGGCCAGGCGATCCTCCAGGGCGGCCACTGTCTTGATCACGTCAAACCCTTGCCGCGCGCAGCTGGGACAAGAAATGATCGTCACGCCCCTATGGCGCAAACCCAGCGATTTCAGGATCTCGAACCCGACCTTCACTTCCTCAACCGGATCGGCGCTGAGGGACACGCGGATCGTGTCACCGATCCCCATCCACAAAAGGTTGCCCAGACCGATTGCCGATTTCACCGTGCCGCTGACCAGCCCCCCGGCCTCGGTGATCCCAAGATGGATCGGTGCGTCTGTCGCCTCGGCCAATTGCTGATAAGCAGCGGCGGCGAGAAATACATCCGACGCCTTGACCGAAATCTTGAACTCGTGGAAATCGTTGTCCTGCAACAGCTTGATGTGATCCATGCCGGATTCCACCATCGCCTCGGGACAGGGCTCGGCGTACTTGTCTAGCAGGTGTTTTTCCAGTGACCCGGCATTCACGCCGATGCGGATGGAACAGCCATGATCCTTTGCAGCTTTGACCACTTCGCGCACGCGACGCGCATCGCCAATGTTGCCTGGATTGATCCTCAGGCAGGCGGCACCGGCCTCGGCGGCCTCGATGGCACGTTTGTAGTGAAAGTGGATATCGGCGACGATGGGGACCGGGCTTTCTGCAACAATTTCGCGCAAGGCCCGGGAACTGCCTTCATCCGGAACGGACACCCGCACGATATCCGCCCCCGCAATGGCGCAGCGCTGGATCTGTTCGATGGTGGCCGCGACGTCAGTTGTCAGCGTGTTGGTCATCGTCTGCACGGAAATCGGCGCGTCCCCGCCCACCAGCACCTTTCCCACCCGGATCTGGCGTGAAACGCGGCGATACACATTCCGCCAGGGTCGAACGGGATTATGGGACATATGTGGCTCCGCAATCAGATCGGACACCAAGATAGGCGCACGCGCCGTCAGGGGCAACGCCCTGCTGCAAAGCTAGATGAACAAAGACGTTATTCCGAAACAGTCGCGGGCAGCGTTTCGATCGGCGCGGCCTCAGCTGTGGCGAATTTGGCCAGGTCTTCGTCAGCCGCCGGATCGGCGGCAACGTAGCTTGCCACAAGGCTTTCAGGCTGCAAGGCAATATTGCTGACGACATTCGCCCCCGGTGCTGCTGGGCCAAAGGTTTCACCGTTCACGACGAAATAGATGGAACCAGAATTTCCCGTCCTGAACAAGGCAGCCGTCTCAAGTGGGGGTACGGTGTACCGTTCACCCGCATCCAGGATTTTCTCGAACAACACCGTGCCATCGGCAGAGGAAACGCGGACCCAAGACGGACGGACCGCCAGAATCTCGACACCCGGCTTTGCGTCGGCAACGACCTGGATCTCTTCTTCCAAAGCCTCGCCCAAAGCGGCCTCGATCGCAGCGTCCGTTCCCGCGGCGACGGCCAGCGCGCCGTTTTCGCTGGGGTTGATCGCCGCAATTGGCCCATCACGAGATCTCAGCACCGGCACATCCAGCGCTGCAGGACGATAAAGCCGGTCCAGGGGATCGGCGGCAACGCCTGCATCCTCGGCAGCGGCCATCGCGGCGGCATCAGGTTGCGGTGCAGACCTGACAATGGACGGTCCAGCCGACACATTTCCCAAGGGATCAATCTCGGCCACGACAGATGGAGCTTGGTCAATCGGGGCCAGCTGCACGCGCTGCACTTCTTGAAGCAACGACCAGCCGCCAAAACCTAGCGCCCCGATTAGGGCCACAAGAACAGCGATCGAACCAACCGCGCCGGGTTCAACCCGCGCCAGTGCACTTTCGGCGCGAGGCACAAATGTTGCATTGGGATTGGCGAGGGGATCAGAATACTCTGCGCGGCTGCGCGATGCCGAAATCAGCTTGGTTGAGGCCGCAGCACTCATGCCATGAGCGACAGAAAAATTCGCTTCGGTGCAAAAGCGCTGGAAACTCTCTTCGGGGTCCATGCCCAGATATCGGGCATAGGACCGGACATAGCCTGCCACAAACCCTGGGGTTTCAAAGGCGGAGACGTCCGCATTTTCAATCGCCGCGATATAGGTGGCCTTGATCTTCAGCTCACGCTGTACGTCCAGCAGGGACTTGCCCAGCGTCGCGCGCTCGCCCCTCATAAGGTCGCCAAGGCGCAGTTCAAAGTCGTCAAAACCCTTCGGTTTCTCGACTTCCGCCTGCGAAGGCTTCAACCTCCAGCCGATCATACGCGCCTGTCCCTACTGCCCCTTGTGGTCGCCAAGCCACCCCCGCGACTCGGCAACGTTCGTATTGAGGCAAAACTAGCATAGGGCAAGGGGTTTTGCACAGGCCGAAGCCGTCAGTCCCGAGCCTGCGCGCGTTTCAGCGCACAATGGCCGCATATTTCATCGATTAAGTGCAGCAGCGGATCAATTTCCCCCGGGGCCCGGTGGTGGAAAGCGTGTTGCCGAGCCCCGCATCGAAGTCCCCAGGAAAAATTCAAACAGGGGTTGCTCAAGGCGGCTAAGGCGAAGTCACGGCGGAAGGGACTACAGGAGTTTGCAACCAGTGGGGTTTTCGCCCGTCAAGGCATCTATATGTGACCCATCGTCATTCATGAACGCATAAGACCCGTATCGTCCATCCGACTGCGTCCGATGCATTCGGACTTTGCCTTATGTCTGCACAGTTGGGGCCAAAACGGTCTTGGGCATCGTCAGGGCCTACGACAGCAATACCCTAGAAGAAGGACCCAAATCAGTCCTGAATGACGATCGAGCAATCCTTGGCGGCCGCTTTCTTGGCACAAGCCGCGACAGCGGCGTCCCCTGCCCCAGCCCCGCTGGCAATGCCCCAGGCCCCGGTCGAGGTAGATACCGCCAATGCCCCGTTGGCTGCAGGATAGTCCGCATCAAGTCCGGCAGTTGCCTCGGACGACAGCGACAGAGGCCGATTTTCCCAACCCTTGGGGCGAATGTAGATCACGACAACGCAAGGCGTCGTTGCCACGCGCAGTGCATCGCATTGGCGAAGGGCCTCGGCCCCGGCCGCTTCGGAGGTATGAAAGTTCGCGACGGCAATTGTCGCCTTGGATTCCAGCAGCTGTTCATCCGGCGAAATTGCGACCGCCCCGAAATAGGGCTGCTGAGCCACCACGCCTGCCAGTAAATTCGCCTCGTCCTTGGTGATCGGAGACCCGGACACGATCTGCACTTGGGCGGATTCCGCAGGATATAGCATTGCTTTTGCCGCGGCCCCCGACATCGGGTCAGCAATTGCCGTCGTCGCCATAATTCCTGCCGCAAGACCACCAAAGACCACGTTGCGCATTGTCGCCCCCATGCCAGATCGCGCGCTGTCTAGCGCAGGCGGCGGGATCTGGACAGTCCCCCGATGCCTGATAGGCTCGCCTCTGCCATCACGAGAAAGCGAGCTTGCCCATGTCCGACCCACTTGAAGCTGTTCTGGCGCGGATCGACGCGGATCTGCCGCTGGCGCTGGACCGGCTGATGCAGCTGTTGCGCATCCCATCCATCTCGACCGATCCGGCCCATAAGGCCGATTGCGCAAATGCCGCCGACTGGCTGGTTCACGACCTGCAAACGTTGGGCTTCGATGCATCCAGCCGCGCGACCCCCGGCCATCCAATGGTCGTCGGGCATGGCGGCAAGGGCGGGCGGCACCTGTTGTTCTACGGACACTACGACGTGCAACCCGTTGATCCTCTGTCGCTTTGGGACCGTGACCCCTTTGATCCGGTGCTGCAGGACACACCCAAAGGAAAGGTCATTCGCGCGCGCGGCGCGTGCGACGACAAAGGTCAGTTGATGACCTTTCTAGAGGCATGCCGGGCCTGGAAAGCCGTTCACGGCACCCTGCCCGGCAAACTGACGGTGTTTCTGGAGGGTGAAGAGGAATCGAGCTCCCCGTCGCTGATCCCGTTCATGCAGGACAATGCCGCCGAACTCCGCGCTGATCTTGCCCTGATCTGTGACACCGGCCTCTACGGCGACGATACGCCCGCGATTTCGACCCAATTGCGTGGGCTGGCCAAGGCGGAGTTCACACTGCATGCTGGAACGCGCGACCTGCATTCGGGGGCATATGGTGGGTTGGCGCGCAATCCGATTCACGTGCTGACACGCATCCTCGCGGGACTTCACGACGATCAGGGCCGCGTCATGGTCCCAGGGTTTTACGATGACGTCGCCGAACTGTCCGACACCTTGCGTCAGCAATGGCAGGGGTTGGCCTTTGACCATACAAAATACCTTGGCGATGTGGGGCTATCGGTTCCGGCAGGCGAACAAGACCGCACGCCACTGGAAATGATCTGGTCGCGGCCCACGGCAGAGGTGAACGGCGTCTGGGGTGGCTACAATGGCGCAGGTTTCAAGACGGTGCTGCCCGCCGAGGCGCATGCCAAGGTCAGCTTTCGCCTTGTGTCAAAGCAGGACCCGGACAAGGTCGTCGCCGCCTTCCAAACCTGGGCCGAGGCGCAGCTGCCCGCCGACTGCCGGATCGAATGGCATGATGTCGGGGGCAGCCCTGCCTCGGTCATGTCCGTGGCTGACCCGGCATTCGAGGCCGCGCGCAAGGCGTTGTCCGAAGAATGGGGTCGCCCTGCGGCATTCGTCGGCGAAGGCGGGTCGATCCCGATCGCGGGCTATTTCAAGACCTATCTTGGCATGGACGCGATGTTGATCGGCTTTGCCAAGGATGACGACCAGATCCATTCGCCGAACGAGAAATACGACCTGGAGAGCTTTCACAAGGGCATCCGCAGTTGGGCGCGAATTCTGGCGCGGATTGCAGGAGAACAAGGTTGAGCGAAGACTTTGTAATCCGCGACCTTGCACATGGTGACCGAACGGAGTGGCTGGGCCTCTGGGCAGGCTACCTCGCCTTTTACAAGGTCGATCTTGATCCGGCGGTAACCGATCACACCTGGGCGCGGCTTCTGGACCCCGCCTCGGCCTTGAAGGCGAGGGTGGCGGCGGGGCCAGCGGGCCTTTTGGCGTTTGCCATCCACCTGCATCACCCGTCAACCTGGGTGCCGGGCGAGGACTGCTATTTGGAAGACCTGTTCGTGGACGACGGCGCCCGGGGCATGGGCATTGGCCGCGCGCTGATTGACGATCTGCAAAGCGTTGCGCGGTTGCAGGGCTGGCACCGGCTTTACTGGCATACCGACGAAGGCAACGCCCGCGCCCGCGCGTTGTACGACAGCATCGTGCCCAGTGACAGGGCTGTCCGCTATCGTCTGAAACTATAGGGAAATCTGGCGCGGTGGACGGGGCTCGAACCCGCGACCCCCGGCGTGACAGGCCGGTACTCTAACCAACTG
>JANPBI010000417.1:0-41137 GCA_031430315.1 Rhodobacterales bacterium | reverse complement strand
GTCCTCACTGGCCGATCTGATGCGGCGTACCGACCAGTTTGCGGATTGCGTCAGTGCCTACGACGCCGCAATCAAGCTTGTGCCGGTGATCGAACCCCGACATTGGGCGTTGTTTTTTAGTCGCGGCGTTTGCGAAGAACGCCAACTGAACTGGGCCAAAGCCGAAGCAGACCTGCGAAAAGCGCTGGAGCTTAATCCCGGCCAACCGCAGGTTCTGAACTACCTAGGATACAGCTTTATTGACCGGGGCGAAAACCTGGACGAAGCCCTGACGATGATCGAACGTGCCGTCGCGGCAGAACCAGAAACTGGTTATATCATCGACAGTCTGGCCTGGGCCTTGTTTCGCCTGGGACGCTATGAAGAAGCCCTTGCCCCCATGGAAAAGGCCAGCCTGCTGGAACCTGTCGATCCGGTCGTCACCGACCACCTGGGTGACGTCTATTGGCAAGTGGGCCGGATCCGCGAGGCCGAATTCCAATGGCGCCGCGCCCTGTCGCTTGATCCCGCGGAAAAGGACGCCGACCGTATCCGGAAAAAGCTGGAACTTGGGCTGGACGCAGTGATGCTGACCGAGAATGCCAAGCCGTTGAACGCAGACGATGCCCAGTCCGTCGATAATTGAATTTGCCCCGGCAAAGGTCAATCTGACGCTTCATGTGACCGGACAGCGCAAGGACGGCTATCATTTGCTCGACAGTCTGGTGGTGTTCTGCGGGGTCGGGGACCGGTTGGATGTGCGCCTGGCAACCAAGACGTCATTTTCCGTCACTGGTCCCTTTGCGGACAGCATCCCATCTGGTGCCGAAAATCTGGTGATGCGCGCGGCAATTGCCTTTGCCGGCGGGCAACAGCTTGCCATCATGCTTGAAAAGAACCTGCCCCCCACGTCGGGTATCGGTGGCGGATCCGCAGATGCCGCTGCTGCGATCCGTGCCATCCTGCGGCTTCGCGACAGGGACGGCGCGCTGAAGGACCCGCTGTGGTGGGACTCCAATCTTGGTGCACTCTTGGACCTTGGTGCCGATATCCCCGTGTGCATTGGGTCCAGACCAACCCGAATGCAGGGTGTCGGCGACCGGCTTGATCCGGTGGGCCCCTTGCCCGAGGCGCATCTTGTCTTGGTCAATCCGCGCGTCGCGGTTCCTACTTCGGCTGTGTTTTCGGCGCTAAAGACCAAAGAAAATTTCGGGATGGCAAAGGTCCTGCCTGTGTGGCCGGATGTCAGTGCTCTGGCACGATGGCTTGCGGCGCAGCGCAATGACCTAGAAGATCCGGCGCGCACAGTTGCGCCGGTGATCAGCGAGGTGCTCGATCTTCTGACGAGTCAGCCGGATGCAGTATTTGCTCGCATGTCAGGGTCAGGGGCGACGTGTTTTGCGCTATTCGCAACGGCCGTAACGGCGGCAACTGCCGCCGATGCGATCCGCGTGGCGCGACCAAACTGGTGGACGATGGCCGGCCCGATCCTGCGCGACTAGCTGATCCGGGCGACGACATACCGGGTCAGGTCGTCCAGAATACCACGCAGCGGATGGTCGGGCATATCCGCCAATGCGGCGCGGGCCTTTGCCGCCCAGGCGAATGCGTCATTTCGGGCTGCGTCCAATGCGCCGTGTCGCTGCATGATGGCGCGCGCCTGTGCAAGATCGCCGTCGTGTTGGTCACCTTTTTCGACCACCCGCACCCAGAACGCGCGCTCTTGCGGGGTGGCTTTGGCCACGGCCTTGATTACCGGCAACGTCACCTTGCGCTCGCGGAAATCATCGCCGGTATTCTTGCCGATCGCCACATCGTCGCCGCCATAGTCCAAAAGATCATCCGCAATCTGGAAGGCAACCCCCAACGCATCACCAAAAGTGGCCAATGCGCGAACCTGCGGTTCTGGCGCAGCGGCTATCACGCCGCCCACTTCGGTTGCCGCCGCAAACAACGCGGCTGTCTTGCCGCGAATGACCTGCAGATAGATCCGCTCATCCGTGCCAAGGTCCTGCGCTGCCGTCAGTTGCAAGACCTCGCCCTCTGCAATCGTGGCAGATGCATTGGACAGGATGTCCAGCACCCGCAACGAGCCGGTTTCCACCATCAGCTGAAAGCTGCGGGAAAAGAGGTAATCGCCAACCAGAACGCTCGACTTGTTGTCCCACAAAAGGTTCGCGGTCGGACGCCCGCGCCGCCGGGCACTTTCGTCCACGACATCGTCATGCAGCAGGGTTGCCGTGTGAATGAATTCGACCGTTGCTGCCAAATGGATATGGAAGGGACCGTCGTAGCCCGTCATCCGCGCCGCAGCCAAAGTCAGCAAGGGGCGAAGACGTTTGCCGCCCGCATCGATCAGGTGGGCCGTAACTTCGGGAATGCGGGGCGCGTGTTCGGACACCATCCGTTCCCGGATCAGACGGTTAACTGCCGCCATGTCATCGGCCAGCCAGTCCGCGAGCCTGTCTTGCGGCTTGTCTGTCACAACGTCCAACCCCATCTCCTTTTTCCCATCCGCGCGGTGACGCCGAACCTCTCGACAAGTCCATCGCCAGGGCGCTAACTCAACCCGATGAAAGAGCTTTTGCGGACCACCGACCCGACGATCATCGCGTTTGCGACGGCCTTGCTTGACGGCGAGGGTATAGCGGCCTTTCCCATGGACGTCCACATGAGCATCCTTGAAGGCGGCATCGGCGTTTTCCCGCGCCGCCTGATGGTGCGGGACCAGGATCATTTCATGGCCAGACAGGTCATGGTCGACAATAATATCCCGCTGGGTCTGTAGATCCGTGTTTGCGCCGTCGGACCTTAGTGATGATGCCTTTCTTTGTGGAAAGTTGCGTCTGTGGCAGCCGCTCAAAGGCTATCGCGCGGCGACAGACCCGGTTCTTTTGGCGGCGGCTTGTCCTGCGGTTTCCGGCGACCACGTGCTGGACCTTGGCTGCGGGGCGGGGGCTGCAGCCTTGTGCCTTGGCCTGCGCGTTCCCGGGTTGCAGATTGCCGGTCTTGAACTGCAGTCGGCCTATGCCGCCCTGGCGCGCGAAAATGCGGCGCGCAACGGGATCGCACTTCAGGTCATCGAAGGTGACCTGAGCCATATTCCGCGCGAACTGCTTCACTCCTTTGACCACGTCATAGCGAATCCGCCTTACTACCCACGCGGCGGGACACCATCGCCGAAACCCGGACGCGATACTGCCCTTCGCGCGGCAACGCCGCTATCTGTTTGGGTTGCCGCCGCTGCAACCCGTTTGCGCCCCGGTGGATGGTTGACGATGATTTCGGGTGCCGACAGTTTGCCCGATGTCCTGTCCGCCCTTGCGCCTCGACTGGGCAGCGCTGCGATCCTGCCTTTGGCACCCCGGCAGGATCGTCCGGCCTTGCGGTTCCTGTTGCGCGCGCGCAAAGGCGGCAAGGGCGCTTTTCGGCTTTTGCCACCCTTTGTCATTCACAAAGGTGATCACCACAACGGCGACCGCGAAAGCTACACGCCCGACGCCAATGCCGTGCTGCGGGACGGGGCGGACCTTCTGGCACGGTTCCGCTGAGTTTGAACCAATTCGCTACGAAGCGTATGTATAGATTTCGTGACAACGGGTCCCGACTATGATCCACTTGAAGTTGTACGGACCATTTGCAGGAGGACTTCAATGACTGTCGCTTCGCATCTTCAGGAACTTCGCCGCAAGCATGAGAATCTATCTGAATTGGTGGAAAAGGCGCAACGGAGCCCGGCCACCGATGCTCTCAAGATCGCCGACCTGAAGAAGCAAAAGCTGCGATTGAAGGAAGAAATCAGCCGTCTGTCCCAGTCCTGACAGCAGGCAATCGAACAGATCTGGCGCTGGCCCAAGCGGCCAGTGCTGCCCCGAACGTAATCAGGACCGCCGCGACAATGATCGCGAAGGATGGTTCTGTTATTCCCGCGCCAACCAGGATCAGGGTCGAAAACAGCGGGGCCGCATAGGATGCGACCCCCAAAAGCTGGATGTCGCCGCGTTTCATCCCGATGTCCCAGGTGAAAAAGGCTAAGCCGACCGGACCGATACCCAACGCAATCACCGATGCCCAGCCGACCGCGCCGTCTGGCCAGACGGTGGGTTCAAACAGCAGATGCGCCACCGTAGATAAGGCCGACGTTGCAAGGCAAAATACTGTGACCGTTTCGGTCGGAACGGCCCCCCATCGCCTGGATAGGACCGAATAGGTCGACCAGGTCAGCGCGCAAAGAAATGCCAACACCAGCGCCGGCAGGCTTTCCCCGCCCGGCCCGGTGTTCGCTGACACCACGATCAGCCCGACGCCCAAAAGCGCGATAAGCGCGCCAAGCACATGGCGGGGGGTCAAACGCTCTCCCGGCAAAAGGCCCGAAAGCAGAACGATGAACAGTGGCCAGAGATATGCGACCAATCCCGTTGACGCAGTGGGCCCCAACCGGAATGCGGTAAAGTACAACGCGTGGTACCCAAATAGCCCCAGGGTCCCAAAGGCATACACCTGCCATCCGACCCCGCGCAGAACGGCAAATCCGCGGTGCGCTGTCCAGGCGAGGCCGATACCCCCGCCAATGCCAAAGCAGAAAGCGTTGAGCATGAAAGGGGGGACCGGGGACGACCCGATGGTCAATAGTGCAAGCAACGACCACATCAGGATCGCCGTAAAGCCGATGGCTGTGGCGCGGCTGCGCGTCATTTTTGGTGCATCCCGTCGTGGCCATTTAGTCCGAAACGACCAAAGCGCACACCCGTTTTGGGGTGGACTCCGGTCAGACCACGAATTGCCCTCCATTCGCGCTAAGTGTCGATCCGGTGATGAAGCCAGCATCGTCAGCTGCGAGGAAAACCACGGCACGGGCGATTTCCTCGGGTTCGCCAAGGCGGCCCACGGGGATCAGGGGGATGATGCGTTCCGCCAGAACTTTTTCGTCAATGGCTTTGACCATTTCGGTGGCGATATAACCGGGACAGATCGCGTTGACGGTGATGCCCGCGCGCGCACCTTCCTGCGCCAAGGCCTTGGTGAACCCAAGATCGCCGGATTTGGCAGCAGAATAGTTGACCTGGCCCGCCTGACCCTTTTGCCCGTTGATCGAACTGATGTTGATCACGCGGCCAAACTTGCGGTCGCGCATGCCCGACCACAGGGGATGGGTCATGTTGAACAGGCCCGACAGGTTGGTGTCGATGACCTCCTTCCACTGCTGCGGCGTCATCTTGTGGAACATGGCATCGCGCGTGATGCCCGCGTTGTTCACCAGAACCTCGATCGGACCCAAAGCCGCTTCGACCTCTTTGGCACCCGCGACGCAGGCATCATAGTCGGCAACAGACCATTTGAAGGTCGGAATCCCCGTTTCGGCAGTAAAGGCCCGGGCTGCGACATCGTTGCCCGCGTAGTTCGCGGCGACGGTATAGCCGGCTGCCTTTAAGGCGACTGAAATCGCGGCCCCGATACCGCGCGACCCCCCGGTAACCAATGCGACGCGACCCATGATTCCTCCGAATTTTGCTTATTTCACTTGGGTATCAATGATGCGACTAGGGCGCAAGAATGTTGCGCCCTATGCTGCGTATGCGAAATTATGCTGCGCGTGCAGCCTCAGCGCTCGATGCACATGGCGACACCCATGCCGCCGCCGATGCACAGGGTCGCCAGGCCCTTTTTCGCGCCACGACGCGCCATTTCATGGATCAGCGTGTTGAGGATGCGGGCCCCCGACGCCCCGATCGGATGGCCGATGGCAATCGCGCCGCCGTTGACGTTGACTATCGAGGTATCCCAGCCCATGTCCTTGTTGACGGCGCAGGCTTGCGCGGCAAAGGCCTCGTTCGCCTCGACCAGATCCAGATCGCCGACCTTCCAGCCCGCCTTTTCAAGCGCTTTGCGGCTGGCATGGATCGGCCCGACGCCCATGATGGAAGGATCAAGGCCTGCAGTGGCATATGAAGCGATCCGCGCCAGCGGTGTCAGACCGCGTTTGCTCGCATCCGTCTCGGACATCAGCACAACTGCTGCAGCTCCATCGTTCAGACCAGAGGCGTTGGCCGCTGTGACCGAGCCATCCTTGGCGAAGGCAGGCCTCAGCTTGGTCATCGCGTCCATTGTGGCCCCGATGCGGATGTACTCATCGGCATCCACCACAATGTCGCCTTTGCGCGTCTTGACAGTAAAGGCGATGATCTCGTCCTTGAACTTGCCCGCCTTTTGCGCGGCCTCGGCCTTGTTCTGGCTGGCGAGCGCAAAGCTGTCTTGCATCTCGCGGCTGATCTGCCACTGGTTGGCCACGTTTTCCGCCGTCTGGCCCATGTGATAGCCGTTGAAGGCATCCCAAAGGCCGTCCTTGATCATGCTGTCGATAAAATTCAGATCGCCCATCTTCTGGCCCGCGCGCAGATGCGCGACGTGGGGAGCAAGCGACATCGACTCTTGACCGCCTGCGACGACAATGCGCGCATCGCCTAGCTGCACGTGTTGCGCGCCGAGTGCCACTGCCCGCAGGCCCGATCCGCAGACCTGGTTGAGCGACCAGGCCGACGCCTCTTTGGCAAGCCCGGCCTTGATATGCGCCTGGCGGGCGGGGTTCTGGCCCTGGCCTGCCGTCAAGACCTGACCCAGGATCGTTTCCTCGACCTCGGCCTTGTCGATGCCGGCGCGGGCGACGACGGCCTCGATAACCGCTGCCCCCAGATCATGCGCCGGAGTGTTGGCAAATGCGCCGTTGAAGCTGCCGACAGCAGTCCGGCCAGCCGAAACAATCACGACATTGGTCATGGTCTGAACATCCTCTTTCGAAACCTGTTTGGCGCGCCCGTCCCGGTCGTGCCGCATGCCCTAGACACTGTCACGACAAAGCACAAGAATCTATGGCGAGCGCACCTACACTTGCGCTTTGCGACTTAGCGAGTTCAGGGATGTTCGAAACGTCGTGCGGAATGCCGGGATACGTGCATCTCAGGCTGGGCGTGACAGTGTTTCCACCAGGAAATCAGGTTTCACGGTGGGACTGCCAAACAGATATCCTTGCAGACAGTCGACCCCTGCCGCCCGCAAGTATTCCGCCTCGGCCACGGTTTCCACGCCCTCGGCTACGGTGAACATGTCAAACGACCGCGCAAGGGATACCAAAGCCTCGACCATGACCTGATTGTCGGGGTTGTGATCGGCGCCGCGCGTGAACTGGCTGTCGATCTTGACCATGTCGAACATGAAATTGCGAAAATATCGGGGTGCCATGAAGCCCCCGCCAAAGTCATCCAGCGCGAAACTGATGCCGGATTTCTGCATGTCCGTCATGAACGCGACGACGATTTCCGGCACCGTCATGGCAGAGGTCTCGCTGATCTCCAGAATCAGCCGTTCACCCAGCCGGGGCTGAGTTTTCAGCACCTGCCGCAAAATGCGCATCCAGCCGGGATAGCCGATGGATCGGGCCGACATGTTGATGGACAGCCGCAACGACGGAACGCGGGCCAAGGCGTGCAAGCCCATCTGCAAGGCGGCGCAGTCAATGCGGCGGCCAAGGTCCTGCGTTTCGACGACATGGATGAAATCGCGCGCCGGAATGGCCCGGCCGGACGGGTCAAGAATGCGGATGAACCCTTCGTAGAATCCCACCCGCTCGGTGTCGACCGACGTTACAACCGGCTGATAGGCAAGCCGAAGGCGTCGTGTATCCAGGGCCGCGCTCACCATGGCCAACGTCTGGCTGTCGGCCTGCGAGATCGCAAAACCCAAAGGACTTGCCTCTGCGGCGACAAAATCCGCCTTGGGGACGCGGTTTCGAGGCATTCCAAACGACATTCTGCGCCACGCTGCTGAGGGTCCGGTAGATCGACAGCGTGGACCGAAAAAGATAAACCGAACGTAAAAGCAATTATTTGATCGAACTTGACGAAAGGGCGGGCGCGATGCCGACGGAGTCTCAGACGCGGTGCCCTTGGTGCGGGCAAGATCCCCTTTACGTCGCCTACCATGACGATGAATGGGGCGTCCCCATTCGCGATTCCCGCCAACTTTGGGAAATGCTGATCCTCGAAGGGTTCCAAAGCGGCCTCAGCTGGATCACTATCCTGCGCAAACGCGAAGGATTTCGTCGGGCCTTTGCAGCGTTTCGGCCAGATATCGTCGCGCAGTTTGGCCCTGATGATGTCGTGCGCCTTTTGGGAGATGCGGGCATTGTGCGCCATCGCGGCAAGATCGAAAGTGCGATTGCTTCGGCGCGCGCCTACCTTGAAATCGAATCCCAAGGTGGTTTTGCCGACTTTGTGTGGCAGTTCGTGGACGGTCAGCCGCAGCAAAGCAACCTGCAGTCCATGAAGGATGCCGTCGCTGAAACCGAGCCCTCACGCCAGTTGTCCAGGGCACTGAAAAAGGCAGGCTTTGCCTTTTGCGGTCCGACAACGACTTATGCGTTCATACAGGCGGCTGGGCTGGTGAACGATCACCTGGCCTCATGCCATCGCCACGCGCCTTTGGGCGGAAAGGCTATTGCCCCGCCATAAGTGCCGCAAGAATAGTCTTTGCGTCCTCGCCGTCCCATTCAGCATCCCCGATCAGGCGCGCCACTTCCTGGCCATCGGGGTTGACAATGACCGTGACCGGCAGCCCCAGAATGCCCATGGCATGGGCAAGATCGGATCCGGGGTCACGCAGGATCGGCAGGTGCTTGATGTCTGCCTCGGCAAAAAACCGTTCGATCGCCTCGACCGCATTGCGACCGGTGGCGACGGGCACGACCGCAATTTCCGGCATGGCTACATGCAATCGGTCAAGGGCGGGCATTTCGTGGCGGCAAGGCCCGCACCAGGTGGCCCAAAAGTTTAAGACCACCCAACGACCCCGATAGTCGGCAAGGGACGCCGGGGCATCCGTGACTGTGACCAGTCCGATCTGCGGCAACGCTACAGGTGTCTCAAGAAACACCAGCTTTTTCATGTCGCCTTCGCGCAAGGCGGCCACGTCTGCGACCGCAGGCAAAGCCGCTAGATTTGCACCTATTGCCAAGGCCGTGTAGACGATCCCCAGTACTTTCCGCAGCATTATCCCTCCAAAGGCACCTGCCATGACCGCATCCTCTGACAGCTCTGCCGCCAACAAGATGTGGGGCGGGCGTTTTGCCGAAGGACCGGACGCCATCATGCAGGCAATCAACGCCTCCATCGGGTTCGACCAGCGGCTTTATGCGCAAGACATCGCAGGATCACACGCCCATGCAGCCATGCTGGCCGCGACAGGTATCCTATCCAATAAGGACGCCGAGGCCATCGGGAAAGGCCTTCTCACGGTGTTGTCAGAGATTGAAACAGGCAAGTTCCGTTTCAGGACCGACCTCGAAGACATCCATATGAACATCGAGTCACGACTGAAAGAGGTGATCGGCGAACCTGCGGGGCGTCTGCACACAGCGCGCAGCCGCAACGACCAGGTCGCGGTCGATTTCCGCATGTGGGTCCGTGATCAGTGTGATGCGGCTGTTTCGGGGCTATCTGCGCTGATGCATGCATTCGTAGCACAAGCCGAGGCGGGTGCGGATTGGGTGATGCCGGGCTTTACACACCTGCAAACCGCGCAACCGGTGACCTGGGGCCACCACATGATGGCCTATGTCGAGATGTTCGCCCGCGACCGGTCGCGGTTTGCCGATGCGCGGGCCCGGATGAACGAATGTCCTTTGGGGGCAGCAGCACTGGCCGGAACGTCTTTTCCCATCGACCGAAACATGACGGCGCGGTCGCTTGGGTTCGACCGTCCGACTGCCAACAGCCTGGATTCCGTCAGTGACCGCGACTTCGCGCTGGAGTTTCTGGCGGCCAGCAGCATTTGCGCCATGCACCTTTCCCGTTTCGCCGAAGAACTGGTGATCTGGTCCTCGGCGCAGTTCCGCTTTGTGCGGCTCAGCGACCGCTGGACCACCGGGTCCTCGATCATGCCGCAGAAAAAGAACCCTGACGCGGCGGAACTCCTGCGCGCCAAGTTGGGACGCATCCTTGGGGCGACGGTGGCCCTTTTCACGGTGATGAAGGGACTGCCGCTCAGCTATTCCAAGGACATGCAAGAGGACAAGGAACAGGTCTTTGACGCTGCCGACACGTTGATGCTGGCATTGGCGGCGATGACCGGCATGGTCGGGGACATGACCGCCAACCGCGACAGCCTTGCAGCGGCGGCAGGGTCAGGTTTTTCAACTGCGACGGACCTGGCAGATTGGCTGGTCCGCGCGCTGGCCTTGCCGTTTCGCGAGGCGCATCATGTCACGGGAACGCTGGTTGCTATAGCGGAAAAGGCAGGCGTCGACTTGCCGGATCTGACCCTTTTGCAGATGCAGTCGGTCCATTCGGGGATCACCGCAGAAGTTTACGATGTCCTTGGAACTGAAAATTCCGTCCGCTCGCGCATTTCCTATGGCGGAACGGCGCCCGACCAGGTGCGCTTGCAGGCGGACCGTTGGCGCAGGGCGCTGCAAGTGCCATGATCGTCCCTGCCCGCCACAGGTCGGCACCTAAGAACCTGCACCCCGAAAGGTCGCCCATGTCCAAACTGGCCCTGATCGCCCTCCTGCTTGTGGCATCGTGCACTGACCCTGCCTTGACCGCAGGTCTCCGCATTGGCACCGGTGGCGTTTCCGTCGTGCCCGCGATTTCGGGCAAGGTCGGCGGGGCAACGGTCTCGGTGTCCCCATGACCGGCTTTGACCCCCTGCGCCCGCTGATATGGATCTGCGTGTTTTTGCTGGCGTCCTGCGGCGCTGACGGTTTGCCCCAGGCTCCGGGCATGACCGTGCAGGGCGACGCGCAAATCGGTGTGGCCGGGTCGTGATCGCCGTCGGTTGGTTTCGACTGGGTTGACGCCTGATCAAAGGCCCTGTTGTCGGCCCTTTGGGACGCGACAAATGGTTCATCTTTTGCCGTCAGTTGGCAAAGTTCCCTGGCCGATCGGAATTGCATTGCGCAAGCGCTGTGCTACACCCCCCGCCCATGGATCATTTCTTGTACCGAAACGGCAGCTTGCATGCCGAAGACGTGGCGCTGAGCGAGATCGCGGCGTCGGTCGGCACGCCGTTCTACGTCTATTCGACCGCCACCCTGACCCGGCATTATCACCTTTTCACCGAGGCACTTTCGCCCCTGCCGCATCTGGTCTGTTTCGCAATCAAATCGCTGTCCAACATTGCAGTCCTCAAGACCCTTGGCGATCTTGGCGCGGGAATGGATGTCGTTTCAGGCGGTGAATATCGTCGTGCCCGTGCCGCCGGGGTACCGGGTGAGCGGATCGTATTCTCTGGCGTGGGCAAGACGCGCGATGAGATGCGGCTGGCGCTGACAGGCGGCATCCGCCAGTTCAATGTCGAAAGCGAACCAGAACTGCGGGCCTTGTCCGAAGTGGCGACGTCACTGGGTGTAATCGCGCCGATCACGATCCGCGTGAACCCTGATGTCGATGCGAGAACCCACGAAAAGATCGCGACCGGCAAAAAGGAAAACAAGTTCGGCATCCCGATTGAACGCGCCAGCGACGTCTATGCCGAGGCCGCCCGTCTGCCCGGATTGCAGGTCATCGGCATTGACGTGCATATCGGATCGCAATTGACGGAGCTGGAACCGTTCGAGCAGGCCTATCTGAAAGTTGCCGACCTGACGCGTCGCCTGCGGTCAGAGGGTCACACGATCACCCGGCTCGATCTGGGCGGGGGATTGGGCATTCCTTACGAACGCTCCAACCTCGCCCCGCCGCTGCCCACAGACTACGGTGCGCTGATCAAACGGACGGTCGGAGACCTTGGCTGCGAAATCGAGATCGAGCCCGGTCGCCTGATTTCGGGCAATGCCGGTCTGCTTGTCGCCTCGGTCATTTACATCAAACAGGGCGAGGGGCGGGATTTCCTGATCCTGGATGCAGCGATGAACGACCTGATCCGCCCGTCGATGTATGGCGCCCATCACGACATTCTGCCGTTAGTCGAACCCGTGGCCGGGTCAGAAACGCATCCCTATGATGTCGTCGGGCCAGTTTGTGAAACCGGCGACACATTTGCCAAGGCTCGCTGTCTGCCGCCAGTGGCCGAAGGTGATCTGGTCGCCTTTCGGTCTGCCGGAGCATATGGGGCGGTCATGGCGTCGGAATACAATACCCGCCCTCTGATCCCCGAAGTGCTGGTCAAAGGGGATCACTATGCCGTCATCAGGGCGCGTCCGACATTTGACGAAATCCTGAACCGCGATACCATCCCTGAATGGCTGTGACGCAATCGTCTGGCCCCCGGGCAGAAAAGGACGATCCGATCCCGCAATCCGACACCCTTCTGGCCGCGTTGCGTTGGCCCTTGCGGCTGACCTGGGCAGGTCTTTGGGCCGAACGCCTCTTGCGGGCTTTTTGGCCGTTGGTGAGCCTTGGGCTGGTCGTCCTTTCGGCGCTTGGTTTTGGCCTGCAAGACCTATTGACGGCAGATCAATTGCGTCTGGCAGGGTTTGTCGTGGCACTGGCAGGCGTCGGGCTTGGGGTCTTCGGACTGAAGCAGTTTCGCGCGCCCCTGCGGGCCGAAGTACTGGCGCGTGTTGATGCGACCTTGCCGGGCAGCCCGATAGCGGCGCTGTCCGACAGTCAGGCCATAGGTATCGACGATGCTGCATCGCGCGCGGTCTGGGAGACGCACAAGGACCGCATGGCGCGCCGCGCCGCAGCCGCCAGGGCGGTCGCACCGGATCTGCGCCTGTCCAGCCGCGACCCCTATGCGTTGCGCTATGTTGCAGTCACAGCCTTTGTCATGGCTGTCCTGTTCGGGTCACTTTGGCGGGTCGTTTCCGGCAATCCCCTTGGCACCGCCGACGCCGCCATTGTGGCGAACGGTCCATCTTGGGAGGGCTGGGCGCAACCGCCCGCCTATACCGGCAAAGCTACGATCTACCTTTCCGACATCACGGCAACCTTGCTGGAACTGCCGGTCGGAACGCGCCTGCAGATTCGCCTTTACGGCAGTCCCGATGAACTTGGCCTGGTCGAGACCGTGTCCGACCCCGCAGCAGTCTCAGCAAAAGCAGACATCCCTGCAAAGGATGCCGCCAAACTTGACGGCATGGCCGGTACCTTCACGCTGAATGTCGCGCAGTCGGGTCGATTGGAAGTCACCGGGGACGGCGGGCGCGCTTGGCAGATCGTCGCCCTGCCCGATCAACTCCCCAGTGTGGTTCCCGACGCCGATATCGCGCGCGAGGCCGATGGACGTCTGAAACAGAAGTTCGCCGCCAAGGATGACTATGCTGTCGTATCAGGCCAAGTGACGGTCACACTGGACCTTGGCGCAGTCGACCGTCGCTTTGGTCTGACAGTCGATCCCGAACCGCGTGATCCGGTCATTCTTGATCTGCCGATGCCGATCCGGGGCAATCGCGGGGACTTCAAGGAAACGCTGGTCGACGACTTGTCGCAACACCCCTTTGCCAACTTGCCGGTCAAGATGACATATGCGGTGACCGACGAGGCGGGCCAGTCGGGAACGGCTGAACCGATTTCGGTGGTGCTGCCCGGACGCCGGTTCTTTGACCCACTTGCCGCAGCATTGATCGAATTGCGGCGGGACCTGTTGTGGTCGCGCCAGAATGCCCCACGTTCGGTGCAGATCCTCAAGGCGATCACCCACAGACCCGAAGGCTTTATCCGCAATGAGACAGCCTTTCTGCGTTTGCGTGTCGCTTTGCGGCAGTTGGACGCCGCGTCAGCAAACCTGACGACCGAGTTGCGCGATGAGGTTGCGGACGAGCTGTGGCAAATCTCGCTGATGTTCGAGGAAGGCGACCTTGCGTCTGCGCTGGAACGGTTGCGCCGGGCGCAAGACAAACTGGACGAGGCAATCCGCAATGGGGCTAGCCCCGACGAGATCGACAAGCTGATGAAAGACATGCGCGAGGCGCTGAATGACTACATGCGCCAGCTTGCCGAAGAGGCCGAGCGCAATCCTGACAGCCAGACATCGCAGGATATGCAAGGGATGCAGATGTCGGGCGACCAGCTGCAGCAGATGCTGAACGAATTACAAAAGCTGATGGAAGAGGGCCGCACCGCCGAAGCTGCCGAACTGATGGAACAGTTGCGTCAGTTCATGGAAAACATGCAGGTGACCCAAGGACAGGGGCAGGGACAAGGCAACCCCGGCCAGCAGGCCATGCGCGACATGCAAGAGACCTTGCGCGACCAGCAGCAGCTGTCGGACGATGCCTTTCGCGACATGCAAAACGGCGAAACCGGGCAAGAGCCCGGCCAGGATGGCCAGGAACAGCAAGACGGTGACGGCCAGGACCCGGGTCAAGGCGAGCAGCCGGGCCAGGGTGAAGACGGTCGGCAAGACGGGCAAGGGCAGGGCGGTTCATTGTCAGAACGCCAGAATGAACTGCGGGGACGCCTAGGCGATCTGCAAGGACGGAATTTGCCGGGCGACGGTAGCGAACAAGGCGAGGCCGGACGGCGCGAGCTGGACCGCGCAGACGAGGCGATGCGCGAAGCGGAAAGGGCGATGCGCGATGGCGACCTGCCCGGCGCGCTCGACCGCCAGGCCGAAGCCATGGAAGCGATGCGCGAAGGTCTGCGAAACTTTGGCGAAGCTTTGGCGCAAGAGCAGCGTGAAGAACAGGGCGGCAATCGGACCGCCGAGGATATGGGCCGTGCCGATCCCAATGGCCGCGACCCGCTAGGGCGCGAACCAGGGGATTCCGCGCGGATCGGGTCCGACAGGAACATGCTGCAAGGCAACGATGTCTATCGTCGCGCTCAGGAACTTCTGGACGAAATCCGCCGTCGCACAGGCGACCAGTCCCGCCCTGATTCAGAACTCGACTATCTGCGGCGGCTGCTCGACCAATTCTGATCGGCGAACCTGCCTTTCGTCGACTTACGCTTGGGCTTCCAGCATCCCTGTCAGGCCTGCCACAATGGCCCTTACCCAAGCCCGAAACGCATCAACCACCATGACAAAGGCGTCAAGCGCCCCTTTGGCGGCGGGAAACTGTTCGGCAAGTCGTGGAGCCAGAACGTAGGCCACAACAATGATGACGGCCAAAAGAACCGACAACAAAAACCCACTGCGAAACCCGCCGCCGCGTTTGATCGGTGGCAAATCGGGCATCGGGTTGTCGTCGTCGTCGCGCGCGCCATTGGACGACCGCAAGGTCGAGCTGATTTCCTCGACATTAGGCAGCAGGTCACGCCGGGCCGCAGGCCGCACTGAGGCCGTCGGGACCGTCGTTTCCAGGTCTGCATCGGACGACAAGTGGCTGTATTCGTCGCGCGGCGCCGCTACTTTGGCGGGTGTACCGGGCGGCACGAATGCGCCGGCTGCCTCGATTCCAAGATCGGGTTGGGTTTCAACCCCACGCGCAGCCTCGGCCCGGCGCTGCGCGACTTCGCGTTCGGCTTCTTCGCGCAGGACGGCCATGAGATTGTCGTCCAGCGCCGACTTCAATGGAACGGACGCTGCGGCCTCGGCAACCACGGGCTCGGGCTCTTCATCATCTTCGGGGAAACTGGGCTCAGGTTGGTCATCTGACGCGACAGCGGCATCGGCCGGCGCCTCGGCCTCCGCCTCGGCGGGTTCGGCAACGGCTTCGGCGGCAATTGCGTCTGACCCGACAACCTCAGCGGCCGTTTCACTTGTTGCTCCAGCGTCATGCGGGTGCTGGAACCAGCCATGTCCGCAATTGGAACATTGCACATCCCGGCCCGCGGCCGGAATAGCGTCATCGGCAACCTCGTACTGGGCACCACAATTCGGGCAGATCAGCCGCATCGTATCACTATCCAACCAGATATTCCGGTCCTTTGGCCCGGTTGTAACAACGATGCTGGGTATGTCCAAGCATTTGTAGTTAACTTCTGCATCAATGGACCGTAGTGTCGCCGCCGCGCCAGCCTGTATGGCCGTGACCAGGACCGTGAAATACAGCCCAGCATAGGGCGAAGGAAACCTAACCGGTGATCGCCTTTGACAATGTGGCCTACAACTATGGCGGTGGCGAACTGCTGTCCGAGGTCACGCTCAAACTGGCGCCGGGGTCGTTTCATTTTTTGACCGGACCGTCAGGATCCGGCAAGACCACGCTGCTGAAGTTGGCCTATGCCGAACTTTTGCCGACCGCAGGGCATATCACGTTGTTTGACCGCGAGGTCCGGGGACTGGGACGGGACGGTATTGCGCTGGCGCGGCGGCGGATCGGGGTCGTGCATCAAGACTGCCAGTTTCTGGATCACCTGCCCCTGACGGACAATGTCACGCTACCCCTGTCCGTCGCGGGCCGCGAAACGTCGGCAAAGGATTTGTCGGACCTTTTGGGTTGGGTCGGTCTTGGCAATCTGGCGAATGCAAGACCACCGTCGTTGTCAGGCGGCGAACGGCAGCGCGCCGCCGTCGCACGCGCCGTGATCATGGGCCCGGATGTCATTCTGGCGGATGAGCCGACCGGCAACCTGGACTGGGACATGTCGGTGCGGCTGTTGACGTTGCTGGTGGAATTGAACCGCATGGGCAAAACGGTGGTCGTCGCGACGCATGACCTGAACCTGATCCGGACGGCCAAGGCGCAGATATCCGCACGGGTGTTGCGTATCACGAACCGGCGCATCCAGCTGGCGGGTTCCGATCTGTGATGCACCGTATGCTCACCACACTGACGGGGGATAAGAGTGCAGATCGGGTGGTGCCGCCGTCGGGTGCGACGGTTTGGCTGACCAGCTTTACTGCCGGAGCGATGGCTTTTCTGGCCGTCTTTGCCCTTGCCCTTTCTCTGGCCTCCGGGCGATTGGCCGACAGATGGGCGGAAGCATTGGCGCGAACCGCGACCGTCCGCATCTCTGCCCCCGAGGCACAGATGGACTTGCAAAGCGATGTTGTCTTGAAAATCCTGTCCACCACGCCTGGCGTCGCCTCGGCGCGGGCGATGGACGATGCGGAGCAGCGCAGGCTTCTTGCCCCCTGGTTCGGCCCTGACCTGCCCCTTGATACGCTGGCATTGCCACGTCTGATCGAAGTCACCGAGACCGACGAAGGCTATGACAGCGAAGGCTTGCGGCAACGCCTTGCAGCTGAAGCGCCGGGGGCGGTTTTGGACGACCATAGCCGTTGGCGTCAGCCGATGGTTGCCGCCGCATCGCGCCTTCGCCTTATGGGAATCCTGGCGATTGTCCTGATCGGGGCTACGATGGCCGCGATGATTACCCTGGCCGCCGGTTCAGCGCTTTCCGCCAACCAGCAGGTGATCAAGGTCTTGCGTCTGGTCGGGGCGAAAGACAGCTACATTGCCCATGCTTTTGTGCGCCGGTTCACCTTGCGGGCGGCTCTTGGCGCGCTGGTCGGCACGATCCTGGGGATGGTTGTTGTCGCGCTTTTGCCACCAGCTGCGCCAACTGGCGGGTTTCTGACCGGGTTGGGCTTTCAAGGGGCGGGGTGGTTCCTGCCGCTGATCCTACCCGTTCTGGCTGCTGGTGTCGCCTTTGCGGCCACCCGCTTTGCCGCCCAGCGCAAACTGAAGGAGCTGACGTGATGCGCTTGTTCCGATGGTTCATGTCACTGTTCTTTGTCCTGCAGATGTATCTTGCCATGGCCGTCGTCGCGATCATCTACCTGCCCTGGGCCCTGTTCTCGCGTGAGGGTGCATTTGCGGCCTGCCACGCCTATTGCCGCTGGGTGATCTTTTCTGTCCGTGCCCTGTGCGGTCTGCGCTGCGAAGTCCGTGGCGCCCCTCCCTCGACCGAGGTTCTGGTCGCGGCAAAGCATCAGAGTTTTCTCGACATCATCATGATTTACCACGCAGTCCCGCGCGGCAAGTTCATCATGAAACGCGAACTGATGTATGCGCCAATCCTGGGGCAGTATGCCCTACGCATCGGTTGCGTGCCGGTTGACCGGGGCAAACGCGGTGCAGCGATTACGAAAATGAAGGCGGATGTGGCAGCAGGCACCGTGGATCCCGGTCAACTGATCATCTATCCGCAAGGCACCCGCGTGCCGCCAGGGGACAAGCGCCCCTACAAGGTCGGGATCGGTCTACTGTATGAGCAGCTGGAGCAACCTTGCGTGCCCGTGGCCACAAATGTCGGGCATTTCTGGCCCAAGCGCGGCATCCTGCGCCATCCCGGCCTTGCAGTCGTGGAGTTCCTGCCTGCAATCCCGCCGGGATTGGCCGTGCCGGACTTCATGGCGCGATTGACTGCTGACGTCGAGACCCGCTCCGACATGCTATCGGCCGAGGTGCAGGGATGACCTGGATTCTGGATCTCGACGCGCTGCATGCGCATTATGGCACGCCGGGCGAGGCCGCGACCGTCAAGGTGACGGATTATCTGACCCCGGCCTATCGCGCTTGGGTTGATCGCGCGCGGTTTTGCGTGCTGACGACAGTCGGACCCGAAGGCACTGATGGCAGCCCGCGCGGCGATGACGGACCGGTCGTCGACAGTCTTGATGCGCGGACCCTCGCCCTGCCGGACTGGAAGGGCAACGAACGGATCGACAGTCTGCGCAACATCGTCCGCGACGGGCGCGTCAGCGTGATGCTGATGGTCCCCGGGGCCAACAATGTGTTGCGGATCAACGGTCTGGCGCGTTTGACGGCGGATCATGACCTGCGACAACGTTTTGCCCGCGATGGCACCTTGCCCCGCAGCGTGATCGTCATCACGATCGCCGAAGTCTATTCGCAATGCGCCCGCGCGCTGATCCGGTCGCAGCTTTGGACGACGGGCGACCAGTCGCAAGGGTTGCCCAGTGTCGGCGACATGCTGCGCGAGATTACCCAAGGCGCCATTGACGGGCATGCCTACGATACCGACTGGCCTGCGCGTGCGGCAAAGACGATGTGGTGATCAGATGATCGGACAGTCTTCGACCAGGATATCCAAGGCAGCGCGCTGGCCGGGACCATAGCGCCGCCCCGACACGTTGAGGCAAAGGGCCCCCGTTTCTGACCGGATGTCCGCTGGCGTCAAATCCATGGTGGTATAGGCGGTATCAATCGTTACCGCCTTGAATAACGCGCATTCGGTTTCAAAACGCAGCACATAGCCGTTGAAGGTCGATGTCCAGAAATCGCCCTGCCCCAGCGGATAGGAAAGCTCGATCCGGCTGGGACCGATTTCGACGGTCACCGGCACGACATCCAGGCCTGCGGTCAGACCCTCGGGACCCAGGTCGAATTCGACCCCCTTGCCGACCATGACCGTCTTGCCGCGCGCCTGCAGGATCGGAAGGTCAGGATCATCGTAGGTCAGCACCGAGAACGTCACCAGCCGGCCCTCAAGGGTTTGTTCGGCAAATGCGGCATGGCCAAAAAATGTTGCAGTGATCGCGCAGGCCCAGATCTGTCTCATGCGAATTTCAGGGTGATGATCCCGGCGACGATCAATGCGATGCCCCCAACCCGCAGGGCATTGACCGGTTCGGCGAACAGGATGACGGCCGCAATGGCCGTGCCCACGGCACCGATTCCGACCCAGACGGCGTAGGCGGTTCCGACGGGGATCTGCCGCATCCCCAGGCTCAGACAATACAAGCTGATCAAAATGCCCGCCACAGTCACGGCGCTGGCCAAGGGTCGGGTAAAGCCGTCCGAGTATTTGAGACCCATCGCCCAGATGACCTCCATCACGCCTGCGATCAGGATCAGGACCCAGGGGTTCATCTCAGGCGGCCAATCCCTTGGCTCCCATGTCCAGGAACTTTTGCCGGCGGTCCTTGATCAGCACATCCGGCTTTTTCCCGGCCAGTTCCTTGAGCATCAACTCGATGCCCTTGCCAACTGCCTCGATTGCCTCCTTGGGACCGCGCTGCGCGCCGCCCATCGGTTCCTTGATGATCCGGTCGACCACGCCCAGCCTTTGCAGATCCTGCGCCGTCAGCCGCAACGCTTCGGCGGCCTCGCGCATTTTTTCGGCGTCTTTCCACAGGATCGAGGCGCAACCTTCGGGGCTGATGACGGAATAGATCGAATGTTCCAGCATCGCGATGCGGTTCGCCGTGGCAAAAGCAACTGCGCCGCCCGATCCCCCCTCGCCGATGACAACCGAAATCAGTGGGACGCCGATTTCCAGACATTTCGAGGTCGAACGCGCAATTGCCTCGGCCTGGCCGCGTTCTTCGGCCCCCTTGCCGGGATAGGCGCCGGGTGTGTCGACCAGCGTGATGACTGGCAGGCTGAACCGGTCGGCGATGTCCATCAGTCGGATCGCCTTCCGGTACCCTTCGGGACGGGCCATACCAAAATTGCGCTCGATCCGGGTTTTGGTGTCATGGCCCTTTTCATGGCCGATGATCATCACCGGCATGTCGTTGAACCGCGCCAGCCCCCCCATCACCGCATGGTCTTCGGCAAAATTGCGATCCCCGGCCAGGGGGGTGTATTCGACGAACAGCGCGTCAATGTAGTCCTTGCAATGTGGGCGGTCAGGGTGGCGTGCCACTTGGCATTTCTGCCAGGGCGTCAAAGTCTTGTAGAGATCGCGCAACGCGGTTTCGGCCTTGCGGTCCAAGGCTTCGGCCTCGCGGCCCACATCCATACCGGAGCCGCCACGCGCCATCGCGCGCAATTCTTCTGCCTTGCCTTCGATTTCGGCCAATGGCTTTTCGAATTCCAGATAGTTCATCGGGCTGCGCTCCCAAAGGTTGCTTCGGTATATGACGGCTGGGGGGGACGATTGCAACTCGGCAAGATTTGCACATACGCGCTATGCAACAAGGGTTGTGCAGGAACGGGGCAGTGTGGACTGATGGCAGAAGCAAACGAAAAACGCCTGCTGCGGATTCTGGACCACATCCACGATCATCCCGGTGGGGATCTGTCGCTGGACGTCCTGGCTGATGTCGCCGCAATGAGCCGGTTTCACTGGCACCGGATGTTTCGCCTCATGACCGGTGAGACGGCTGCGCAGGCCGTTCGCCGTATCCGGATGCAAAAGGCATCATATCATCTGGTGATGACGACTAGACCCGTGGCGGCAATTGCCAAAGCCGTCGGCATGCCGAACCTTGCCGCCTTTGCACGCACCTTTACCCAGCATTTCGGGATGACCCCCGCCGCTTTTCGCAAACGAGGCGAACTGCGTCCGTTTCTTCGCAACACCAAACCGGAGGTTCCGCTGATGTACCCAGTCGACATTCGTACCGAGGCCGCGATGCGGCTGGCCGCAATCCCCCACAAGGGTCCTTATTTCGAAATCGCCCGGGCGTTCGAAAAGCTGTCGGCACTGATGGGGTCGCGCGGGCTTTTTGCCAAGGCCGGGCGCATGGTCGGGGTGTTCCACGACGATCCGATGGCAGTGGCTGCCACAGATCTGCGCAGCCATGCCGCGTTCGAAATTGTTGGGGACGTGCCCCTTGACGCACCGCTTGAGACCGTGACGCTTGCGGCGGGGCGCCAGGCCGTCATGACCTATCGCGGACCCTATGCAGGATTGCCTGCCGCCGACGACCAGTTGTTCGGGGTCTGGCTGCCCGGGTCAGGCGAAAAACCTGCCGACAGTCCAAGTTTCGAGGTTTATCTCAACTCGCCGATGGATGCCGCACCAGAAGACCTGATCACCGAACTGCATCTGCCACTGAACGCTTGATTAGGTTGCGTCATTTCGGCGTCTATCTGATAGCCGTCGTACAGCACTGGTCTGGAGAACCGAGACAATGTCGGAAGATTTGTATGGTGGCGCGGTCGTGGGGGGCTCAGCCGACGACGTGACGACGCTGAACCGCGACGGCATCGTCGGACGCAAGGGCGCGTTTTCACGTGATTTTGCCGAGGCGATGCGCGAAGACATGATGACCGCGTTTTGGAAGGCGATCCAGCGGCCCGGTGGCGCGGTCGGCAGGGGTCCCCGGCGCTGGTACGTGGAAATCCACCCACAAGAGTTCGGCGGCTTTGTGCAACTGACAACGCATCCTTGGGTCGTCGAGATGTGCCGGTCCGTCCTGGGACAGGACTACCGCATTGTGGAGATCGGGTTTGATACGCCGTTTCAGGGGGCCAAGAACCAGCCCTGGCACCGCGACTTTCCGTCGCCAGTAGAGACATGGCAGGATCGCCGCATCACATCGCTTGCCTTTAACCTGACCGGCGTCGACGTCACACCGGACATGGGTCCGTTCGAGGTTGCACCTGGCACGCAATATGATGATGGCCGTGACTGGAAGCACGAGATGTTTCCCGACCGCATAACCTGGGACCGCTTTGCCGAGCGGGGTATTAAGAAGTATCCGCAGATGGGGGACATCTCGTGTCGGTCGGCCCTGACCGTGCACCGCGGCACGGCGCATCCCTCACCCATCGCCCGGCCTGTCATGGTGCTGGGCGTTGATGCCCCGGGGGCAGGACATGACGCTTTGCATGACCTGATGGTAACGCAAGACTATTACGATGCGCTGCCCGCACAGGTGCGTGACCATCTGGAGTGCCGCGTGGTGGAAACGCTGGTGCCAGTGGTTCAGAAACACGATATCGAAGGGTTGGTGATGGGCGAAGACTGACGCCGCGCACCTGCGCCGCGGGGTTGCTTCCAGACCTAAACAGCAGCGCCCCGCAGCTTTCGCTACGGGGCGTGCATCCTCCCCTTGGTGCTGCACGGGGCCTCCCGTCCCGGATGTGCAGCGCGGGTATTCTTTGCAAACTGCCCGATTAATGGCCATTGGTCGGAGCAGACTGTCCCTGATTCTGGCAGTCTGTCAACAATTGCTATTTTACCTTTTGGTCAACTCCGATTGGCGCACGATGACCTCGGCCTGCTTGATCGATGCGATGTCGACGAGGCGGCCTTTGTAGACCGTCGCGCCCTCGCCGCGTGCCTTGGCATCGGCCATTGCAGCCAGGATTTCACGGGCTTCGGCGACGGCGGCATCGCTGGGGGTAAAGACTTCATTGGCCAGGGCGACCTGCTTGGGATGGATCGCCCATTTGCCGACCATGCCGAGGGTCGCCACACGACGCGCCTGCGCGCGGAAGCCTTCGTCATCGGCAAAGTCGCCAAAGGGGCCGTCGACCGGCAAAACGCCGTGGGTCCGGCAGGCGGCAACGATGGCTGCCTGCGCCCAATGCCAAGGGTCGGACCAGTGCCGGGTACTTCCTTGAAGCATGTAATAGTTGTCCTGCGTGCCACCGATGCCGGTCGTCTGCATCCCCATGCTGGCGGCAAAATCGGCGGCCCCAAGGCTCATTGCCTGGAGACGCGGGCTGGAGGCGGCGATTTCCTCGACATGGGTGATCCCGGCGGCGGATTCGATGATGACCTCGAACCCCACAGGCTTGGTGCGTCCCATTGCGCGTTCGACCGCCGTCACCAGCGCGTCGACCGCGTAGACGTCGGCGGCGCATCCGACTTTGGGGATCATGATCAGGTCAAGGCGCTCGCTGCCCTGCTCCAGCAAGTCCACCACGTCGCGATACCACCACTGGGTGTCAAGGCCGTTGATCCGCACCGACAGGGTCTTGTTGCCCCAATCGACGTCGCGCGTCGCGGCGATCACATTGGCGCGGGCCGTGGCCTTGTCCGAAGGCGCCACCGAATCCTCAAGGTCAATGTTGATCACATCCGCCGCCGAAGCCGCCATCTTTTCAAACAGCAATGGGCGCGATCCGGGGCCGAACAATTGGCAGCGGTTCGGACGTGCGGGAGGTGCGGGCTGGGGGCGAAAAGACATATCTGTCTCGGCAACTATGTTTCTAAATCGGTCGCCAATTGGTTATGATATTGCGCGCAGCCCCGCAAGCGCCATTTCGCAACTGCAGAAACGAGCCACTACTTCGCGCGTGCGCGATTGCCCCGGGCACTGTGCTCCAGCTCGATCAGCCCCAAAAGCTCCATCACCGGCGTGACGTAATTCGCGAAACGACCGCGATAGCCCTTTCGCAAGCCATAGTAGCCGCCAACGGGGTTATTGTCGGCGCGGGCCCAGGCTTCGATGGACCCCTCGGGTGTGGGCTTGCCTTCGTCGGCATTGCCCAGCACCACCCAATCCCCGGCGGCCTTGAGCATCGCATGGCAGTCTTCGATCGCGCGCAACTGGTAGCTTAGATGCGTCGTGCCGACTTGAACGACGAGCCTAGGTATCGGCGCTTCGATGTCACGCCAGACTTGAAACTCGGACGTCAGGGACGGGGTTTTCAGCAACCAAGGATCATCTTTTTCGCCGCTCCCATAACTGACCATGTTCATTTCGCGCGCCCCTTCATTTCGCTTTTCCGACTCAACCCTAGACCGCGTAAGGTGACACCTTCTGTCATATAACAAAGGCAGCGAAACGCGTGCGGCGCGATTGTTGCAATTGCTGTTGATTCTTCAAAACCGGGGACGGCAAAGCTGTGGCTTGCTGGCAAAGTCGCTGGAGGTTTCCCGGCGCACGATCCTGCGCGACATTGATGCACTGATCGAGGCCGGGTTGCCGGTGATCATGCACCGGGGCAATCAGGGCGGGGTCGAGCTTGGCTTTGGCTATCGCACGCGCCTTACCGGCCTCGATGCGGATGAAGCGGAAGCGATGGGCATGCTTTTGTCGATATTGCCCCAAATGGTTGTCGACCTTGGGATGGCCTCTGCGCTGGCGCGCGCGCAGGCCAAGTTGCGCGTGGCTTTTCCAGACCAGACACGCGCGCACATGTCCCGCGTCCAGGCCATGTTCCCGTCGTCCGGAATACACTTTCCGGCGCCCGATCCGCGCCGCGAAGCGCTGGCGCGCGCGGTAAGGCAGCAAAAGGTAGTCCGGCTTCGATTTGGCAGCGAACATCCGGTTGTCGTCCACCCCAAGGCCCGTGAGGTGACGCCGCAGGACTGGCTTTTGCACGACGGGCTGACAGACAAGCGTTAGGCCGAGGCGGACTGGGGCCACATCAATGTGTCGCAGAAAACATTTGCAGTTTCGTGATCTTGCCGACAAGCCTGCGCGATGATTACAGCCACGCCCGAGATGTTTCGTCTGGCGCAGACCTTTACCATCGCGCGCGGGTCCAAGACACACGCGCATGTGGTCAGCGTCGAAATCACCCGCGCCGGGCACATGGGGCGCGGCGAGTGCGTACCCTATGCCCGATATGGCGAGACGGTGGAATCCGTCCTGTCGCAGATTGCGGATGTGCCGGACGGTATCACGCGCGCCGATCTGCAGTCTGCCCTGCCATCGGGGGCTGCACGAAACGCGATTGACTGCGCGCTTTGGGACCTGGAGGCCAAGATTGCGGGACAACGGGTCTGGGCGCTTGCAGGTATGTCCCGCCCGAAGCCGGCCATTACTGCCTTTACCTTATCACTTGGCCCGCCGGACCTGATGCGGGCTGCCGCCGCCGCCAATGCCCATCGCCCATTGCTCAAGATCAAGCTTGGCACCCCCGACGACATGCCTCGGCTAGAGGCGGTCCGGTCCGGTGCGCCAAAGTCCACCATCAGCGTCGATGCCAACGAAGGCTGGACGCCGGAAATCTATGCCGACCTCGCGCCGCATTTGATCCGCCTAGGCGTGGCGATGGTAGAACAGCCATTGCCTGCCGGGGCTGACGACATGCTGGCCGAAATCGCCCGCCCCCTGCCCGTCTGCGCGGACGAATCGTGCCATGACCGGGCCAGCCTTGCGGATTTGCGCGGCAAGTACGACCTCGTGAACATCAAGCTGGACAAGGCCGGTGGTCTGACGGAGGCGCTGGCCTTGCGTGCGGAGGCTATGTCCATAGGGTTCGGCGTGATGGTCGGCTGTATGGTTGGCACCAGCCTTGGGATGGCCCCCGCGACGCTTTTGACCGGTGGTGCCGCGTTTGTGGATCTTGACGGGCCGCTGCTTCTGGCCGAAGACCGCGCTCACCCGCTGCACTACGATGCCAGCGGCATACACCCGCCAACCGTCGATCTGTGGGGATAAACCATGAGCCGCACCGTCTATGTGAACGGAAACTACCTGCCCGAGGATCAGGCCACTGTGTCGATCTTTGACCGCGGCTTCCTGATGGCGGACGGGGTTTATGAGGTGACCTCCGTGCTGGATGGCAAGCTCATCGACTTTGCGGGCCATGGCGTGCGGCTGCAGCGTTCGCTGGATGCGTTGGACATGGCGAACCCGATCACGCCGGACGCCTTGGCCGATGTGTTCCGCGAACTGGTGCGGCTGAACGATCTCGACCAGGGCATGATCTATCTGCAGATCACGCGCGGCAACCCGGGCGACCGGTCCTTTGTGTTCCCCGATCCGTCGCTGCCGCCGACCGTCGTGGCCTTCACCCAGAACGTGCCGAACCTTGCCGATGCGCCTGCGGCCCAGAACGGGTTCAAGGTGATCTCGATCCCCGACCTGCGCTGGGGTCGGGTTGATATCAAGACGACACAGCTTTTGTACCCGTCGATGGGCAAGATGATGGCCAAAAAGGCGGGCTGCGATGACAGCTGGTTTGTGGCCGACGATGGCGGCATTACCGAAGGCACGTCGAACAACGCCTATATCGTCAAGGGCAACAGGATCATCACGCGGCACCTGTCGACCGACATCCTGCACGGGATCACGCGCGCCTCGGTCCTTCGGTTCGCGACTGAGGCGCAGTTCGAGGTCGAGGAGCGTCCCTTCACGGTGGCCGAGGCGCAAGCTGCGGATGAGGCGTTTTCGACCGCCGCGTCGATCTTCGTAATGCCGGTGGTCCAGATTGACGGGACCGACGTGGGCAACGGCAAGCCCGGCCCCGTGGCCAAACGACTGCGCGAGTTGTACATCGACGAAATGCGCAAGACCGCGATCTGACCTCAGGCGGTTTCTGCCGCCGCCAGCGCATCCCAAAGGTGTGGCACCAGCCGCCTGGCCCATACGGCCTGGTCTCGCGCATCGGCAATCAGATCATTCCTGACTTCGATCAAGGTATTCATGCGCCCTGTCTGCAACGCGTGCTGGTCGATGGAATCACCCGGCAGATGACCGGCATAGGGTTCATTTTCGCCGACACAGATGTCGGGCTCGCGCGACAAGGCTTGCAGCAGCGGGCGCGACAGCTCCGGCCCGAGATGGCTGTAAAGGACGCCGACATGCCAGGGGCGCGTCGCCCGACCCTTGAGGCAGGGCGTGAAGGAGTGGACGGCCAGCAAGGCTGTGTTTGACTGACGTGCCATCAGCGCGCCCAGCGCTGCGTGATAGGGGTCATATAGCCTTTCAATGCGGACAGCGACGTCATCCGGGGTGATGTGCCGGTTGCCCGGAATGATGGTACCGTCATATAGCCGCATGATCAGCGTGGGATCATCCTTGCCGCGGTTGGGATCAATCACGAGACGGCTGAATTGCGACAAGATCACCGGGCTGTTGAGCACCTCGCCCAGCGCAAACGCCAAACCGGCAGCCCCCACATCCAAGGCGATGTGACGCGCCATGTCCTGTGGCGCGATGCCCAGATCGCCGCCATTCACCCAATCAGGCACCATGTTCGATGCATGGTCGCAGCTGACCACCCAGCGACCGGGGCGATCCTTGCCGACGATGACGAATGCCAAACCGGTCTCCGTAGCTGCTCTTGAAGGTGCAATAGCAATCGGCGCATGCAAGGTCCATCCTCTGGCGTCCTGCTGTCGTTCCAAGGTCGTTCCAAGGCGCGGTGCAACCAATACAAAGTTAGCGCAAACGGCCCGGTTGCCCCGCCAATCCAATTGCGCCATAACGCCCTCGGCCACGAGATGCGAAAGTTGCAAGAAGGAACCCCCCGCATGAAACGCCTTCGGAATGTAAAAATCGTGGCCACGCTTGGTCCGGCTTCCAGCAGTTACGAGATGATCCGCGCGCTCTTTGAGGCGGGAGCGGATGTGTTCCGGCTGAACATGAGCCACGGTACGCATGACGACATTCGCAAGCGTCACGTGATCATCCGCAAGGTCGAGGCGGATACCGGCCGCCCAATTGGCATCCTTGCTGACCTTCAGGGTCCCAAGCTGCGCGTCGGCGTTTTCGCCAATCCGTCCGAAGAGCTGGTCGAGGGGGCCAAGTTCCGGATGGACCTGTCACCCAAGCCTGGCGACGCGGCCCGTGTGAACCTGCCCCACCCCGAGATTTTTGCTGCCCTTGAACCGGGCGCATCGCTTTTGATCAACGATGGAAAGATCCGTCTGATCGTTGATGACTGCGGCAAGGATTTTGCCAATTGCACAGTGCAGGTCGGCGGCACGATTTCCAACCGCAAGGGCGTTAACGTGCCGGATGTGGTCCTGCCCGTCGCGGCCCTGTCCGAGAAGGACCGGGTTGACCTGGAATTTGCTTGCGAGTTGGGCGTCGACTGGCTGGCGTTGTCGTTCGTGCAGCGCCCCGAGGATGTGATCGAGGCGCGGCATCTGGCAAAGGGGCGTGCGGCGATCCTCTCGAAGATCGAAAAGCCTGCCGCTGTGAAAGCCTATGATGCGATCCTGCAGGTGTCGGACGGCATCATGGTCGCGCGCGGCGATCTGGGCGTGGAACTGCCGGTCTATTCAGTACCACCGATCCAGAAGCGCCTGGTCCGTGGCGCGCGCGCAGCGGCAAAGCCGGTGATCGTGGCGACCCAGATGCTGGAATCGATGATCGAATCGCCGGTGCCAACGCGGGCCGAAGTCTCCGATGTGGCGACCGCGATCTACGAAGGTGCAGACGCCATCATGCTGTCGGCGGAATCCGCAGCCGGCAAGTATCCGATCGAAGCCGTGACAACGATGCACAACGTGGCGATGTCCGTCGAAAGGGACCCGACCTACCAGTCGATCATCGAGGCCAGCCGGGTGATCCGGCGTGAGACCATCGCCGACGGAATCGTGGCTGCAGCGCGCGAAATCGCCGAGGCTACAAATATCAAGGCAATCTGCTGCTTCAGCCAATCCGGAACAACCGCCAGCCTGGTCGCCCGCGAACGTCCGCGTGTGCCGATCATTGCGCTGACGCCGCTTATGTCATCAGCGCGCCGGATGGCTTTGACCTGGGGAGCCTATTGCGTCATCACCGAACCGCAGGACCGCTTCAAGGGCGCCGTTATCGCTGCGATCCGCGCCGCACGCGACCATGGCTTTGCCACCGAAGAGGACCAGATCGTGGTGACCGCAGGAGTGCCTTTCAACGTAAAGGGCACAACCAATATCTTGCGCGTTGCTCCTTGTGATGAACGGTTGATTTCACGGGTCGAGCCTGAGTAACCTTTCGCACGCGATTGCGAAATGAGGTTGCTGTGGATACCGATCTTTATCTGACCATCGGAATCATACTGGCTGTGCTGACACTGCCATCGCTCCTGAACGCGTGGACAGAGGGCCGACCGCCGCGAATTGGGGCCTTGGTGTTGATGGCCTCTGCTGTTCTCATCGTGATTGCCCTGACACAACGACCCTCGGGCTACACCTTCAATGAGATCCCGGGCGTCGTCCTCAAGGTTATCGGACGGCTAGTGAACTGATCTTCCCCCTTGCGCCGGGTCTTTTCGCCGCCTATTACGACCCCTTCTTACCCGCACGGCCGGCCAAAGTGGCATGCCGAGTCGTGCCTGAAACCACGGAGATGGAAATGCCCAAGATGAAGACCAAGTCGGCGGCCAAGAAGCGTTTCAGCTTCACGGCCTCCGGTCGGGCCAAAGCTGGCGTTGCCGGCAAACGCCACGGCATGATCAAGCGCACGACAAAGTTCCTTCGCGATGCTTCCGGTACGATGTTGCTGTCCGCTGCGGACACCAAGATCGTCAAGAAGTACATGCCCTACGACCGGTAAGGAGAGCACCCGATGTCCCGCGTAAAATCCGGTGTCGTAACACACGCCCGCCACCGCAAGGTGATCAAAAAGGCGGCCGGCTACTATGCCGCCCGCTCCACCAACTTTCGCACGGCCACGCAGGCCGTCGACAAAGCTCAGCAATACGCGACGCGCGACCGCAAGACCCGCAAGCGCAACTTTCGCGCGCTGTGGATCCAGCGGATCAACGCTGCTGTTCGTATGTTCGACGCCGAGTTTACTTATTCGCGCCTGATCAACGGCCTGTCCAAGGCCGGGATCGAGGTGGACCGCAAGGTTCTTGCCGATCTGGCCGTCCATGAACCCGACGCGTTCAACGCCATCGCGGCGCAGGCCAAGGCCGCGCTGGCCTGACGTTCGATCAGCAGTCTTCAAACGCCGCGCCAGGTTTTTGCCGGGCGCGGCGTTTTTCTTTGCAATCAGACAGTAACCGACCTGGCGCGACGCATGAACACTGCCGCGCCTGCGAGCAGTGCGCCCAACATCAAGGGCAGGCTTCCCGGCAGAGGCACGGCGGACATTTCGTTTGAGAACTCAACCCGTGTAAAGTAGAAGCCACCGCCCTGCCGATCCATCTCGTGGCTGAAATAGCCCGTCGCGCCCGGTACCATCAGCGCCAGAACCAACTCGCCAACTGTCAGGGGCTGCGCGACTCCGGATGCATAGTTTAGCTGAAAGCTATGCCGACCAGTCGGAAAGTACCCGGTCGGGCCAGGCGTGTCCAAAACCGCCGGACCATAGGCCCCAAAGCGAAGCGCGGCCGCGCCGTAGTCCCAGAAATCGCCGATGCTGAACATGGACCCCGACAGGTATCCAGGCACGCTCACGCTTGCCTTCAGGGTCTGCAGGTAGGGAACCGGTCTGGAAAGATCGAACAGCAGAACCGATGGATCACTGTCATCGACCTCCAGCGAAACGGTTCCTGCTGATCCAACGGCCGGAAAAATCGATCCGGCCGGCGGTGCGGCCGGGGTTATGGTCACGGTCCCGTGAAAGTTCATTGTCGTTGCGAATGCGCCTGTTGCAAGAAGCGCAAATGCCGCTGGAACAAGCGCGGCACGTTTCAATAAACTCATCTGCAAAATCACGCCCTCCGATTGCTGAGGATTTCGAAACTATATCATGGTTTGAGAAAGCACTACGAACCCCAAGGATAGCGCAAATGGTTGATTCGATAAATTCTGATCTACAAAAACCGCTATCGAACGTACTATAATTTGCGGTGGCGAAAAATTCTTCTTCTAGTTGTAAAACAATGGGAGTTCGCCGCCCCGACTGTGGCGCTCGGGTCCCGTAGTGGTATCTTTGGTGTTCCGCTCGGGCCAATACCAGATAGGCTGGATTGAGATCCTTTGCGCAGGTTTCCCCGATGTCCAGCCCCGGCTATTTCCGTGATTTCCTGTCCCGGACGGATGACCGCACCCTGTTCAAGATGGACCACTATCTGGACATCTATGACCGGCTGCTGGGGGCCTGGCGCGGACGCAAGACTTCATTTCTGGAAATTGGTGTCTACAAGGGTGGGTCCTTACGGATGTGGCGAGACTTCTTTGCCCCTGACGCCCGGCTGACTTTTGTCGACATCGACCCCGCCTGCAAAATGCTGGAACTTCCGGGAACGGACATTCGAATCGGCGATCAGGCCGACCGGGCCTTTCTGGCATACTTGGCGCGGGATCGGGGACCATTTGACGTGATCATCGATGATGGCGGCCACCAGATGCACCAGCAAACGACCAGCTTTCAAGCGCTGTGGCCAAACTTGACGAATGGCGGACTTTACATCATCGAAGATACCCATACCAGCTATTGGCCGGGATTTGGCGGCGGCCATCGCGCACCCGGCAGTTTCATCGAGTTCGCCAAGGACCTGATCGACAAGATGCACAGCTGGTACACCGAAGATGATGCAGGGTTTCCCCTCCACCCGCTGGCAGCTGAAGTCGGCGAGATACGGTTTTTCGATTCGCTGGTTGTGATCGAAAAGCGGCTTAGGGCACCGCCCATGTCGATCACGTCGCAGAACGGCACGGTTACCCAGTCGCGCCGCATCCTGGAGCTGCGTGGTCGCAAGTCGATCTTTTGACTCTGCCTTCGTCCCTTGCATCGCTGGGCCCTTCCCGCTAGCACCGTGCCGTTCCAGGGGGAGAGACCGATGGACGGGATCGACGCGCTCAAGGCCAAGTATCTGACAGCCGTTTTAGGCGCCAATGACGAAGCGGCGCTCGAAGAGGTTCGCTTGGGTGCTTTGGGCAAAAAGGGCGAGATCAGCATGAAAATGCGTGATCTGGGCCAGATGGACCCAAGCCAGCGGCAGGCCGCCGGTGCTGCGCTGAACGCCCTGAAGGATGAGATCGACGCCGCCCTTCGCGCAAAAAAGACAGCGCTGGGTGATGCCGCGCTGGATGAACGCCTGCGGTCGGAATGGCTGGACGTAACCCTGCCCGCACGGCCCCGCCCGCGCGGAACGATCCATCCCGTCAGCCAGGTCATGGAAGAACTGACCGCGATCTTTGCCGACATGGGCTTTGCCGTCGCCGAAGGGCCGCAGGTGGAATCCGACTGGTACAATTTCGACGCCCTGAACATCCCGCCGGAACACCCCGCGCGGCAGGAGCACGACACGTTCTTCATGCACCGCGCCGAGGGCGACAACCGCCCGCCGCACGTGCTGCGCACCCACACCAGCCCGGTCCAGATCCGCGCGTTGATGGAGCATGGTGCGCCGATCCGGGTGATCGCGCCTGGCCGCGTCTACCGGATGGATATGGACCAGACCCATACGCCGATGTTCCATCAGGTCGAAGGGCTGGCGATCGACCGCGACATCTCCATGGCCAACCTGAAATGGGTCCTGGAGGAGTTCTGCCGCGCATTCTTCGAAGTGCCTTCGGTGGAACTGCGATTCCGCGCGTCGCATTTCCCCTTTACCGAGCCATCCGCCGAGGTCGACATCCGCTATTCCAACGTCGGCGGCCAGTTGCGCATCGGCGAGGGCGACAAGTGGATGGAAATCCTCGGCTCCGGCATGGTGCATCCCAAAGTGCTGCAGGCGGCGGGCGTTGATCCGACCCAGTGGCAGGGCTTTGCCTTTGGCATGGGCATCGACCGGATTGCGATGCTGAAATACGGCATCCCCGACCTGCGGGCGTTCTTCGAGGCCGACCTGCGCTGGCTGCGGCATTATGGGTTTTCCGCGCTGGATGTGCCAGATCTGGCGGGCGGGCTCAGCCGCTAGCCTTTCTCCTTGGGTCAAGTATCCTGGGGTCCGGGGCAAAGCCCCGGCCTTTGCTTCATTTCCAGACTTAAATCATTTGCAGATCGGCATATGGTGCCGTCATGCCTGCCCTCTGCCGCGATTGCCTGACCCCGTTCGAGACCGGCACCCGCTGCCCGGCCTGCCGGTCGCCACGTGTTCTTTCACATCCCGAACTCTTCGACCTCAGCATCGCGCATATGGACTGCGATGCGTTTTACGCTTCTGTCGAGAAACGCGATAATCCGGAACTCGTCGACAAGCCCCTGATCGTGGGCGGCGGAACGCGCGGGGTCGTCTCCACCTGTTGCTACATCGCACGCATCTCGGGCGTGCGCTCGGCGATGCCGATGTTCCAGGCGCTGAAGCTTTGCCCGCAGGCGGTCGTCGTGAAGCCCCGATTCTCGGCCTATGTGGAGGCCAGCCGCAAGATCCGCGCAATGATGGAGGATCTGACGCCCTCCATCGAGCCCCTGTCTCTGGACGAGGCGTTTCTGGACCTGACCGGCACGGCGAGGCTGCATGGGGCACCGCCTGTCGTCATGCTGGTGCGTCTGTTGAAGCGAATGGAGGATGAGCTGGGCCTGACCGGGTCCGTCGGCCTTAGCCACAACAAGTTCTTGGCCAAGATCGCCTCGGACCTCGACAAGCCACGGGGGTTTTCGGTGATCGGGCGGGCCGAGACGGCGGATTTCTTGCGGACGAAACCCGTGCGGATCATCTGGGGCGTGGGGGCGGCGACGCAAAGCGCGCTGGATGCTGCCGGCATCCGGACCATCGCGGACTTGCTCCGCTGGGACCGGCGCGATCTGGTCGGACGGTTTGGCAGCATGGGCGACAGGCTCTATACCTTGGCACGCGGTGAGGATACCCGGCGGGTCAACCGGGATGACCGGCTGAAATCCATCTCAAAGGAAACCACATTCAATGAGGACACCGCCGATCCGGACATTCTTGACGGTCATATCTGGCGGCTGGCCGAACAGGTCGCCGACCGCGCCAAGGCCAAGGGGCTGGCAGGTCGCACTGTGACGCTGAAACTGAAGCGCAGCGATTTCCAACTGGTCAGCCGCAGGCACTCCTTGGCTGATCCGACGCAGCTGACCGACCGCATCTACCGCGCTGCGGCGGAGCTCTTTGCGCCGACGGTGGCAAAGGGTCCGTTCCGGCTTATTGGGGTCGGGATTTCGGACCTTGCACCCGAGGATCAGGCCGACCTCAACGGCGATCTTCTGGACCCGCAAAGCGTCAAGCGAGCGGCGGCCGAACGTGCGACAGATGCGATCCGCGCCCGATTCGGCGCGGATGCGATCATCAAGGGCCGGGCCTTGCGCTGACTACTGGTCGATCCACGCGCGCACGGCGGCGTTGTATTCGTCGGGGGCCTGCAGCATCGCGAAATGGCTGGCATCCGGCAGGATCACCAACTTGGACCCTGGAATCAGACTGGCGATCTTTTCGGTGTGGGCACGCAGGATCGCCTCGTCATATTCCCCGGCCACGACCGCCGTCGGTACCATGATTGCTGCGACCTGCTCATCTGTCCAGTTCGGTTCCGTCGCCCACATGTTGGAAATCTGCGCCACAAAAGGGTCAAACTGGTCCGGGGTGGGAGACATCTTGCCGTAGTCGACGGCCATCTTGTTGATGTAATCGCTGAACACCGCGTCCTCGGCCACCGACGGATCGACGCCATCGGTGGTGATGTTGGCGGCTTGGGCGAAGAGGTGGTCAAGGCGTTCGGGGTGGCTCATCGCGATATCCAGACCAATGATCCCGCCATCGGACCAGCCCACCAGATCAACCTTGTCGACCTTGAGAAAGTCGAGAAGCGCCAGATAGTCGGATGCCATAAGGTCGTACCCATAGGGATCCGCGTTCCGCGTGGACCGGCCATGCCCGCGGCTGTCGGCCACGATCACAAGATGGTCAGTCATCAAGTCCGTGACCTGCGCGCCCCAGATATCGGCATGGCCCAGACCGCCATTGATCAACAGCACCGGATCGCCCGCGCCATAGGTGGCGTAGTACATCTCGATCCCGTTGAGCGTGGCCATGCCGGAACTGGCCGGGGTCGGCATCGCGACTGGCGCGGGCACTGTCAGCCAGCGGTCCTGTGCCAGGGCGGGCGCCGCCGCCAGAAAGGCAAACGCGAAAGGCAGAACTGCACGCATCTTCAGGCTCCTGTCATGGGGTGATCAGCCCAAAGCAGACGCCCGCGCCGCCCACGAGTCAACAAAACCTTGGGTCTACTCCGCCGCCAGTGGCAGGGCTGTTCGGCCATAGGCAGAGATCTCGGCCACAACTGCCGCCATCACACCGGCAAACTGGGCAAAATCCGACCGCCGTTCGATGGTCGCCTCGTCCATGTACAGAGCGCGGTCGATTTCGACCTGGACCACATGCTGCTGGCGCGAGGGGCGACCATAGGTCTGGGCGATATAGGCTCCGGCAAAGGGTGCATTACGCACCACGCGCAATCCGGCATTGGTAAAGGCAGCCTCAACCCAATCCATAACATCGGCACTTGCCGCCGCCCCGAATCGATCGCCCAACACAACCTCCGGCAAGAGGCGACCGGCGCGGGCATGTGTTTCAATGGCCTCGTGCGGCATGGAATGGCAGTCGATCAGCACCGCTTCGCCAAACCCGGCCAGCGTCTCATCGAGCAAGCCGCGCAAAGCGTCATGATAGGGATACCAATACTTTCGCAGCCGCTTTTCCGCCTCGGCCAAAGGCAACTTTCCTCGGTAGATGGCCTGGCCGCCCGCCACGACGCGCGGAATGACCCCGAGGCCTGAAGAGATTCGCGGATTGTGAGGTGCGCGGGCGATGCCCTCGATCACGGCGGGGTCCAACTCGTCCGGGGCGCGGTTAAGGTCGATGAAGGCGCGTGGCGCGCGGGCCGCCAAAAGCGGGGCCCCGTGGTCAGGGGCCGTCGCGAACAATTGGTCGACAAAGGCATCCTCTGACGACCGGATCGCGTGCATATCCAGCACCGACTGTCCCAAAAACACCGGATCATAGTCTCGCCCGCTGTGCGGCGAGGAGAAAATCACGGGCGTCAGGGGCCGCTGGGGCCGGTTCAGTCGGTAGGCGTCAAACGGCATGTCGCGGTCCTTGTTCATGCGACTATAGCGCCCTTTCATTTCATTCCAACACCCCTTGAAAGGCCAAGCGTCCTTGCGTATAGACGCCCGTGTTGACGCGGTTCCACCCGCGTCCATTTTGTTTTGGGCTTGTGGTGGAATCAGATCAAGGGCGGTTAGCTCAGCGGTAGAGCACTACGTTGACATCGTAGTGGCCACTGGTTCGATCCCAGTACCGCCCACCATTCACCGTTCCCCGTCGGGGGGGCAGACAGTTTTCGCAAGGCGCAGACGCGCCGCAGTAGGAGAAGATCGATGAAGGTTGCGAACTCGCTCCGCTCGCTGAAGACGCGTCATCGCGATTGCCAGGTCGTGCGCCGCAAGGGCCGCGTCTATGTGATCAACAAGACGCAGAAACGCTACAAGGCCCGCCAAGGTTGATCCTTGAACGGCGCTGAGGCGTTCGGCAAGCCGGATTGAACGGGCCGTCCATGGGTAACCTTGGGCGGCCTTTGTTTTTTCGCATGTGTCCGGTTAGTGTTTTCGGGCATGCATTCTGTGCCGGTGCCCCCATTGATCCATCGCCAACTCCTTGTCCTTGCCATGTGCCCTATCCCGCAGGCGGTATCGGGCGAGACGATCTTTGACCAAAGATACGAGAACCTCGTCGAACCACCGGCGATTCTTGAACCCTTCACCCAGCTCGGTGGCATCGCGGCACGGGTAATTGATGGTCCGGTAAAATCCGGTTCTGCGACCTTCGCCAGCCACTTTTCCGGACAGTCCCTTGCCGACCGCCGCGTGGGCACCACGCAATTCGACCTGGCTATCGGGTCACCGCGAAAGCCCCTGGCTTTGCAGACGGATGCCGCCGGACAGAATCTGTTTTGGGGCTATGAGGACGATGCGGCCTCGCTGACGCTTCAAGGGATCGGGCCAGCAGGTGCCAAACGGAAGGACGGCATCGGAGAGGGGTCGATCGCAGTGCTGTTTGACATGCCGGTTTGCAGTGTCGGCTTCCAGACCGTCCTTGAAGGAATGATGCCCCTTGGTGCGACCGGGTTTGCAGAAAACGGGCCGGTGCAGGTCAGCTTTTACGCAGCGGACGGCAAATTGCTTGGCCAGCGGGGAATTGACGGGACGGGTGCCCAGTCGGTGGCTTTCGGCACCGAACCGGGCTTGCCCCCGCAGATCAGCGGGATCCTTATCGAATCCGTGGATGAAGGCGGGATCTTTGTCGACAACATGAAGTATATGTTCGACTGCGAGCTCCAGGTAAGCTGACATCCCATCTGTCCCGCAATTGGGGATCTGGGCCGGCGAACTGGCACGCGGCGACGTATTGGCCAGACGGGAAAGAACGGGCTTGTGTCGCGATTTTCCTGGTTCGATAAACCCGCGTTGACTTACTGGACAGGCCCACACCATGCACACAAACCCCGCCTTTCGCGCGACAACAGTTGCGGACAACTTTGCCTTGGCCCGGTCGCGCGGTTTCGGCATCCTGTCGGTCAATGGCCCCGATGGTCCGCTTGCTTCGCACATCCCGTTTCACCTGACCAAGGATGGCAGCTTTGCCGACCTTCACCTGACCCGATCCAATCCCATTGCGCGGTCGGGCCTGCCAGGGCCTGCCTTGCTCGCGGTTTCAGGTCCGGATGCCTACATCTCTCCCGACTGGTACGGAACGCCAGATCAGGTGCCGACCTGGAACTACGTCGCGGTCCATTTGCGCGGCACCCTGTCGGCGCTGGACTTGGACGTGATGAAAGACCACGTCGATGCGCTGTCGGCGGTGCATGAGACGCGGCTCTTGCCGAAAAAGCCGTGGCATTCCGACAAGATGGCTGAAGGCGTGATGGACCGGATGATGCGGATGATCCTGCCGTTCCGGTTGAAGATCACGTCGGTTGAGGGAACCTGGAAGCTGAACCAGAACAAGACCGACGCCGCGCGGGAAAGCGCGGCGGCAAGGCTTGCGGAGCAGCCGGACGGGGGGTCAAGGGCAATAGCCGCGCTGATGCGGCCAGGGTCTGCAGGATGACCGACCGTACCCAAAGTCGCGCCTAAGGGAATACTCCGCCACCCTGCCGCGTTTTCCCCTTGGATGCCTGACATCCCGCGCCGCCGCCAGACGCGCCTTCAAGTCATTTCAGAATTCAGGATTTTCACGATGAATATCGAACACGTCGTTCTACTGATCGCGCTGATCATCCAGGTCTACAACCTTGGCACAATCTGGTTTTGCCAGTTGGCGGTCTATCCGCTGTTCGCAAAGGTCGGCCCGGCAGAGTATGCTGCCTATCACAGCTATTATACCTCGCACATCATGTTCCAGGTGATCATCCCGGGGTTCCTGTCGTTTGTGCTGCCCGTACTGGTGCTGTGGTTCCTGCCCGCGTCGGTGCCCGTCTGGTTGGCCGTCGCCAATGTCGCGATGGGGGTTGTCGGTCTGCTCGTCACCGTTGGGTTGGAAATCCCGCGCCACAACAAGCTGGACCACGGCAAGGATGAGCGCTTGATCCGCGAACTGATCGCCTACAACTGGCCCCGCACGGCATCGATCACGGTGTCGGCGGCGCTGACGCTTGCCATGTCGTCCTATGCGTTCACGCCGGTCTGACATCACCGACATGGACAGGGGGCATGGCCGACCCTATCGTTGCCGAACGCAATTGATGAGGTTGCCATGCCCCTGCCCCTCGCCCCGCTTGTACCCTTTGCCCTTCGACTCGGCGTCGTTGCCGCAGTCGGATACGCGGTGCGGCGCGTGATTGCAGCAAGGACGCATCGCGGACGGACCGATATCCGCGCCGAGGATGCGCTGGACGATCTGGGCAATGGCCTTGCTGTTCATCGCCCTGCTGACCTGCCGGAAAACCGGCAAACCAATACGACCGCCCGTCTTCGCCGGACAATCCGGTTTCGCGGCAAAACCTATGACTTTGATGCAGGGCTGATCGCACGGTTCCGCATCAGGATATTGCCGGAATGAAACTCTATCATTCCCCGACCTCGCCCTATGTCCGCAAGGTCATGGTGCTGATCCATGAAACCGGACTGAAGGGCATTGATCTGATCACTGCGACGGGAACGCCGCTTGATCCCGGCTCGATTCCGGTTGATCGAAATCCTTTGGGCAAGGTCCCGGCGTTGGATCTGGAAGACGGCACCACTCTTTACGACAGCAGGGTCATCTGCCGCTATCTGGATACGGTTGCCGAAGCAGGGCTTTATCCCGCCCCTCCCCGCCTTTGGGACACCCTGACGCTTGAAGCCACCGCCGACGGTATCCTCGATGCCGCCCTGCTGATGGTCTACGAAGGGCGGCTGCGCCCCGAGGAGTTGCGGTTTGCGCCGTGGGTGTCCGCGCAATGGGCCAAGATTGACCGAGCCCTGGACGCTATCGAGCAGCGCTGGATGTCGCACCTTTCAGGGGGGCTTGATGCTGGGCATATCGCGTTGGGCTGCGCGCTGGGATACTTGGATTTCCGGCACGGCGCTAGAAACTGGCGGACCGGACGACCGCATCTGTCGGCATGGGCCGATGACTTTGCACGGCGTCCGGCCATGTTGGCAACTGTACCCGCAGCCTGACGGACAACCGCCTTGCAGCCCTTGGAGGGACGTAGCACGCGCTACCGGCAAGGCTTGACCCGTCTTTAACGAATGGCGGGCTGCGGATATCGCCCCAATTTGATTGCAACGCAGCCAGAATCGGGACCCTGCGCTTGTTTGTCCGCTGGACGACCCCGCAAGGCTTGTCTAAAACCCCGCACACACCAGGGTGATGGTCAATCATTGCCCAGTACGGATTTGGGGCGTGACCCGTCACGCCCCGCAAAGGGAGAAGACCTCGTGTCCCATGCAGATGAACCCACAGGCACGCGCCGCGACTTTCTTTACTACGCCACAGCTGGCGCGGGCGTGGTGGCAACCGGTGCTGCCGTCTGGCCGCTGGTCAACCAGATGAATCCGTCTGCCGATGTGCAGGCGCAGGCCACGAAATTCGTCGACATATCGGCAGTCGAGGTGGGCACCCAGCTGACCTTGATCTGGCAAGGCAAACCCGTCTTCATCCGCCGCCGCAGCCCCGAAGAGATTGAGGCCGCCCGCGCCACCGCACTGGATGACCTGCCCGATCCGCTTGCCGACAACGCCAACAAGCCTGACGCAGATGCTGCCGACCAGAACCGCACCCTGGACGAGGCCGGCGAATGGCTGGTGATGATGGGGGTCTGCACCCACCTTGGCTGCGTGCCTTTGGGCGACGGCGCAGGGGATTTTGGCGGCTGGTTCTGCCCGTGCCATGGCTCGCACTATGACAGCGCCGGGCGTATCCGCAAAGGGCCTGCGCCGCGAAACCTGCCGGTGCCGGTTGCTGCGTTTGAAGACGAATCCACGATCAAGCTTGGGTAAGGAACAGGACCATGACCGGAATTCCGCATGACCATTATGAGCCCAAGTCAGACGGCGCGCGCTGGCTGTATCGGCGCTTGCCAATCGTAAGCGTTCTTTACGACACGCTGATGGCGCCGACGCCCAAGAACCTCAACTGGATGTGGATCTGGGGCATTGTACTGACGTTCTGTCTGGCGCTGCAGATCATCACCGGAATTGCGCTGGCGATGCATTACACACCGCATGTCGACATGGCTTTTGCCTCGATCGAACACATCATGCGCAACGTGAATGGCGGCTACATGATCCGCTATCTGCACATGAACGGCGCGTCACTGTTCTTCTTTGCCGTCTACCTGCACATCTTCCGCGGTCTTTACTACGGGTCGTACAAAGCCCCGCGCGAGATCACCTGGATCATCGGCATGCTGATCTACCTGTTGATGATGGCCACGGCCTTCATGGGCTACGTCCTGCCTTGGGGTCAAATGTCGTTCCACGGAACAGCCGTTATCACCAGCCTGTTTGGCGCGATCCCCGGCGTCGGCCCCAGCATTCAGGAATGGCTGCTGGGTGGCGAAGCCGTTGGCCAGGCCGCGCTCAACCGGTTCTTCAGCCTGCACTACCTGCTGCCGTTCGTGATTGCCGGGCTGGTCGCCGTCCACATCTGGGCCTTCCACACCACAGGCAACAACAACCC
>JANPBI010000416.1:0-2351 GCA_031430315.1 Rhodobacterales bacterium | reverse complement strand
GATCATCAGCCAGTTCGAGATGATCCGTGATCTGCGCCGCGGAGGCGCGGTCTTGATCGACAAGTCCGATTTCGGCCTGCTGCGCTATGTCCACTTTCTGGCTCTTGCCTACCTGGCCTGGGTCGCCGTTGGTCCGGGGGGGGCGCGTCTGCGCCAAAGCGGCTGGGTCGGCGAGGCAGTCTCGCTGATTTCGCGCGTGGGTCAGCAGTCCTTGGCAGTCTTTGCCGCCTCGATGGTGATGGCGAGGGTGCTCGGTGCGGTGCTGGACCTTGCGGGGAACGGGCCGCTGGCGGCACTTGCAGTGAACCTCGCGGGCTTTGCAGCCATAATCGGCGTCGCCAAGCTGGCCGCGTATTTCAAAGGCCAGCCTTGGAAGACAGCCAAGATCTCCCCGACTGCGGCCGCACCCGTGCCAGAGGCTTCCTTTCGGGCCGAGTTGCGCACATGAGCGGCGTCTCCCGGCGCCAGATGTTGTCGCTGATGGGCGGGTTGGCCGCCCTTGGCCTGGCACCTGCAGGGGCAGAGGACGTGCCCGAACGTGCGGGCATGACGCTTGGTCCGGCAACGCCCTTTGACGGCGAAATGGTTATCACCCGCGCCCGCGCGCTCAGCGCCAGCCCGTTTGTGCCGCCGCCGCCCGTGTCGCAAGACTGGCTTGATCTGTCCTACGACGGCTTTCGCGGCATCTGGTTCGATACCCGGCACACGCTGTTTCGGGGCAAGCCCGGCGCCGTGCAGGCGGAATTCTTCGTGGCCGGTCTCTACTTCCCCCACAAGATCGGGCTCAATGCCGTGGAAAACGGCCAGTCCCGCCCGATCGCGTTTGAACTGCGCACCTTCGACACCACCGACCGTTTCCCTGCCCTGGCCCAGGAAGGCACCGGTTTCGCCGGGTTCCGCCTTTTGGGCGAACTCGAGGCCAACGATCGCTTTCAGGAATACGCCGTCTTTCAGGGTGCAAGCTATTTCCGCGCGATCGGACGAGGTCAGGCCTACGGTCTCTCCGCGCGCGGTCTTGCACTGAATACAGCAGGCGACGGCGGCGAGGAATTCCCGGTCTTTCGCGATTTCTGGATCGAGGCGGCCGAGCCTGATGCGCCGACCGTCACCGTCCACGCGCTGATGGACAGCCCGTCGGTCACCGGTGCTTTCACCTTCCGGATCACCAAGGGAGACACGACGGAAATCGAGGTTGCGCAGCACCTTTTCCCCCGCGTCGATCTGGCGACCGCCGGGATCGCGCCCGGAACGTCGATGTTCCTCTTCAACGATATCAACCGCACCCGGTTTGATGATTTCCGCGAGGCCGTGCATGACAGCGACGGCCTCTTGATGATGAACGGCGCGGGCGAGACGCTGTGGCGACCGCTGACAAACCCGAAATCCGTTGCGGTCAGCGCCTTCGGCGACACCTCGCCGCGCGGCTTTGGCCTGATGCAGCGCGCCCGCCAGCCCGGCGACTACAACGACCTTGTGGCGCATTACGAACGCCGGCCGTCGCTTTGGGTGGAACCCATCGGCGACTGGGGGCCTGGTTCCGTCATGCTGGTCGAAATCCCTACCGACAAAGAGATCAACGACAACATCGTCGCCTTCTGGCGCCCTGCCGAACCGTTGAAAGCCGGGCTGGAGCATCGCTTTGACTACCGTCTCTCCTGGTGCGCCTCCGCCCCCGCCGAGGGGGCCGTCGCCCTGGTGATCGCGACCCGGACCGGCGCGCGGGTGTTCGAGGAGGGGCGCATCTTTACCATCGACTATGCGCCGCATCCCGCTTTGGGTGATGACCCCGCACGGATCGAGGCGCGGATCACCACAAGTGCAGGCGCGATAGCATCCCAGCTTTTGCAGCAAAACCCGGCCACGGGGGGTATTCGGCTGGATTTCACCCTGAAGGCAGGCGCACCCACGGCCGAATTGCGCGCCGAACTGTGGCGAGAAAGACAGCGCGTGGCCGAGGTGTGGCTGAACGCTTGGGTCGCAGCATGACCCTGTCGCTACGCCAACCCCTAGTTGCTGAAGTCGCGGCACCACCGCTCGCAATGCCGGACCAGGACCTGCGCGCGCCGTTCCGTGACCCGGACGCGCCGGGGATCCGAACGGATCGCCTGACACTCACCTTGCGCGCCGTCGTGCTTTTGGTACCGCTGGTCGTGACATGCGGGCTGGGCTGGCTGTCGCTGGGCTGGTTTGCGCTTGATGGACGCCTGACGGTTGCCGAGGGCGCGCTGGTCGGCGTGACCGTCTTTGCGTTTTTCTGGGTGGTCCTGTCGGTTGCGACGGCAACGCTTGGCCTTTTCTGGCGACCCAAGCCGCAGGCTCGTCCGCTGCGTGGCCTGCAGGTCGCGATCCTT
>JANPBI010000415.1:0-19606 GCA_031430315.1 Rhodobacterales bacterium | reverse complement strand
GCATTTCACCACGAAGTACCGGCTTTCCATCTGGATCACCGCCGGACAGCGCGAGGCCGACTTGGCATGCGCCAGACCCTGCACCACGTTCGGCAGATCCATCGCGACAATCAGACGGTCGTCCATGCTGCGTCCCCCTTGGCCAGGGCCGCGTGATGGGCTGCGGCGCGGGGGCTGTCAAGAACGGGTGTTGACGGCGCGGCGCAGGAGGGCAACCTTGCGGTGAAACGCCGAAGGGGTGCCGATGCAGATCAACATGACCTATGACCGCCCCGAAGAGGGGCCCGGGTCCGGCCCGGTGACGGTGGGATGGTTCCTGACCGAGGACAAGGGCGCGCTGTTGTATGAACCGCCCGAAAGGCTGATCTTCCGCCAGACCAACAAGGCGCATGCCAAGTCGGCCTCGCGCTGTCCGGCGGTGATCCAGATGGAAAGCCGGTACTTCGTGGTGAAATGCCCGTTCGACCTGCACATCGGGTTCGGACGCGACGACAAGGGCAAGCCGGTCCTGATCAACCGGGCGGGGGCGGCCAGCCCGGTGCGGTCGTCCAAGCTTAATCAGGTGCTGACGCTGGTGAATGAAACGGAGTGGCGCTATCCCGACCGGCCCACGATCCAGCTGTCGCTGCCCTACTGTTTCATCGCGGACGAGCTGGTCTATATGACGCAGCTTGGCACCTTCGCCCATTACCGCCGCGACAGCCTGCCCTGCACGATATTCGGCGGGCGGTTCCCGGTGTCGGTCTGGCCGCGTCCGCTGATGTGGGCGTTCGAATGGCACGAACCCGAGCGCGACCTGATCCTGAAACGCGGCGAGCCGCTGTTCTATTGCCAGTTCGAGGCGCAGGGCCCGGATCGGCCCGTGCAACTGGTCGAGGCCCAGAAGACGCCGGAACTGCTGGCTTATCTGGACAAGATTTCGGGCGTGGTGAACTACGTCAACCAGACCTTCGGCCTGTTCAAGGCGGCCGAGGCGATAAGGCCCGCGAAACTGCTGGTGCCGAAGGGGTAGGGTCAGGATGCAAGTCGATCAGACGGTCCGTCGACAGAATATGCCGGACCCTTCCGGTGGCGATTTCGTATACTTCCAGGATCGCGGTCATTTTCGGTCCTTTGGCGTCAAGAGACGTGCCGGGCGGATCGCTTCGGCGGATTTGAACAGCCCGAAGGTCTGGTTGACGTAGTTCACCACGCCCGAGATCTTTTCCAGATAGGCGGCCAGTTCGGGCGTCCGGTCCGCCTCGACCAGGTGGACGGGGCGATCCGGGGCGATGCCTTCAAACTGCACATAAAACAGCGGGTCGCCGCGCGCGATGACCAAATCCTTTTCTGGCTCGTGCCATTCAAAGGCCCACATCAGGGGGCGCGGCCAGACATTGATCGGATAGCGACCCCCGAACAGCGTCCCTGGCAAGGGGTCTTTGCGGTAATGCGCAAATGGACCGATCTGGGTCAGATACACCATCTCATCGGCGATGAAACAGTAGGGCAGGATCATCTGGACGGTCGGGCGATCGGCAAAACGCCACTCTGCCTCGTTCACCAGCATCAGAATTTCATTCAGCTTGTTCGACCGGATCGGGCTCGCGCTGCCTGCGCGGTTGACCAGAACGGCCTTGCCCTTGTCGTCGCGGGCAAAGCCGATATGCAGGTCGAAGGGCGACTTTACGACAAAGTATCGGCTTTCCATCTGGTTGACGGCGGGACATCGGCTGGCCGATTTTGCATGCGCCTTGTTGGTCTGCCGAAACATCAGCCGTTCGGGCGGGTCATACATTACCGCGCCTTTGTCCGACGACAGGAACCAGCCCACGGCAACCGGGCCTGCATCCGGGCCATCATCGGGTCGGTCGAAACTGATCGTGATGTCCATCGGCCCGTCCTGTTCTGCCTTTGGCTGCATCACAAGCCCGGCAGGGTCTGGCTGTCAATCAGCCAGTGCCGCCCGCAACGCCTGCAGTGCGACCCGATCGGTTTGCCGCCGCATCGGTCCGGAAAACCCAAGTGATACTGCTGTCGGATTGACAGAAATAGCCGTCGCGCAGGATGCGTGGATTTCCCGCAGCGGCAATTGGCGCAAGATGCCGACGGTGGTAGCCGAAATGCCCGACCCCGGCATGATGCAAATCCGTCCCGCGGCCAGTTCCAAAAGCCGCGCCAACGTGAGCGCCCCCGCAACGGCCGTGGTCGCCCCGCCCGAAGTGAGGACACGGGAAAATCCTAGATCAATGGCCAATTCCAAGGCTGCATCCTTGTCCGGGGCCAGATCGAAGGCCCGGTGCAGGGTCAGATCCAAACCCGTCGAAGCGGCGACCAGACTGGCCAGAACCTCTTGGTCCAACATGCCATCCGGACGGCACGCGCCGAACACGACCCCCGCCAGACCCGCCTGCCTGACCGCCGCAATATCGGCAACCATCTGGCCGATCTCGGCGGCAGAATAGACGAAATCGCCTTCGCGCGGGCGGATCATGGCATGGACAGGCACCGGCGCTCGGGCGGCAAGCGACATCAGCCCCGGCGAGGGCGTCAAGCCGCCAAGTGCCAATGCCGCGCAGAGTTCGATCCTGTCCGCACCGCCGTCAATCGCGGCTGCCAGACCTTCGGCACTGTCAACGCAGACTTCGATCAGGGGAACGGACATCGGGCCTCCTGCCATTTGGCGCACCCGCTAGCATGGATGGTCGCCCCGCCACAATCGGCACGGGTTGACAGAACCCGGCGCGGATCGCATGACCCGCGGTAATCCCCGTCTTAGAAAGTGCCCCGCATGTCCGATGACCGCCTGATTGTCGCCCTGGACGTCCCGAACATTGTCGCGGGGCTGGACATGGTCCAACGGCTTGGCGACGCCGTCAGTTTTTACAAGATCGGGCTTGGCATGCTGACAGGCGGCGGTCTGGCCCTGGCAAATGAACTGAAGCAGGAATACGGCAAGCGGGTATTCCTGGACATGAAACTGTTCGACATCGGGGCGACGGTCGAGGCTGCGGTGCGCGGACTGGTGCAGTATGATCTGGATTTTCTGACGGTCCATGGGGATCCGCAGGTGGTGCGCGCAGCGGCAGAAGGGCGGACGGGCAGCCAGACCAAGATCCTTGCGGTAACGATCCTGACCTCGCTCGACCGGGCCGATCTTGATGCCAACATGATCCGCCCCGGAGATATTGCCGACATCACGCTGGAACGCGCGGCGCGCGCGCTGGAGGCAGGGGCCGATGGCGTGATCGCCAGCCCGCATGAGGCCGCGTTGATCCGCGCGTTGCCCGAGGCTGCCGGGAAATTGATCGTCACCCCGGGTGTGCGCCCGACAGGGGCCGCAGCGGGCGACCAGAAACGCATCGCCACACCCGCCGAGGCGTTATTGGCCGGTGCCGACCACATCGTCGTCGGGCGCCCGATCTGGGAGGACAAAGACCCGCGCCGGGCGGCGATGGCGATCCAGGCAAGTTTGCCGCGTCCGGCCTAGATCAGACCTGCACGGGCGTCCCGCGCCCGGGCCTGCATGTGCGGGATGCCCAGCGCGTGCGTGAAAAACGCCTCTGCAGCCATCATCTGCCAGCATTGGCCTTCCGTGCCGAACCGGATCGACGCGATGTCGTCCTGCGACAGGTATCCTCCAAAGAACGCAGATATCCGCGAGGCGTCGGTCATCGAGGGCAAGATGGCGCGGTAAACCAGACGCTCTGGCGGCAGCACAAGCCCGAACTCTTCGTCCAGTTCGCGCAATAGGCAAGCTTCGGGCGTCTCGTCCCCTTCTCGTCCACCGCCGGGCAGATCCCAGTGCCCGCGCCAAGGCAATCCGTCAAAGTCATCGCGCAAGTAGGTCAGGATCAGGGTACCGCAAAAGAACGCCGCCTTTGCGCCGACAAAATCCATCATCTTGCCGCGGTGAAAAGGCGTTCACTTGTGGTCATTGATGTCCTTGTCCCAGACTTTCACCTGGCCGTCGCGCACGCCCATCGTGCGACGCAGCAAAAACCACGCGACCAGCGACACGACGGCGAAGATCAGAATCAACGCGCCCAGGCTGGCGGGGGCAAGCCCGAGCCCGACCAGAATACCCGTAACCACTGCCCCGATCGCAAAGCCGAGAAAAATGAACCCGGGCACCAACACTTCAAGGACGCCCAGCGCAAAGCCCGCGACGATCCAGGCCCACCAGACCGCCCACATCTTAGGCGCGCCCCTTCAGCATCTTGAAGGCATCGCCAAACGCCTCCAACGCCTGCGCAGGCACGATGATCGTCTGCTTGCCAGCACCCTGCCCCACGGCGGTGAGCGCCTCGACCTGTTTCAGAGCGACCTGGTACTGCGCGGCCTCGATGCCGTTTTCCTTGATAGCGCCTGCGATCACGTTCGTCGCATATGCCTCGGCATCGGCCAGCACGCGGCGAGCCTTGGCTTCTTGCTCGGCGGCATACAGTTCGGCGTCGGCGTTTAATTCGACGGCGCGTTTCTTGCCCTCGGCCTCGGTCACCTGCGCACGACGGGCGCGTTCGGCGTTCAGCTGCTGCAGCATTGCCGTGCGGGTCGCGTCATCCAGGTTCACGTCAAGGATTTCGGCGCGCGTCACCTCGATGCCCCAGTCATCCACCAGCAGGCGCACCTGTTCGCGGATGTTGGTGGCCACCTCGGCCCGGTTGGATTGCAAGTGATCCAGTTCCATCTTGCCGATTTCACTGCGCACGATTCCGGCCACGGTAGTTGCGATGGCCGCATCCACATCGCGGATCCGGTAGACGGTCTTTTCCGGCTCGGTGATGCGGTAAAACACAGAGGTCTCGACCTTGACCAGCACGTTGTCGGTAGTGATTGCGTCCTGATGTGCGGTCGGCAGTTGGCGTTCCAGAATGCTGACCTTGTGGGCAATGCGGTCCAGGAACGGCACGACAAAGTTCAGACCCGGCCCCAGGACCGAGCGTAGGCGTCCAAAACGTTCGACCACATGCTTTTCGCTCTGCGGGACGACGCGGACACCCAGAAAAATGCAGATGATGATAAAGACGGCAAGCGCGATCAACACCGCATTGCCGCCAAGCAGCTGTCCAATATCCATCAGTCCGGCTCCAATTTCTGTCTAGGTCGCACATTGGCCAAAATCGGAACATCCGGCAAGCCATTGCGTTGCCGGATGCCAGATTGCGTTGTGATTTCGAACGCTTCCAGAACTACCGGCTGGGCGCATCGTCCTCTTCGTCGTCGTCGTCGCCATGCGGCAGGTTGAAGAAGCTCTCAGCGTCTGAAAAGTCGCCGGGATGATCTTCGTCGTCATCCTTGCCGAATGTCTCCAGGCCGGAAGGCATCTTGGCCTCGGGTGCCATGGCCAGCGACGTTTCCGTCGAAACCAGCTTGCGGCGTTCGTCATCCGACATCACGACGCCATCGGCGGCCTTTTTGCGGGCAGCGGCCTGGACGGCTGCGTCAAGTTCGGTCTGGCGGCATAGGCCCAGGGCAACCGGATCGATCGGCGTGATGTTGTTGATGTTCCAGTGGCTGCGTTCGCGGATCGACTGAATCGTGGGTTTGGTCGTGCCCACCAGCTTGCCGACGGCGCCATCCGACAGTTCGGGATGGAATTTCACCAGCCAAAGAATGGCCGCCGGGCGATCCTGGCGTTTGGAGAGGGGCGTATAGCGCGGGCCACGACGCTTTTCCTCACCCACGGCCGAGGCGTTGAACTTAAGTTTCAGCTTGTAAAGCGGGTCGGCCTGGCCGCGTTCGATCTCGATCAGGTCCAGCTGGTTGTTGGCCACTGGGTCAAAGCCCTTGACGCCGGTTGCCACGTCGCCGTCGGCAATCCCCTGAATCTCAAGCTCGTGCATGCCGCAAAACTCAGCCACTTGCCGGAAGGTCAGCGTCGTGTTGTCCACCAGCCAGACAGCGGTAGCTTTTGCCATGAGCGGTTTCGACATCGCATCTCTCCTTTACAAATCTCTCCCGGGCCGGGAAAACGGCGGCGAACCTTGGTCCGCGATTTCCACGAATTCTGGGAAGTCTGGGGTCGTATAGGCCCATTTCCGGTGAAGGAAAAGCAAAAATGCGTAGTTTTCTGCTGGCCCTTGCGATGACCTTCATGCCGCATGCAGTCACAGCCAAAGAAGAACGCGCCGGCGAATTCGACTACTACGTGATGTCGCTTTCCTGGTCATCGGCCTGGTGCGAACTTGAAGGCGACGACCGCGCAGATCCCCAATGCGATGCCGGGCGTGGACTTACCTTTGTGCTGCATGGGCTTTGGCCGCAGTATGAAACCGGATGGCCGTCGTACTGCCGGACGCTCGAACGCGACCCGAGCCGAGGCGAGACCGCCGCAATGGCCGACATCATGGGCGGGGCGGGGCTAGCTTTTTACCAGTGGAAGAAGCACGGGCGCTGTTCAGGTCTGTCTGCGAAGGCCTATTTTTCAAGCGCACGGCAAGCGTTTGCGAGCATTGCGATTCCACCGCTTTTTGCAAAGGTCCGCAAGGATCTTACGGTGCCTCCCGACGTGATTGAAAACGCGTTTCTGGAAACCAACCCGCAGCTGGGCCCGGACGAATTGACGGTCACCTGCAGCAGCGGAATGATCCAAGAAGTGCGGATATGTCTGACCCGTGACCTTTCACCAAGGCGCTGCGGCGAAGATGTAATCCGCGATTGCCGTCAGCAAGACACCGTGCTGGAGGCCGTGCGCTGAACTTTGGCAGTCACCTGATCACGGAAGGTTCTGTCTTGGGTGGTCCATGAAACATGTCCCAAGACACCAAACCCGCGACCGCCGTCAAATGGCGCGATCACGGGTCAGGGCCGAGGGGCAAAGGGTGGCGGGACCGGAAGTACTGGGGAACATGCAACACTGAAAAAGCCAACCGTGAAATACCAACTTTAAATATCCGGTTCCGTTCAGCGATGGGGTCACTGCGCGGAGAAGTCTGAGATCGAAAAGAACACGATCCCGCCAAGGAGTAGGTTAGCAGCGCTAACCGGACAGTGCGCGTGAAGAAACCGTCAATACACCTCCAAGGGCGTGATTCCGACGCGAAGCCCGGTTCACGCGTCGGCGACCTTTAGCACGATCTTTCCCATATGGCCGGGGCTTTCGATGCGCCAATGCGCAGCCGGAGCGTCGGTCAAGGCATATTCGCTGTCGATGACGACCTTGAAGGCGCCCTTTGCGATCATCGGCCAGACATGCGCCTCAACATCTTCGGCGATGCGCGCCTTGGCCAGGTCGGACTGCGGTCGCAGGGTGGACCCAGTCAACGTTAAACGCCGCATCATCATTTCCGCAAAGTTCAGTTCGACCTTCGGCCCTTGGAGAAAGGCGATCTGCACCAGGCGACCATCATCGGCCAACGACTTGATGTTGCGCGGCAGGTATGGGCCTCCCACCATATCGAGGATGAGGTTCGCGCCCCCTTCGGTGCGCAGGATTTCGACAAAATCCTCGTCCTTGTAGTTGATCGCCCGTTCGGCACCCAGATCCCTGCAAAGCTGACATTTTTCGTCGCTGCCGGCAGTTGCGAAGACCCGCGCGCCCAGTGCCCGGGCAATCTGGATGGCTGTCGTTCCGATACCGGATGTCCCGCCATGGACCAAGAAACGCTCGCCAGCCCTTAGTCTTCCGCGGGTCACCAGATTTGACCAGACCGTAAAGCAGGTTTCCGGCAGGCACGCCGCCTCGCGCAGGGACAGTCCTTGGGGGATTGGCAGCGCATGCGCCGCCGGTGTGGCCACATATTCCGCATATCCGCCGCCGGGCAGCAATGCTGTCGCCTGGTCGCCGATCTGCCAGCGTGTGACGCCCTGGCCCATGGCAACAACGGTGCCAGAAGCTTCAAGCCCGGGGAGTGGCGACGCGCTGGCTGGCGGCGCATAGGCGCCGGACCGTTGCAAGGCATCTGGCCGGTTGACCCCGGCATAAGCGACGCGAAGGACGATCTGACCGTAACCTGGGACCGGTACCGGAACCGACACGGGACGCAGTACATCAGGTCCGCCCGGTTCCGAGATCTCCATTGCCAGCATGCTGTTCGAAAGTGTCATCGACGATCCGCGCCTTTCATGGAAATTTGCGCCCCAGGTCCTGCCACCGTCCTTTTGCCTGACGAAGACTTTCCAGAATCTTAGCCGGACCCGTCACAACTGCCTTTCCGATCAAATTTTCCCGCACCGCGGCTTTGATTTTTTCGATCTCCATGACATCCGATATGCGACGGTCCAGAAACTCCCAGGTGGCCCGCTGGCCCGGGCTGTCATCTCCAAGCCAGAACAGAACGGTCGATGCGTAGACTGCCGACAAAGTCGCACGTTTGGAATACCAGTTCAGGTCGCGTGTCGTGTCCCCCAGCGCCGACCAGATCGCATCCGCCGTTCCCCATATTGCCGCTGCCCCTTGCAGCGCGTTTTGCGGCAACGAGAAAAGCGTTGTCCCGCGCCGGACAAGTTCGATGTCGGCCGTCTCGATCCGCAACCGGACGGCGCGGGCAATCCGCTCGCGGAAGCGCAAGGAGGACAGATCTTCGGCCGCCAATGCTTTGGCCATCGCGGCATCACCACGGCGATGATAGGCTAGGGCAAGATCAACCCCGCCTTTGGGAAAGCACAAGCGCGCCAGACTTTGGTCCACTCCCGAATCAGCGATCGCCGCGCGAAAGCTGGTTTCCGACCAGCCGTCGAACGGCACATGGGCCAAAGCGGCGTCCAGCACTTGGTCTTTTTCTGCGTCGTGGTTCATATTCGCCCTCTGCGACTGATTTGCCGGACTTTGCCAACAGATGTGATGCAGACGCGCCGTAGACAACAGCAACCAGCCTTGTTATAGCCCGCGTCGCCTGCACATCAGTGCAACTTTAACCTAGGAAGGTGGTGACAACCACATGCAGGTCAGCGTCCGCGACAACAACGTCGAGCAAGCCCTCCGGGCCCTCAAGAAAAAGCTCCAGCGCGAAGGCGTGTTCCGCGAAATGAAGCTCAAGCAGCATTTCGAGAAACCGTCGGTCAAGAAAGCGCGCGAGTCCGCCGAAGCCGTGCGCCGCGCAAGGAAACTTGCGCGCAAGAAACTGCAGCGCGAAGGCGGTCTGTAGGATCGTTTCAGCCCCGCTGCAGCGATGTCGACGTTTCGCGACACTGGGCGGGGGACCCGCCTTTCGATGGACCCCCGCCCTGCAAGGTCGGGGGTTTTTCGTTGCATGACGGATATTTGCCCGAGCATTGCCGTATTGCTATGTTCACCAGGCCAGACCCAGACAGCCGCAATTGACGACAAGGACCGGGGACATGACAGCCGCAACACTTCCGCGCGTCCTGATCGTAGCGCAGAATGCATCGGCCAAGTATGGCGGCGAGGCGTTCCTGCCGCTGAAGTATTTCCAGCTTTTGAAAAAGCGCGGCCACCCCGTCAAGTTGATCGCCCACCATCGCAACCGCGCCGAGCTTGAGGCGCTGTTCGGGGACTGGATGGCGGACGTCATGCTTGTCGAGGACACGTTGTGGCATCGCATGACCTGGACCATCGGGAGCCGCTTTCCAGCCCGGATCGAGGAAGTCGTTTTTGGCAACATCATGAACCTGATCTCCGAGGTCTACCAAAAGCGCATGATTCGCGCTCTTGTGCATGACGGACAGGTGGATGTGATCCATCAGCCGATCCCGGTTTCGCCCCGCGCGCCGTCGACAATCCACGGGGTTGGCGTGCCGGTGGTGATCGGACCGATGAACGGCGGCATGAACTATCCGCCAGGCTACGCGGATCTGGAGGGGCGTCGCACGCAGTCCATGGTCAGTCTGACGCGCAAGGCCGGCGGTCTGGTCAACCGGTTGGTTCCGGGCAAGCGGCGGGCAGAGATCCTGCTGGTGGCCAATGACCGGACGGCCAGGGCCTTGCCCGTGACGGATCATCCCCGCGTCGTCAAACTGGTTGAGAACGGCGTAGATTTCACGACATGGCAACTTCCTGACGTCGCCCCCTCGACGCGGACCGACGGGCAGTTTCGCCTTGTCTTCATGGGGCGGCTGATCGCGCTGAAGGCTGTGGACATCACGCTGGCGGCGATCGGGGTCGCGCGTCGGTCAGGTCTGGATGTGCGGCTCGACATCCTTGGGGACGGACCGGAATCGGCCAGCCTTGCCAAGCGCGCGTCGGACCTTGGCTTGACCGGTGTCGTCACATTCCACGGCTTCCAACCGCAGGTGCGGTGTGCCGAGATCCTGATCGGATCAGACGCACTGGTGCTGAATTCCGTGCGTGAATGCGGTGGCGCCGTCGTGCTCGAGGCAATGAGCCTCGGGTTGCCGGTGATTGCCGCCAACTGGGGTGGGCCTGCGGACTACCTTGACGCAAGTTGTGGCATTCTGGTGGACCCCGCACCAAGGGACAGTTTTGCCGAAAGGCTGGCTCAAGCCATCCTTCAACTGGCCCGCAATCCCGATGCCAGCCAGGCCATGGGCCAGGCCGGGGCAATCAAGGTTCGCGCCGAGTTCGACTGGGAGAAAAAGGCCGATCGGATGCTGGAAATCTACGCCGAAGCAATCCGCCTACACCGCCAGCGCCGTGGTCTTGACGACCGTGCGCAGGGCGAAACTTGACTGCATCTGCCGCACGCCCGGCAGGCGGGACAGGAACCGGCGATGGATTCGGGCGAAATCTTCCGTGTCCTCGGCCATGATCTTCAGCAGATAGTCGGCCGTTCCGGCCATCAGATGGCATTCGAGAATGTCGGGCACCCGTGCCACCTCGCGCTCGAACGCGTCCAGCAGGTCATCCGCTTGCCCCTGCAGCGTGATCTCGACAAATACCGTCGTTGGTCGGCCGATTCGGCGGGTGTCCAATAGCGCGACATAGCCCGCGATGAATCCCTCTTTTTCCAGACGCTCCACCCGCCTGTGACAGGCCGACGGCGACAGATTCACCTGATCCGCCAGGTCGGCATTCGTTGTTCGGCCAGCCTTCTGCAAGACGGTAAGAATGCGACGGTCTGTTGCGTCCAGTTCGCTGAGCATGATGGTTTCTTCGAAAGAAGTTATGGTTTGTCGAATATTCTACCACCAAGACAGGAAAACACCAGCGAAGTTTCAAAGCATCACCGCGCGGTTCGCGCCATTCTTGATCCAACCCATCAAGGAGAGCTGTCATGAAAATCGGATGCCCCAAGGAAATCAAACCGCAAGAGTTCCGTGTCGGCATGACGCCCGGCGCAGTCCGTGAGGCGGTGAATGCCGGCCACGAAGTTCTGGTGGAAACCAATGCCGGCATCGGGTCCGGTTTTGGCGATGCCGACTACCTCGCGGCTGGGGCAAAGATCTTGCCGAGTGCGGAAGAGGTGTTTGCCAAGGCCGACATGATCGTCAAGGTCAAAGAACCTCAGGCAATCGAACGCCAGCGTCTGCGCGCGGGTCAGGTGCTTTTCACGTATCTGCACCTCGCGCCCGATGCCCCCCAGACGCATGACCTTCTGGTGTCGGGCGTGACCGCGATTGCCTATGAGACGGTGACGGATGACCGGGGCGGCCTGCCTCTTTTGGCGCCGATGTCCGAAGTGGCTGGTCGTCTGGCGCCGCAGGTTGGCGCATGGACGTTACAAAAGGCAAATGGCGGTCGGGGCGTTCTGTTGGGGGGTGTGCCAGGGGTGCTACCTGCCCGCGTGCTGGTCATCGGCGGCGGTGTTGTCGGAACCCATGCGGCCAAGATTGCGGCTGGCATGGGGGCAGATGTGACGGTGCTGGATCGGTCAATCAATCGCCTGCGCTATCTGGATGATGTCTTTGGCGGTCAGTTCAAGAACGCCTATGCTGACGCCGCCACAACGATGGAGCTGGCCCGGCAGGCCGACATGATCATCGGTGCGGTGCTGATCCCGGGTGCCGCCGCCCCCAAGCTGATCAGCCGCGCGCAATTGAAAGAGCTCAAGACAGGTGCCGTTCTTGTCGACGTCGCGATTGACCAAGGCGGCTGCTTCGAGACGTCACACGCCACCACGCACCAGGACCCGGTCTATGAGGTCGACGGCATCATGCATTATTGCGTGGCCAACATGCCGGGTGCCGTCGCGCGCACATCGACGCTGGCCCTCAGCAATGCGACGATGCCCTTTATGCTGGCACTGGCCAACAAGGGGTGGAAACAAGCATGCGTGGACGACAAGCACCTGTTGGCAGGTCTCAATACGCATGCGGGCAAGCTGACCTATGCCGCAGTAGGCGTTGCACTCGGATTGCCGGTCATCACTGCAACCGAGGCGCTTGCGATCTGACGGCGCTCGACTGACCCCAGGCGATCAGCGCGGCCAAGGCAAGAAAGATCGTCCACTGTCCCAATTGCCAGACCGTGCCCAGCATGGTCTGGCCGTAGAACAGGAACAGCCCGGCAAAGCCGATCTGGATCGCCAGCAACAGCGTGGTCATGGGTATGTTCGGGTGGCGCGCCAACCACAAGAGCGCCACAGCCTGGATCGCCAGAAGCACCGTCACCATATGCCAAAGCACCGCCGAAATGGCGCGCAGCGGCAGGTCCAGCGATGATGCCTGAATGGGCACGTGAAACTCAGGGCCACCTCCGATTACGTGGAGGCCCGTCGTAGCGGCCATCAAGATCGCCGCAGCCAGTGTTGGATGACGCATGTTGTATGTCCTTGTGATTCCGTACGCTACCGTATGGAACACAGAACCTTGATCCGTTCAATACGGTAGCGTATCGTGAGAAATGGGCAAAATGACGCAGCGCCTTTCGCGCGAAGACTGGATCCTCGCGGGCTTTCGCGCGCTGACTGTGGGGGGTGTAGGCGCATTGCGTGTCGAGGCCGTTGCGCGGGATTTGGGAACCACCAAGGGATCGTTCTATTGGCATTTTTCCGACCCAGCGGATTGGCGAACTTCCATGCTTGATTATTGGGAAGACACGGCGTTTCGCCAGATTATTGCCGCGCTGGAACCGCTTGCGCCAGGATTGCCAAGACTACAGGCTTTGGTTCAAATCGCGACAACAATGAACCACGACCCGTCGCATGGTGGCGCTGCGGCAGAACCCGCCCTTCGGGATTGGGCGCGCTATGCGCTCGACGTGGCCGAGGTCGTGCGCCGTGTCGACGCTGGGCGCATCGCCTACGTCAAAGATTGCTTGCGAGACACCGCGCGGGATGACGACGAGGCCATCTGGCAGGCCCATCTGATCTATGCGGCGCTGTTGGGGTTGCAGATTCTGCCGGCAAGCCCGGGAAATGATGCGCAGACACTCGCAAAACTGATTGCGCTTTTGATCGCGACAAAAGGCAAATGAAGTAGGCCCCCGGCTTGCAGCGGGGGCCCTTATCCAGTGTGCAGAAATCAGCGAGCTTTGAGCGAGTCGCGGATTTGGGTCAGCAGTTCTTCTGCAGTCGGACCGGCAGGTGCAGCGGCAGGAGCCGGACCTTTCAGTTTGTTTACAGCCTTTACAAGCATGAACACTACGAATGCGATGATCAGGAAGTTGATCACTGCGGTGATAAACGCACCATAAGCAAAGACCGCCGCGCCAGATTCTTTGGCTGCTGCAAGCGACGCCGGATTGGTACCGGAGAGGTCGAGGAACATATCAGAAAAGTTGACGCCCCCTAGGATCAAGCCGATGATCGGGTTGATGAGATCGCCCACGAGGCTGCTCACAATAGCGGTAAACGCGGCACCAATGATGATACCGACCGCCAGGTCCATGACGTTGCCTTTGGCGATGAAGTCCTTGAATTCTTTAATCATTCCACGGTTCCCTTTTCTAAGCCCATCTTTTCCGACAGGTCTTCTCTTACACAAACGCACATGCGCGGGGCGACTATGCACAGCTTTGCCCACTTTCGCACGGGGAATTTTATCCTATGTTGGAACAGTATAGGCAAAAGGACCGCATTATGACGAAGATTGCCGATTTTCCGATTAACGCTCGATGGGCGGCTCAGAACCCTGAAATCATCCAGCTTTACTCTTTGCCGACACCAAATGGTCAGAAGGTGTCGATCGCTTTGGAAGAGATGGGATTGCCCTACGAGCCCCACTTGGTGAACTTTGCCACAAATGACCAGATGAGCCCGGAATTCCTGAGCCTCAATCCCAACAACAAGATCCCCGCGATCATCGATCCCAACGGCCCTTCAGGCAAGCCGCTCGCCCTGTTCGAAAGCGGCGCAATCCTGATCTATCTGGCTGAGAAATCGGGAAAACTGTTGCCCGACGCGGATCGCTACACGATCCTGCAGTGGCTGATGTTCCAGATGGGCGGGCTTGGCCCGATGTTCGGGCAGCTTGGATTTTTCCATACATTCGCAGGCAAGGAAATCGAAGATCCGCGCCCCAAGGAACGGTACCGGGCCGAAGTCGAGCGTTTGCTGAAGGTGTTGGACGGTGCGCTTGCGGGCAAGGAATGGCTGGTTGGCGATTACAGCATCGCCGACATTTCGGTAGGGCCTTGGCTGGCGACCTTGCGGGACTTCTACAAGGCGTCCGATCTGGTCGGGTGGGATCGGCTGAAAAACGTCCCCGCTTATCTTGACAGGTTTCTGGCCCGCCCTGCCGTGCAAAAGGGTAGGGGCATCCCGGCCCGCACCTAATCGCGCGGGGCAGCAGCACGGCGAAGGCGGTCGTTGATCGCCCTGCCGAGCCCTTTGTCAGGGATGGGGGCAACCGCAATGCGACCCTGGGGACCCGTTTTGTCGTCAGCCTTGCGCAAGACGTGAAAAAGGGCAGCGGCGGCTTCGGCAAGGTCGCCGTTGTTCGATAGCGACATCTCCCCCTTGACCGGACCAAAGCCGATCAACACCTCTGCGCCCTGCGATGTTAGCGCATTCAGTCGGACCGAAGCACGTGGCGCATAATGCGAGGCAAGCTGCCCCGGCGCATTTGGCTTTTCGCCGTTGCCACCGGTCGCAAGGGGTTGGTCCAGCGCCAGTTCTAACGCCTCCATCGGGATGCCGCCGGGACGCAGCAAGACCGGTCTGCCATCGAGGCCCAAGATCGTAGACTCGACCCCGACCTCGCATGGCCCACCGTCAAGGACTGCATCGATGCGGCCGGAAAGCCCCTCAAGGACGTGTTCTGCCCGGGTCGGCGACATCCGGCCCGACGGGTTCGCCGAAGGGGCCGCCACAGGATGCCCAAAGGCCCTCAACAGCGCCTGCGCCAATGGATGCGCCGGGACCCGGATCGCCACGGTATTCAGGCCTGCCGTCACCAGCGCCGACACGCCAGCCTCCCGTCGAATGGGCAGAACCAAAGTCACCGGACCCGGCCAGAACGCACTTGCCACGGCCATTGCAACAGTGTCGAAAACCGCGATCCTTTGCGCCGCGGCAAGACTTGGGACATGCACGATCAACGGGTTGAAACTGGGTCGTCCCTTGGCCGCAAAGATGCCCGCGACCGCCGCATCCGACCTTGCGTCTCCGCCAAGGCCGTAGACCGTCTCGGTCGGAAACGCCACCAATCCGCCTGTGTCGAGAATGGCCGCTGCGCGGTCAATACCCTTGGGCGTTGGCGGCAGGATTTCGGTCCGGGGCATGGTGTGACGTTGCGTCCATCTTGCTGAGGGTTGCTGGCCGATTAAGGTGACGTTGCTTTAGGCCTCCCCATTCGGATTGCCAAGCGCACAGACCAAAAGGATTGCTGATGCCCTATCGCGCGCCGGTTTCCGACAGTCTTTTCATCCTCGAACACGTTGCAGGCTATGGTCAGGTTGCCGCGACGGCGCAATTTGCCGAAATCGATTTTGGCGCGGTCGGCGATGTCCTCAAAGAGGCTGCAAGGCTTAGCGAAGACGTCATGGATCCCTTGCGCTTGGCCAGTGACCGCGCGGCAGCGAACCTGCAGGACGGCGAGGTCAGCTGCCTCTCCGAATTCCGTCCGGCATATCAGCTGTTGTCGGAAGGCGGGTGGGTTGGCATTACTGCCGACCCGACTCATGGCGGCCTTGGATTGCCCATGTCAGTGGCCACAGTAGTTACTGAAATGATGACCGCCGGGTGCATCAGTCTTCAGGTCAAGGTTCTGTTGTCGCAAGGCCAGATCGACGCGCTGGAGCAACATGCCAGCGACGAGATCAAGGCGCTATACTTGCCAAAATTGAACAGTGGTGTCTGGTCCGGCACCATGAACCTCAGCGAGCCGCAAGCGGGAAGCGATGTCGCCGCGCTGACCACGCGCGCAGTCCCGGCTGGAGACGGGACGTATCGCATCACCGGCCAAAAAATCTTCATCACCTGGGGGGACAGCGACCTAGTTGAGAATGTCTGTCACCTGGTCTTGGCGCGCCTGCCGGACGGGGGGGCAGGGACACGCGGGATCAGCCTGTTCCTTGTGCCGAAATTCCTGCCGGACGCGGCGGGATCGCCGGGCCTGCGCAACGCTGTCAAGGTCATCAGCCTGGAACACAAACTGGGACTGCACGGATCGCCCACTTGCGTCATGGAGTATGCCAACGCGACGGGCTGGTTGGTTGGCGCGCCGCACAAGGGAATGGCGGCTATGTTCACGATGATGAACAACGCGCGCCTGGCCGTTGGCGCGCAGGGTGTCGGGCTGGCCGAAGCAGCCCTGCAACAAGCGGCGCGCTACGCTCAGGACCGTCGGCAGGGCCCCACCCCTGGTCACGTCCAGGGCACGATCATCGCCCATGCGGATGTGCGGCGCATGCTGGTTCGCATGCGCGCAGAGGTGTTTGCTGCGCGGTCGATCGTGCTGTCCTGCGCCGTTGCGATGGACATGGCCAAGGCAACCGATCAGCCACATTGGCATGCCCGCGCCGCATTTCTGACGCCGATTGCCAAGACGTTTGGTTCGGATGTGGGATGCAGCGTTTCGGACCTTGGCATCCAGGTCCACGGCGGCATGGGATACATCGAAGAGACAGGCGCCGCGCAGTATTGGCGCGACGCAAGAATTACGCCGATCTACGAAGGTACCAACGGAATCCAGGCCATGGACCTGGTGGGACGCAAGTTCGCAGATGAGGGTGAAGCTGCCTATGCGTTGATCGACGAAGTTGTCGTCAATGCCCGGTCGTGCGCGCAGAGGCTTCCGGACCTTGCTGCCAGCCTTGAACAGGCGGCGGAACGTCTGCGCAAAGCGACGGCGGTGCTTCTGGACAATTCACCGGATGACCGTAATGCCGGGGCCGTTCCCTATCTTCGCGCCTTTGCGCTGGTCCTTGGGGGGCATGCACATCTGGTAGCGGCAATTGCGGATGCCGACCGGGCTGCTCTTGCCAGCGCCATGATCCGGCGAGTTCTGCCGGAACATGCCTCTTTGCTGGCCGAGGCGTGCGACGGCGCAGACAGGCTTTTCGCAGTCACGGACCAGATGTTGACCACGTGACCGACCCGACAGGCGGTCCAAGGCGACTTCGCTTGCATCTTTGTCCCGTTTTGCGTTCCTTGTTTTCACCCGGCACCTGACAACCAGTCCAGGTCCGACGAAAGGCTACCGATGTCAGCCAGCGCAAGTTCTCCGCGGCCCCGCAAGACCGTTGCAAAGACCACTGCCTCACTTTCTCCGGCGGCTTCGGCCTATGCACGTGTGGTCAACTATATCCGCAATTTCGAGGCGCAGCTGAACCACGCCGAAGAGGTGGCCGTCGGCTTTGCGGGCGGCGAGGCCGGCATCTTGCGGATCGAAGGCCTGGGCTATTTCGATCCCGACATCCTGACATTCTACGGTCGAGACGAAGATGGTGCGCGAACACAGCTGGTTCAGCATGTAACACAGCTTTCTGTGATCCTGCGCGCCGTCCCAAAGCGCAGCCCCGAAGAACCCGCGCGCCGGATCGGATTTCGCCTGCCCGAAGGGTGGCGGGGTGGCGATTCCGGAGACGCATCCGTCTGACGCACCGTCTGACGCAACGCAACATGGTGCGGCCAATTTTCCGGGCAATGCGCCGCCCCGTGACAGATGCCAACGAATGAGGTATCCGACCTTAACCCAAGACTTTACCAGAGGACGACAAGCGATGGCCGACCACCTCAAGGGCGCAGAACATAGACACGGCACGATGGACACGCGCGTTCAGGAAAAAACATTTGCCGGGTTCCTTCGCATGGTGACCTGGGGGGCTTGTATCTCGATCGGCATCTTGATCTTTCTTGCGCTGACCAACGCCTGACTGGCCCAACGGGGACTTGCGCATCATGATCCGGACATTCCTTGCCCTTGCCGTGGCGCTCGTGCTTGCTGGCTGTGGTGCTGAGCCAAAATGGGCGACCGAAGAGTCGGTGCAGGCAGCTCGCTTTGTGTCCAGTGAACCACCTTCGCTAACGCTTTATACCGTCATAAACGTGCGCAGCGGCGCAGGGGCGCATACGGGGCTTTTGATCAACGGTTCAGAACGTGTGATGTTTGACCCAGCAGGAACCTGGCAACACCCACGCCTGCCAGAACGCAATGACCTGCATTACGGAATGTCCGACCGGATGGTCCTGTTTTATATTGACTACCATGCGCGCGAGACATTTTACGTGATCGAACAGAAGTTGCCGGTCTCGGCAGGCACTGCCGAACTGGTCATGCAGCGCGCCAAAGCGTACGGCGCAGTACCAAAGGCGATGTGCACGCAATCCGTATCGTCCATCCTGCGCGGGGTTCCCGGCTTTGAAAGCCTGCCCCAGACTTACTACCCCAAAATCCTGTCGGAAGCTTTCGCGACGTTGCCCGGCGTCACGTCGCGCAAGATCACGGATGACGACGCAGACAACAACCATGGCGTGCTTTTGGTCCAGGCTGGCAACGCTGCGCCCTGATCCGTCGGTCCCGTCGTCATGGCTGGTCCGATATTATCAGCGAACAAAGGCAGGGTCCGATGCGGATTTTTGGCGTCATCCTGGCAGGCGGTACTGCAAGACGAATGGACGGTGCCGACAAGGCTCTGATGCCGCTGGCTGGAATGACGTTGCTGGATCGCGTCATCGCAAGGTTTTCCCCCCAGGTCGAAGCACTCGTTCTTTCGGCAAATGGGGCACCAGACCGTTACAGGTGCTTTGGCCTGCCTGTGATTGGCGACGACGGCCTTGTCGGATCGCGGGGTCCCTTGTCGGGAATACTTGCGGGGATGCAATGGGCCGAACGCCTTGGCGCGAGCCATCTTGCAAGTGCCGCAGTCGACACGCCGTTCTTGCCTTGTGATCTGGTGCCGCACCTCTGTCTTGCCGGAGAATTCCATCGCGACGGATTCGCAATTGCCCGGAGTGCTGGACGCGATCATCCGACCTTCGGTCTTTGGCCGATTGCCCTACGGCATGACCTGGAACGCTTTTTGCGCGACTCCATCTCGGCCCGTGTCTTGGGTTTTGTTGACCTGCATGACGCTGCAAGGGCCGAGTTTGCTGAACCCAGCATGTTCACGAACCTCAACAGTCTGGCCGATCTGGCAAGGGCCGAGGCCGGGTTGGTGACCCCGTGATGCGCGTGTTCGGAATCATCGGGTGGAAGAATGCCGGCAAGACCAGTCTGATGGAGCGGCTGGTCAAAGAGATCACTGACCGCGGATATTCGGTATCGACGGTCAAGCATGTCCATCACGATGTGGACCTTGATCAACCCGGCAAGGACAGCTTTCGCCATCGGGCGGCCGGGGCGCAAGAAGTCGTCTTGGCGTCCGCCAACCGCTTTGCGTTGA
>JANPBI010000414.1:0-2076 GCA_031430315.1 Rhodobacterales bacterium | reverse complement strand
TGTCGGGTGGTCAGCGACAGTCAGTCGCCATTGCCCGCGCGGTTTATTTCAACGCCAAGATCCTGATCATGGACGAACCTACGGCCGCACTTGGCCCGCAGGAAACCCAGATGGTGGCCGAACTGATCCAGGAGCTGAAGGCGCAGGGCCTTGGCATCTTCCTGATCGAGCATGACATCCACAACGTCATGAAGCTGTGCGACCGGGCGAGCGTGATGAAAAACGGCCAACTTGTCGGCACGGTAAACGTGAACGAGGTCACGGACGAAGACATCCTGAGCATGATCATCCTTGGCAAGAAGCCTGCCAAGGCAGCCTGATGTATATCGGGCTGGATCTTGGCACTTCGGGGCTGAAAGGCGTTCTGATCGGCGAGGACCAGCGCGTGCTGGCAGATGCGACAGCGCCCCTCAGTGTCAGCCGCCCGCACGATGGGTGGAGCGAGCAAAGCCCCGCTGACTGGATTGCGGCTGCGGAAACAGTCTTGGACCAGCTGGCCGTCCATGGCCTCGGCTCTGTGCGCGCGATTGGCCTTTCAGGCCAGATGCATGGTGCGACATTGCTGGATGCGTCGGACGAGGTGTTGCGCCCCTGCATGCTTTGGAACGACACCCGCGCACACGAAGAAGCTGCCGAACTTGACGGCGACCCGATGTTTCGCCGGATCATCGGCAACATCGTCTTTCCCGGCTTTACCGCGCCCAAGGTGATGTGGGTGCAGCGGCACGAACCCCGGATCTGGGAAAAGATCGCCAAGATTCTGCTGCCGAAAGATTATCTCCGCCTCTGGCTGACCGGCGACTATGTCGGCGAGATGTCTGATGCCTCGGGCACTGCATGGTTTGATACCGGCAAGCGCGACTGGTCGGATGAACTGCTGACCGCCACGGGCTTCAGCCGGGCCCATATGCCCCGGCTGGTTGAAGGGTCGCAACCTTCCGGTCACCTCAGGCCCGCCTTGGGCGCGCGCTGGGGTCTGCCGAAGGGCGTGGTGATTGCCGGGGGCGGTGGTGACAACGCGGCCTCGGGCGTCGGCGTCGGCGTGGTGCGCGCGGGCGAGGCTTTTGCCTCGATCGGCACCTCGGGCGTGCTGTTTGCCGCCAATGACGGCTATCAGCCGGACCCGGCCACCGCCGTACACACCTTTTGCCATGCGCTGCCCAACACCTGGCACCAGATGGGCGTGATCCTTGCCGCGACCGATGCGCTGAACTGGTATGCCGGGCTGTTGGGGCAGGATGCGGCCACGCTGACAGGCGCCCTTGGCCCCCTCCAGGCGCCGCGCAAAACGGTTTTCCTGCCCTATCTTGGCGGCGAGCGAACGCCAATCAATTCCCCCAACATGCGGGGGGCGTTCATCGGGCTTGAACATGCCACAGACCGCCAGGCCACCACCCGCGCTGTCCTTGAAGGCGTGACCTTTGCTTTTCGTGACTGCCGTGACGTGCTGGCCGCGACGGGAACCCGGCTCAGGACGTTGCTGGCGGTAGGGGGCGGGTCACGGTCGGACTATTGGCTTTCGGCCATCGCCACCGCCTTGAACGTCCAGGTGCAGGTGCCGGTCGCCGGTGATTTTGGCGGCGCCTTTGGTGCGGCGCGGCTTGCCATTATGGCTGCGACAGGCGCGGGGGCCGAAATTGCGACCCTGCCCAAGATCGCCCGCGTGATCGACCCTGATCCTGCCCTTATCGACGCGTTCGATGCCGGTCATGCCCGCTATCGTGCCGCTCAAACCGCCATCAGAGGCCTGACATGACAGACTTTTTCAAGAACATCCCCGCGATCCGGTACGAAGGCGCAGCAACAGCCAACGAATTCGCCTTTCGTCACTACAATCCAGACGAAGTCCTGTTGGGCAAGCGGATGGAGGACCATCTTCGTTTCGCGGTCGCCTATTGGCACAGCTTTGCATGGCCCGGAGGGGACCCTTTTGGCGGCCAGACGTTTGACCGCCCGTGGTTCGGTGACGGGATGGCGCTTGCGAAGCTGAAGGCCGATGTGGCGTTCGAGATGTTCGATATCCTGGGCCAGCCCTTCTACTGTTTTCACGATGCCGACATGCGCCCTGAAGGCTCC
>JANPBI010000413.1:0-6921 GCA_031430315.1 Rhodobacterales bacterium | reverse complement strand
CTCGTCCGGTGCGATTAGACCGGCGCGGGCACCGCCCTCGATGGCCATGTTGCAGACGGTCATGCGGCCTTCCATCGACAGCTCGCGGATCGCTTGGCCGCAATACTCGATGACATAGCCGGTGCCACCGGCGGTGCCGGTTTCGCCAATAACGGAAAGCGTGATGTCCTTGGCGGTCACACCTGGCATCAGGCTGCCGGTGATCTCTACCTTCATGTTGCGGGCCTTGCGCTGGATCAGCGTTTGCGTCGCCAGAACATGTTCAACTTCGGATGTCCCGATCCCGTGGGCCAGCGCGCCAAACGCCCCATGCGTGGCGGTATGGCTGTCGCCGCAGACAACTGTCATGCCCGGCAGGGTCCAGCCTTGTTCAGGGCCGACGATGTGGACGATGCCTTGGCGAACGTCGGTGACGGGGTAATAGTTGATCCCGAAATCCTTGGCGTTTTTGTCCAATGCCTGCACCTGGATGCGGCTGTCCTCGGTCATCGTCTCGGCATTGGCGCGATCAAGCGTCGTCGGTACGTTGTGATCCGGCACCGCGATGGTCTTTTCGGGCGCGCGGACAGTGCGGCCTGTCATGCGCAAGCCTTCAAATGCCTGCGGGCTGGTCACCTCATGCACAAGGTGCCGGTCGATGTACAAAAGGCAGGTGCCGTCTTCGGCCCGATGGACCAGATGGTCGTCCCAGATCTTGTCATAAAGCGTGCGCGGAGCGGTCATGGCTCATCTTTCGAATTGACAAATGGAAGAAACGTCGCAGAACAGGCGAGGCGTCAGCCAAGCCGCGCCAGCGCGGAGCGATAGATCGCTGTGAACCGCCAAGGCAGTCGATCATGGTCGGCAATGTCGAAAAATCGCATCATAGAAACCGGAAATACGCTTTCAGACTTGGCAAAGCAAGGCCGCAGCATCACATCTTTAGCCGCGGAGAGACCAGCGGGAGGATGTCATGCGATGGAGACTTGCAGTGTTGTTCGTGCTTGCCGTGTCGGTCAGGGCAGAGGCGGATATGTACAAGGGAAATGAAACCCCCGACTACATCGTGGAATCCGCCGAAGGGGCAGTCGAGGTTCGCCAATATCAGCCCCATATCGCCGCCGAGGTAAGCGTTTCTGGCGACCGCGACGCCGCGATCAATGCCGGGTTCCGCGTTCTTGCGGGCTACATCTTTGGTGGCAACGAGGCACGCGCAAAGGTCGCGATGACAACGCCCGTAACCCAGGTTCCATCGGAAAAGATCGCGATGACGACGCCGGTGACGCAAACGGGGTCGGACCAGTTATGGACCGTACAGTTCATGATGCCAGGGGCCTATACGCTGGACACCTTGCCGAAGCCCAATGATGCGCGCATTCGGTTTGTGACGACAAAGCCCAATCGCATGATCGTACTGCGGTTTTCTGGCCTTCCAACCTCCGCTGCACTGGCGAGCCGCGCCGAAGAGTTGGGGGCTTGGGCAAAGGCCAGTGGGTTGAAAACAACGGGGCTGCCCCAGTTCATGTTCTACGACGCCCCGTTCACGCCGCCGTGGAACCGCCGAAACGAGGTGGCCTTCAAGTTGAACTGACCGCCTCCAGCAAATCCCCTGGCTGGCACTCGAGCGCGTCGCAGATCGCGGCAAGCGTGTCAAAACGGATGCCCTTTACCTTGCCGGATTTCAGCAGGCTCAAGTTCTGTTCGGTGATGCCGATCATTTCTGCCAGCTCGCGCGAGCGCATCTTGCGGCGGGCCAGCATCACGTCGAGGCGGACAACGATTTCCATCAGACGAACTCCTCATTCTCGGCCTTGACCCGCGCTGCCTCGCGCATCACCCAGCCGATCACGGTCAGCATGCCGCCGGCCAGCAGGAAGCCTAGGGTTTCGTCCGAGAGTCCGATCTGCAGCATTTTTTGCCCCACCGGGTTGCCCCAGCTGAGCACCAGGACCTGCAGCGTCGGCAGGATCACGTCCAGGATCGCAAGGGTGACCAGCATCTGCCCAACGCGGTGGATGTGGCTGGCGCAGGCATCACTGAGGATCTCACCCGCCTGATATCGCGCGAACAGCCGGCGCGCCTGGTCGAGGGCCACCAGCAGCGGTGGCAGGCTGAGCGCGCCGATCAGCGTCACGATCAGGGCGGTTGCGGGGCTGACGCTTGCAGTGACGCCGGGGAACTGCGTTAGCAAGTCGTCAGGATTCAGCCAGCCGCGGATCAGGATCGCGATCAGAGCGACTGGCAAGACGATCATCAGCACCAAGGCCGTCCAGTAAAGCCAGGTCGACAAGGTGGAGATACGGGACATGTCAGGCATGATCTTTTCCTCTTTAAGTAATCAAATTTTATTGTATTACAGTAAGTATTATCTGTCAAAGGAGATTCGGAATGAGACCTGCCCTCGCCTTTTTGTTGCTGTCTGCCTGCGCCTCGGTGGTGCCCACCACTGCCGCGCGGCTGGCTGCCCTTGACCCCCTGATCGCCGACCCCGCCGAGATCGAGGTGGCATTGATCTTGCCGCAGGGGCTGGCCGCCAAGCCCGGCTCGGCCAAGCTGGAATTTGGCGCGACGCGCGGCAAGGAAAGTCTGAAGGGCAGTTTCGTTCTGCGGGACATCCCGGCGACGGCGGGTGTGACCGCACCTGATGGCTCCACCGCGCGGGTCTATGCGCTGAGCGAGACAGACGCCGAAAAAATGCGCGGCCTGCAGCGCCAGATCGCCGCGTGGAAACGCCAGGGCGAAGCACAGGGCAGCCTGGGCCTTGGTCTGGGCGGTTGTGCCGTCGGCGACGGTCCGGCGCCGGATGCCACGGGATCGGTGCTGATCCGGATGGCTGCGGACGCGCCTTTCCTGCCGCTGATCCGCGGCGGACGGTTGTCGGACTTGCTCGGGGCCGAAACGCTTGCCGCGATCCAGCCTTGCAAAACCGGAAACTGAGCGATAGACCCCGCGCCTTCGCCCAGTCGGTTGAGATTGCGCCTTCGGGGTGCTAGTTTCAATTCAAGGCACGCGGCGCGAAGACCCCTGTTCGCGCGTTCCATGGAGGACGATGTCCTGTCTCACTCTGACCCTGCGACCGGATTGCCGGTCGGCCCCCGCGTGCCACGCATGAGCGGCCCGGAAGGCTTTTCATCCGAGCAAGTTCTGGAATGTGTGTTGGCATCGCTTGACGATGACAAGGCCGAAGAGGTCGTCAAGATCGACCTGCGCGGTCGGTCTGACGTCGCCGATTACATGGTGATCTGCTCGGGGCGGTCCTCGCGTCAGGTGGCCTCCATCTCGGAAAAGCTGGTCGACCGGCTGAAGCAGGACTTCCAGATCATCGCCAAGATGGAAGGCAAGGACACCGGCGACTGGGTGCTGATCGATGCGTCCGACGTCATCATCCACGTCTTCCGTCCCGAAGTGCGCGAATTCTACCAGCTGGAAAAGATGTGGCTTCAGTCGGACGGGCTGGACCGCGCCGCCAAGGTCTGATGCGCGTCCATATCTGCGCGATTGGTCGGATCAAGGCGGGCGAGCCTGAACGCACGCTGATCGACGATTATGTCGCACGGTTTAACCGCACCGGCAGGCCCCTCGGTCTTGGTCCGCTGATCGAGACCGAAGTTGATGACCGCAAGGGTGGTGGCATGGCAACAGAGGCCGACCTGTTGGCGCGCGCGGTGCCAGCTGGGGGCCTGCTGGTGGTGCTGGACGAACGCGGTACCATGATGACCAGCCCCGATTTCGCCACCGAACTGGCGCGCTGGCGCGACGCTGGGCGACAGGATGTGGCACTGGTCATCGGCGGCGCCGACGGGATTGCGCCGACGCTGCGTGACCGGGCGGATGTCGCGATATCTTTTGGGCGCACGGTTTGGCCGCACCGGCTGGTGCGGGTCATGCTGGCCGAACAGCTGTACCGCGCGGCGACGATTCTTGCCGGCGGGCCCTATCACCGGCAGTGACAGGTGCACAGAGTTGTCAGTTTGCCCGTTCAACTTTAGGATTGCATCGTCCCTGAAGTGAGAACGTTTATGTCGGTCCTGAGCCACATCACCCTTGGAACCAACGACACGGCACGGTCGGTACGGTTTTATGACAGCGTTCTTGGCACGCTTGGTTGGGAGCGGCTACCCCGACCCCCGGAAAAGGCACCCTGCTACGAAAAGGGCGGTCAATGGCCGGGTCTGTATCTGTACAAGCCAGACGATGGACGTCCGGCAACCTGGGGCAATGGTACTCATATCGCTTTTGATGCCGAGACGCGGGCCAGCGTGGATGCGTTTCACGCCGCCGCGCTGGCGCATGGCGGCATGTCCGAAGGGGCGCCCGGCTTGCGCCCGCACTACGGTGACAACTATTACGCGGCTTACATCCGGGATCCGGATGGCAACAAACTGCAGGCCGTCTGCCACGCCATCATCGATTGAGGGGACCAAGAGCGGTTGGTTCCGCGCCTGCGGCGTTGCCCCCTCCAGCGTTGCGGCGTAAAATCCGCCCATCGCAACCCGGAGTACCCTGATGCCCGCGCCCAAACCCGTTGTCTTGTGTATTCTGGATGGCTGGGGGATTGGCACGAACCCCGCGGTCAGCGCGCCAGCGCAGGCGCATGTTCCGAACTTCAACCGCATTTGGCACGACTGCCCGCATGCCACGCTGACCACGCACGGACCTGATGTCGGCTTGCCGACGGGACAGATGGGCAATTCCGAGGTGGGCCACACCAATATCGGCGCGGGGCGCGTCGTGGCGATGGATCTGGGGGCGATTGATCTGGCCATCGAGGATGGCAGTTTCGCCAAGAACCCGGCCCTGCTGGAATTCGCAGCCAGGCTGAGGACCAGCGGCGGCACGGCGCATCTGATGGGCGTGATCTCCGACGGCGGCGTACATGGGCACTTGAACCATATCCTGGCCGCCTGCCGCGCGATCACCGCGCTGGGCGTGCCGGTGGCGCTGCACGCTATCACCGATGGGCGGGATGTGTCGCCGTCTTCAGCGGGGGAATTCGTCGCCGCGCTCATGGTTTCGCTACCCGACGGTGCGCGGGTTTCGACGCTTACAGGACGCTATTGGGCGATGGACCGCGACAACCGTTGGGACCGGGTCGCCCGCGCTTATGAGGTCATGGTCCATGCCAGGGGTGAGGTTGCGGCCACACCGCAATTGGCCGTTGCCCAATCATATGCCAAAGGCGAAACCGACGAATTCATCGCGCCCACCGTGATCGGTGACTATGCCGGGGTGCGGGATGGCGACGGGCTCTTTTGCCTCAACTTCCGTGCCGACCGCGCGCGTGAAATTCTTGCCGCACTCGGGCAGCCGGGTTTTGACGCCTTTGACGCTGGAACGCGCCCGAAATGGGCGGCGATGCTGGGGATGGTCGAGTATTCCGACCTGCACAACGCCTATATCGGCACCGCTTATCCCAAGCGAGTGCTGATCAATGTCTTGGGCGAATGGGTCGCCAAACAAGGCCTGACGCAATTCCGGCTGGCCGAAACGGAAAAGTACCCCCACGTCACGTTCTTTCTCAACGGGGGCCGCGAGGAGCCATTTCCGGGCGAGTCGCGCGCGATGCCGAAATCGCCGAAAGTCGCTACTTATGACCTTCAGCCCGAAATGAGCGCGGCAGAAGTCTCTGATCGGCTGGTGGAGGCTATTGCGGCGCAGCACGATCTGATCGTCGTGAACTATGCCAATCCTGATATGGTCGGCCATACCGGCAGCTTGCCCGCCGCGATCAAGGCCTGCGAGGCGGTGGATCTGGGATTGGGCCGGGCGCTGGAGGCTTTGCGGGCGGTCGGCGGTGCGATGGTCGTCACTGCAGACCACGGCAATTGCGAGTTGATGGTCGATCCCGTGACCGGCGGACCGCATACGGCGCACACGACGAACCCGGTCCCTGTTATCCTGGTCGGCGGGCCCAAAGGGGCAACGCTGCGCAAGGGCGGCAGATTGGCTGACCTTGCCCCAACACTTCTGGCGCTGATGGACCTGCCCCAACCGCCGGAGATGACGGGCCGGAGCTTGCTGGACATATGAAGACCGCGCTTCTCCTTGCGGCCCTTTTGACACTTCCGAACGGGGTGGGGGCGCAGACCGTTGCAAACGAAGCTGCAGCGGCGGCGGCGGCCCTTCAATCCGCAATCACGGACCTGCAACAGGCCGAACGCGCCAAGGACCGGGTCGCAGCCTTGACCGAAACCATCCGGGCCTACGAACAGGGCCTTTCGGCCCTTCGCGAAGCGTTGCGACAGGCCGAGGATCGCGAGGCTGTGCTGACCCGCCAGTTGGACGATCAACGTGCCGAGGTTGCCCAGCTGGTCGCGGTCCTCAGCCGCATCGAGGCGGAAAGCGGACCGCTGTTGTTATTGCACCCCGATGGACCATTGGACACGGTTCATTCCGGCATGTTGATTGCGGATGTCACCCCCGCCTTGCAGGCCCAAGTCGATGCGCTGCGGACGGACCTGCAAGAGCTGGCGGACCTTCGTGGCCTGCAGGCCCGCGCAAATGAAACGCTCGTCCAGGGCTTGGGGGCAGCGCAGGCGGCACGCACGGCCCTTAGCCAGGCGATTTCGGATCGCACGGATTTGCCCAAAAGATTTGTCGAAGACCCCGAGACGCTGCGGGAACTGGTCGAGAATGCCGATACCTTGGAGGCTCTGGCAGCAGGACTTGCCCTGCCCGACGACGGCGGCCAGGACGGTACCGGATTTGCCGCCGCAAAGGGCAGGCTTCCCCTGCCGGTGCAAGGGACGCTGATCCGACGTGCAAACGAAGCCGACGCTGCGGGCGTGCGCCGCCCCGGACTGACCTTTGCCACGCGGAGCGAGGCCTTGGTCACGGCGCCGGTATCCGCTACCATCCGGTACCGTGGCCCGCTTTTGGACTACGGAAATGTGATGATCCTGGAGCCGGGCTTGGGCTATCTGTTGGTTGTGGCCGGGTGTG